>CAZXZW010000102.1:0-7673 GCA_964645745.1 uncultured Bdellovibrio sp.
TGACAAAGAAAGAGTTTAAAGAGGTTATGGGAGAGCAGGGAGCTACTATAGCGGAAGCAGTGAGTATGGATTAGTCCATTCGTATGTTTCCTGTCAGCGTTAGTGTGTAAACGTTAGACGCTTTTCGTGAATCTTTATTTGCATGTTAAAATTTCGTTATTTTGAGGGCTCTTTTGCTAAAGATCAGCTCGGTAAAAGTCGATGGACTTTTGTAGGTTAATTTTCAGTAGACGGAGCACCATGAAATCAACAATCAGCACAGCCTTTCTCTTTATTGCGGTACAAGCTTTTGCTTGTTCTGTTCCGATTGCGACAACATCATTTTATTATACACCTGACGCGAAAGTGATTTGCGGCAGATATTATTCCGAAAAAGAAAGACCATGCGCTAAGTTTATTACTGATGCCAATATGCAAGGTTCAGGCATTTTATCTCCAGGAGTATTGTATCGCTACAAGCAATCTCCACGACATCTTGGTCATGGTTGTAAGACAACGTTTGGTTTCGCCGGTATATGCTTGATTCCTTATGTATCGATCGCCGTAGACCCTGATTACCACAATATGGGTGATTACATCGCCATGCCTGAGATGAAAGGTAAGAAGGTGACTTTAGCTGACGGACGAGTTTTGACTCATCCGGGATATTTCAGGGTTGATGATACGGGTGGAGCTATTAATGGTCGTACTCGCTTTGATTTTTACACGGGAACATTGGGTCTTGGAGAAAAAAAGAACTCATTTTCGGATTCAAGCGGGTCGGCATTCAGTATGGAAAATGGAAAAATTTGTTCTGATCGAAAAAAATATGAAAATGTAAAAAGCTCAAAAGAAAAAGCTTTAGCGAAATCGCTCATTGCCGATTTTGAAAAAGCTGTTAATGGCGGTGTTCAATCCGCTGGTAAAATTGTTTCTCCGGTTTTAAAGAAAACGAACAAAGTAACGGGTGGAGGACAAAACTAATGAAAACATTTATTCAAATGACTTTTGTTGTTGTGCTAAGTGCTGTTTCTGCTTTTGCTGCTTCTGTTAATAAAACAGCTAAAAAAGTTGAGATGGATTTGGATCGCGTTTGGACGTTTAATTTCGAAGAATTATCTAAATTACCAGATGCGGAAAAAGCTGATTTTGCCAAAAGCTTTGTGCAAGAAGCTCAAAGTAATATTGTGTTAAAGAAAATTCCAGAAATAAAATCTGAAGATACATTTAAACCAGTAATTGCATCAGAAGAAAAATGGAACAAGGTCGCGACGAAAATCAATAATTTCTGTCAAGATTCTCATAACTACGCTGATTGCGAAAAGTTGTCTAAAGTTCGCAAAGATTTAATCATTAAGAACAGTAGTCATCGTTAAGTCTTATTTAACTAAATAATCTTTCCACTTGTTCATTAAAGTCGGAGTCATCATCGCTAAGATGATGGTTCCCTCGGTGGCGGCTTCTTTGCGAATGATTTTTGCTTCACGACTTAAGTCGTAAAGTTTATATTCATCTGTTCTTGAGAAATACATTTCCACTTCGGTTTGCATTTCGTTGATCATCTCGGACATGATCTTTTTCAATTGTTCAAAGCCTTGTCCGGTTAAAGCACTGACGAAAACACGAGGGAATTGTTTAATTCTAAATTGGCGATCAATCGGTGCCACATCGACTTTGTTAAAGATGTGAAGAATTTTTTTGTGTTCCCAATTGAATTCTTTAATAAGGCCTTCGACCACTTCCACTTGGCGTTCCATGTTCGGAGATGAAAGATCCACTACGTGTAATAAGATATCGGCCTCTGCTGATTCTTCTAAAGTGGCTTTGAAGGCTTCAATCAATTGAGTTGGAAGTTTACGAATAAATCCTACTGTATCTGTCACAACGGCAGGAGGCCCGTCGTCTAAGAAAACTTTTCGCGTGGTTGGGTCAAGGGTGGCGAACACCATGTTTTTGGCAACAACTTGTGATCCAGTTAAGCGATTCAATAAAGAACTTTTACCTGAGTTGGTATAACCAATCAAAGCAAAACTAGGAACTTCGTTTCTTTTGCGCGATTGTCTGTGCTGAGCTCGCTGTTGGGAAACTTCGTCTAATTTTTTCTTAATGATAGAAACTTTTTCTTTAGCACGACGACGATCATTTTCTAAGGCTGATTCGCCGGGGCCGCGCGTTCCGATACCGCCACCTTGACGAGAGAGGGAATCGTGCCAAGCGCCAATCATACGAGGCATTTGATCTAAAAGTTGTGCCAGCTCGACTTGAAGCTTTCCTTCGTAAGTACGTGCACGTTGAGCGAAAATATCTAAAATAAGTTGCGTACGATCCAGTACGCGAACTTTAATTTCTTCTTGAAGATTTCGAGATTGAATTCCTGTGAGTTGATGGTCGATCACAACCACATGAGCACCAGATTCTTGAACCATCTCTTTGATTTCTTGAACTTTACCACTGCCGATTAAAGTTCCTGGATTCCAGGCGGGAAGAACTTGCACCGTTGAACCGACCACGTCACCACCAGCGGCGGTGACAAGTTCTTCGAGTTCACAAAGATTTTCTTTGATTTCAGTTAAGGCGTCTGTTTTTAAACCGACACCTACCACAATCGTTTTGTCTTTATCTTTGATGCGAGTTTCTGTCAAAGTTATGAATTCCTTTTCTGAGCTTCGGCACGTTTATCAGCGATAATCTGGGCTTCCAGCGCAGTTAATACTACTGTGTTGAAGATTGTTTCTTCTGTTGTTGTACGTTGAAGCACATTGGCTGCACGACGAACACCTAATAAGAATGGACCAACCACTTCAACTTGTCCAAGCTGTTGTAATAATTTGTACGAAATATTTGAACTTTCTAGATTCGGGAACACAAGAATGTTGGCAGCCCCCTTTAATGATGAGAACGGGAAGATGCTTTCTTGAAGCTCTTGGTTCACAGCTGTATCGGCCTGCATATCGCCTTCAACAATTAAGTCCGGACGAAGCGTGCGCACAAGTTCTGCCGCTTGCTTCATTTTGTTCGGTGTTCCGTCGGCGCCTGTAAAATTCGAATAGCTTAACATCGCAATGCGAGGTTTTTGTTGGAATTTTTCAGCTACAAATGCCGTTTGAATAGCGATTTGAGCTAATTGCATAGCGCTTGGATTCACGTTCACAGTTGTATCAGTTAAGAATAATAATTTATCATCTGAAATTAAAAGATTAAGACCTGCAGGTACGAAATCTTTGGCCACGCCCACGGTGTGAAGAATAGGGCGAACGGCATCAGCGTAATTTGATGTAGCTCCGTTGACCATACCATCCGCTTCACCTTGATCGATCATCATAGCCGCGAAGTAGTTTGGATTAAGCATTAATTCACGAGCTTTTTTGGCGTCGACACCTTTTTTACCACGACGACGATGTAATTCATCGGCGTATTTTTCAAAAAGTGCTGAGTCGTATTTTAAAATCTCAATGCCATCCATGTCGATAGCATGAGTTTTAGCAACCGATAAAATTTCTTCTTCTAGACCTAGAACGATCGGGTGACAAATATTTTCATCGATTAGCATGCGGATTGATTTTAAAATCTTAGGACTAGTTCCTTCAGGGAAAACAATTTTAGGAAGTCTTCCTTGGCGTTTTGCGATTTCATGCACTTGATGAATCACTGAACGGATGAAAACTTTTTTAGGTCCTTGAATCGCTTCTAATTGATCGCGATAAGCATCCCAATTTTGAATTGGTTTTTGAGCTACACCTGAATCCATAGCGGCTTTCGCCACAGCTGGAGCGACCCACATTAACACGCGTGTATCAAAAGGTTTTGGAATTAAGTATTCGCGACCGAATTGGAATTTTTGTCCACCGTAGCTTGCTGAAACTGTATCAGGAACTTCTTCCTGAGCGAGTGTAGCCAAGGCATGGCAAGCCGCTAGTTTCATGGCTTCGTTAATTTGTGTCGAACGCGTATCTAAAGCTCCACGGAAAATAGACGGGAAGCCCAATACGTTATTCACTTGATTTGGATAGTCAGAGCGACCTGTAGCGACAATCGCATCGGGACGAGCTTCTTTAGCTGCGGCCGGAGTGATTTCGGGATCCGGGTTGGCCATGGCAAAAATAATCGGATCTTTCGCCATTGTTTTTAACATCGAACCTGTGACGGCGCCAGCTACTGAAAGACCAACGAAAACGTCAGCATCAATCAGGGCGTCAGATAAAGTTCTTTTTTCAGTGTGAGCGGCAAATTCTTCTTTGTACTTATTCATACCTTTCGTACGACCGTGATAAATCACACCGTTCGAGTCACACATAATGACATTTTCTTTTTTAACACCTAAGCTAATAAAAATTTTCGTACATGCACTAGCTGAAGCGCCAGCGCCGTTAACGACTAATTTGATTTCGTTTAATTTTTTTCCAACGATAGTGCAGGCATTTAACAAGGCCGCTCCGCTCACGATGGCTGTTCCATGTTGATCGTCATGGAAAACGGGAATATTCATTTCTCGTTTTAAAGTCTCTTCGATTTCAAAGCACTCAGGAGCTTTGATATCTTCTAGATTAATACCGCCGAATGTAGGCTCTAAAGTTTTAATCGCCGCAATAAATTCGGCTGGCGTTTTAGATTTAACTTCGATGTCGAAAACATCAATGCCGGCAAAGTTTTTAAAAAGAATTCCCTTACCTTCCATGACGGGCTTGGAAGCAAGCGGCCCAATATTTCCTAGACCAAGGACAGCGGTCCCGTCGGAAATGACAGCGACAAGATTTCCTTTTGTTGTGTAGTCATAAACTGCATCTGGGTTCTTGGCGATTTCCAGACAAGGAATAGCTACGCCGGGTGAGTAAGCTAAGGCTAATGCTTTTTCAGTGTTACATGGTTTAGTAGAAACGACTTCGATTTTGCCTGGACGTCCGAGTTTGTGAAAATCCAAGGCCTGTTTTTCAAATGCTGTGTGTTCTGTTTTTGAAGACAATGTGTACTCCGTGACTTGTTAGAGTTTTCATTCTAGGGTCCAGGGCGTACGAAGGTCAATTTTGAAACTAATAACCACAGTGTTGTTGAGAAGCGTCAATGGACAACGTATGATTTAGGCGTTAGCATATTACAAAAACATCAGGAGTTAACCCATGAGTTCTAATAAATCACCACGCGACGTCGTCATTGTAGAGGGTGTGCGTACACCGTTTGCAAAAGCAGGTTCGAAATTAAAAACTGTGCATCCAGCTAAATTAGGCCAAGTGGCTTTGACTGAGTTGATTGCACGCTCAAATTTAGACACACAAATTGTAGATGAAGTGATCGTGGGTAACACGGGTAATCCTTCAGATGCCGTGAACATCTCTCGCGTTATTGCATTAAACTCAGGAATTCCACAAAAAACTTCAGCGGTAAGCGTTCATAGAAATTGTGCTTCAGCCTTAGAAAGTATCTCGAACGGATACGAAAAAATTAAATCAGGCACGATGGATGTTGTAGTCGCTGGTGGAACTGAAAATATGTCTCAGATGCCGTTAATCATGCCGACATCAATCACATCAATTATTGAAAAATTAGGTTCAGCTAAAACAACTGGACAACGTTTGTCAGCATTATGGAATTGGTTTAAAGCCGATCTTTCTCAAATCAAAGAGATGGTGACAACACCACCTATGGCGAAAACAAAATATAAACCGATTATTTCTATCGTGGATGGTTTAACGGATCCTTTCGTTGGTATCAATATGATGGGAACTGCAGAAATCTTAGCAAAAGAGTGGGGATTGACTCGCGAGATGCAAGATGCGTTTGCTTTAAACTCACATTTAAAAGCTGCTGCAGCTCAGGGTAAATTGGCTGAAGAAATCGCAACGGTTTTCTTAGAGCCAGATTTCAAAGAATTTATTTCTAACGATATTGGTCCTCGTGCCGATCAAACAATGCAAGCCTTAGCGAAATTGAAACCGATGATTGATAAATTAACGGGAACAATCACAGCCGGTAATGCCTGTCCATTAACAGATGGCGCGGCGATGGTGTTATTGATGTCTCGTGAAAAAGCAGACGCTTTAGGTTACAAACCGATGGCAAAAATCCGTGGATATGCGTTTGCGGGATTAGAGCCTGAGCGTATGGGATTAGGCCCAGTTTACTCAACGCCGATCGCGTTGAAACGTGCAGGTCTTACTATGAAAGACATGAATCGTGTCGAATTAAATGAAGCCTTCGCGGCTCAAGTGATGTCATGTCAACGCGCTTTCGATTCAGACAAATTCGCGCAAGAGAAATTCGGATTATCGAATAAAATTGGCGAAGTTCGTGATGAAATTTTAAATGTGAACGGTGGAGCGATTGCTTTAGGACATCCAGTCGGAGCAACGGGAACTCGTTTAGTTTTAACTTTGATGAAAGAGTTAAAACGTTCAAATACACAATTCGGTTTAGCAACACTTTGTATCGGTGGCGGTCAAGGTGGATCAATGATTATCGAGAACGAAGGTTAATACTATGAGCGCAATTCAACTTACAGAAAAAAATGGTATCGCAACGTTAACTTTTGATCTTCCAGGAGAAAAAGTAAATAAATTATCTTCATCAGTAATGATGGAATTAAAAGGTCACTTAGAAAAATTGAAAACTTCAAATTACAAATTTGTTGTTTTTAAATCAGGAAAACCAAAAATCTTTATCGCTGGCGCGGACATTGAAGAAATTCGTAGTTTAACGACTGAATCTGCGGTTCGTGATGCCGTATCTGGTGGTCAAGCGATCATGAATATGATCGAAGATCTTCCGATGCCAACGATGGCGATGATCCACGGCGCGTGCGCGGGCGGTGGTTGTGAATTGATTTTATCTTGTGATTACCGTATCGCTTCTGATGATTCATCAACACGTATCGGTTTACCAGAAACTCAATTGGGAATTTTACCTGGTTTCGGTGGAAGTATCCGTTTACCTCGTACAGTGGGTATTCAAGCGGCTTTAGACGTGATTTTAGCTGGTAAATTATTAAACGCTAAAAAAGCTCAAAAAATCGGTTTAGTAGACTACGCAGTTCACCCGAATTTATTAGAGTCATTCACAGAAAAAGAAATCGAAAAAATCCTAGCGAAAGGTGGCGGAAAACGTCGTAAAACTTTCAAAGCTAAAGGTTTTGTAAATGCCTTATTAGAAGGGCCATTACGAGGAATAGTTTTTAAAAAAGCACGTGAAGCAACTTTAAAAGCCACCAAAGGTCATTATCCAGCTCCAATAGAAGCCATGAATGTTATTTGCAAAACATATGGCTACTCAGATCGTGCAGCCGCTTTAGAAATCGAACTTCAACATTTTGCAAAATTAGCCACGACAGACGTTTCTAAAAACTTAATTCACGTGTTTTACTTAACGGAAATGGTTAAGAAAGCAACTGGTGTTCACGACACCGCTGTGAAAGCAAAACCTGTGAAGGCGATTGGTGTTTTAGGAGCCGGAACTATGGGTGGCGGTATTGCCTACGTTGCAGCTGATAAAGGTGTAGCGGTTCGTGTGAAAGATATTTCAAACGAAGCCAATGCGAAAGCTTTAAAACATGCTTTTGATCTTTGGAAAAAATTAACGAAGAAAAAAGTGATCGACCAATATCAATTCACACAAAAGATGTCTTTAGTGTCTTCAACTTTAGATTTCTCAGGTTTCAAAAATCTTGATGTGACAATTGAAGCGATTGTGGAAGATATGAATATTAA
>CAZXZW010000103.1:0-7387 GCA_964645745.1 uncultured Bdellovibrio sp.
CACTCGCGTGATTTCTGAACCATCAACGTTATGACGAGGGAAGTTCGTAGCAAACCAAATCACAATAGACAAAACAAAGATAATCGGTCCGGCTCGTTTTAAAAATGATTTTGAACGATCTAGCCCATAAGTCAAAATCACTTTTAATTTAGGTCTACGGTATAGTGGAAAATCCATCATCAGCTTAGGAGTTTCATTTGAGTAAATAATTCGAGATAAAATGCCAGAAGCGATCGCACTTACGATCATAGACATTAAATATAACGATGCCATGTAAAAGCCTGTCATCAAATAATTATCTTCGCCAATCAAAAAACCCAGCATCAGGCTGTATACAGGAATACGCGCCGAACAAGTTAAAAGCGGAATCAAAGACTGTGCTAGCAGTTTTTCTTTGCGTGATGAAATATTGCGAGTGGCAATAATAGCCGGAATCGCACAACCAAATCCTGATAACATAGGAACGAAAGATCTTCCCCCTAGGCCAATCATCGACATAGGCTTATCGATTAAAGCCGCCACACGAGCCAAATAACCTGAGCTCTCTAAAATATACATCAATGTAAATAAAATAAAAATCTGTGGAACGAATACGGCGACACCACCAATAGCTGCAACAATACCATCCGCCAAAAAATCACCAACTAGACCTGTCATATTTGCTTTTACAAATTCTGCAGCTACCGCGAATCCGCCTTCAATCAAATCCATAAAAGGAGCGGCCAGCCAATAAATCGACGAAAACAACACAGTCATCGTTAAAAAGAAGAAAACAAAGCCAAACACAGGATGAAGTAGCCAACGATCGATCGCCATAGTCGGGCTCAAGATACTTTGATCCGCTTTTTCGTATTTAATTTGATTTAAAATTTCCTTAACCCATTTATTATTTTCTACTTGTTGATTTTTGTTCCAAGCCTCAAATGAACTTTGACTAACTAGTGATTTTGTCAATCGACTATGATCAAGACTTTGAACGATCTCAACTAAGCCTTTTCCCAAAACACCTTCAAAATTAATAATATCAACTTTAAAAATATCCTTCAATTTATCAAGATCAAGCTTCTGCTTGGTCTTCGCCAAGATATCCGTCATGGTGAAGACAATTTTAAACGGTGTGCCTGAATCTTTAAGCTGCTTTACTAAATGCAACTGACGAGATATCTGCGTGATGTCGATCACTAACAACACCATGTGAACTTCAAGATTCGCATTTTTTAGTACATTGACTGTGACTTGTTCATCGGCCGTTTGTGGATGTAACGAATATATACCCGGCGTATCGATAAATTTGACTTCACCTTGTACTTTGTCTGACAATTGAGAAATAAGACGGCCCACCGAGTATTCCACTGTTGATCCGGGATAATTAACCGTTTTATATTTCGAACCCGTTAGCCAGTTGTATAAAGTTGTTTTTCCAGAATTCGGATAACCAACTAAAGCGACATTTAAAACTTCAGACATGACATCTCCGCTTTATTAAGAGCCACCAAAGAATCATTTAACTGTAAAACATAAACTGAATTAAAACTGATGATATTCACAATCTTAATCATCGTTCCTTCGAAAACCCCTAAGTCGCGTAACCTTTCGATCACCAACGGGTCCTGTGAGACAATTTGCTTCAAAGAGTAAGACGTGTTGATTTTTAGCTCTGTTTCCATAGCTATTTTTACCTTAATCCCCTCTCAAAACAAAGCTTAAGCGTAATTGAAAACGTAATGACAAATGATTCAATTTTTCTATGAAATACTGTTGTTTTCAGCTATTTATCTCTACAGGAGTTTCATATGTTAAACGCATTTTTTGTTATGTACCGCGAATCTTTTGAAGCCATTCTGATTGTGGGTATTCTTTACGCTTACATCAAAGACCAGCTTCATAACAAGCAGGCCTTAAAATACATGTGGGGTGGTGTTGTCGCCGGCTTAGTTCTCAGTGTTCTTTTAGGTTTTTCGATTAACTTTGCTCAAAATGAATTCCAGGGTATGGCTTTGGAATACTTCAACATGGCGATTATTTTCGTGGCGATCATTCTGATGACTCACATGTGTTTGTGGATGAAGCAACATGCCCGATCTTTAAAAGGCGAACTTCAACACGGGGTTGCTCAATCTGTTTCTCAATCTGAATATTGGAGCGTGGCTACTTTAGCCTGTATGGCCGTTGGACGTGAAGGCAGTGAAACCGTTTTATTTCTTTACGGCATGGCCACCGAATCTATTGCGAGTGGAAATATTCAACCTTTAGCAACAGCCATTCTTTTAGGATTAGTCGCCAGTATTATCACTTGGTTTATCTTCAACCGTGGTCTTAAATTTTTCAAACAACAAGTCTTCTTTCAAATCACAACTATTTTACTTTTCTTAACCGCTTCAAGCTTAACCATCACTTTATCTCAAAAATTAATCGAGTTGGAAATCTTACCTCCGATTAAAGATAACATCTGGGATTCATCATTCATATTAGATGAAAATTCTGGAGTCGGTGGAGTTGTTAGAAGCCTCACAGGCTATCACTCGTCACCGTCTTTGATGACTGTGATCTTGTATGTTCTTTACTGGGTACTTACAGGATATCTTTATTATCGTCCAAAGAAAGCCGCTTAGGCTGTGATGATCGTGGTCGCTGATTGGCCACGTGTTTCTTCGATGGTGATTTCGATTTTTCCGACCTGACTGCCTTTAAACTCATTCATCAAATTCTTCGCGAATAATTCAGAAAGCTGCTCAACACTAGTGTTTGTGATCGGAAGCCATATCGTTTCATTTTTAGGAAAAGAGTAAAAACGGTCACGGAAATTAATGTCGTAATTTTTCCCGTCCGCACTTGTTTTGTATTTCATGTCTTGATGTTTTTCAGGAAGAAGAATGTGCTCATCCCAGATATCACAAAGTTTCTTCACTTTAACTTTAACATCAGAGAAATCGATGAAATAGCCTTGCTGTTCAAAATTAAAATCAGGTTTAGGGTGAATGACTACCTCAACTTGGTAGTTATGACCATGTAGCATTTCAGCATGCTTCTCATCAAAGATAAGAAAATGAGCGCTGGAAAATTTAAAGTTTTGCTTAGCTAGATTAAGATAACTTTGGCTCATTCGAATCCTTCTTAGTTAAAAAATTCCGAGT
This sequence comes from uncultured Bdellovibrio sp., assembly GCA_964645745.1. Classification (GTDB taxonomy): domain Bacteria; phylum Bdellovibrionota; class Bdellovibrionia; order Bdellovibrionales; family Bdellovibrionaceae; genus Pseudobdellovibrio. Next base: position 3,135 of record CAZXZW010000103.1, read on the forward strand.
TCACTTTCACCGGAAAGTCTTGGTATTTCAGATTTAATTTTCTCAAATCTTCGGCTTGATCACCAGTTAAAACTCCGTTTTGGTACAACATCACGACCGTTGAACCCATGCGGAACATACCGAGTTCTTCTCCACGCTTGATCGGAATGTTTAAATTTTCTTTATGTAAAGGTTTGAACACATTGAAATGATTACCTTTAATCTCAGACATGAAGCTTAATTCAATATAACCCACGTTAGTTGCGCCAACGAAAACAGCGTTCACTAATCCACGATCCGTTTTAATTTCAACACATACGCGTTCATTGATCGAGAACATCTCTTCGATATTTTCTGTCGACCACTTATTCACAGGCCATAACATTCCTGGAATATGAGTCACCTTTGTGATGACCCCATCAACCGGGCTATGAACACGGTGATAATCCGTTGGACACAAATAATATGTTACAAAAAAGCCTTTGTTATATTTTTGAAAAGCTTCTGAATCCTGAAGGAAATCATTGGCTTTGTAGAATTTATTCTTAGCTTGGATCAAGTTACCGTTTTCAATCGGACTTAATTGCGTGATGACAGAGTCCGCCGGATGCACGGCCCAGCTATTCGCTAAAGGACGAATTCCTGGCCTTAGACGACGAACGAAGAAATCTCCTAGACTTTCGTATTCTGAAACAGGCTTTTCCGCTTCATCGATCTTGATATTATAGAAATTTGAAAAAATTTTAATCACCGGAATCCAAATAAAGCGTGGTAACGGCAAGTGAACCAACTTACCCATGAAGAAACTCAGATGATTTTTTGGAAGAATACGTGTAATTGATGACATACGTAGCATCCTGCCCTAAAATAAAATAAATGTCTAAGATAATTAAGGATTTAAAAATCAAAATTGACGACAATCTTGAGGAGCATTTAGCGTGGTTAGAACCTAACTATGGTGAATACAGGATTCTTCGTCAATCAGTCGATGCGCGGCAAAAACATTCGCCGCATTTCGTCTACACGCTCGAAGTCTCAGAAAAAAATGAGAAGCTTCAAAATCAACAATTTGAATTAGACCGCATTGAATTCAATGCAGCCAAACATAAAAAACCAATCATCATCGGTACCGGCCCAGCAGGACTATTCGCTGCTCTTCGTTTAGTTGAACAAGGTGTTCCCTGTTTATTATTCGAACGTGGCTCTGAGTCTTCAGAACGCATCAAAGGCATTAATAAATTCTGGCGCTACGGACAACTTGATCCTAAGAATAACGTTTGTTACGGCGAAGGCGGAGCCGGTCTTTATTCCGACGGAAAATTAATTACGCGAATTAAATCTGAACATATTCCTTACGTCTTAAATCGCTTAGTGCAATTCGGAGCTCCTGCTGAAATTCAGTGGTTATCGAATCCTCACGTTGGGTCAGATAAAATTCGCCGTGTGATTCCGAAGATTCGTGAATTCTTGCGCGCGAATGGTTGCGAAATATTTTACGACTCTCAAATCACAGAATTGATTTACGGCGATAAATGCATCAAGGGTGTTAAAACAATTCAAGGAAATACCTATCATTCAGATCATGTCATTTTAGCTACGGGCCACTCGGCCGAAGATATGCTGAATCATTTGATCGAATCGAATGTTTTTGTTGAAGGTAAATCTTTCGCTATGGGTCTTCGCGTAGAACATCCCCAAAAGTTAATTAATAAAATTCAGTACCGAGAATTCTCCGAACATCCAAAATTGGGATCTGCGAATTACAAATTAGTTCATCATGACAAAGAATCTGGAATTGGCGTTTACAGTTTCTGTATGTGCCCAGGTGGCTACGTTCTTTCAAGCGGAACTGAAAAAGATGCTTTAGTTTGTAATGGCATGAGTAACTTTAATCGAAACTCTCCGTTTGCGAATGCTGCGATCGTCGTTAGTATTCAACACGATAAATTATTCCCAGGTGATCTCATGGGAGGAATGAAGCTTCGCCGAAAACTTGAAGTCGATGCCTTCAATGCGATTCAAAATGCGGGCGGAACTAAAGAGTTACCGGTTCAAAATTTAACATCGTTCATGACCGGCCAATCTAAGAAGAACGTTTTAAATAACGGAACATCTTCCCCGTCTGGTATTAAGCCCATTATGTTAAACGAACTTCTTCCTAAATTTATGACGCAAAAAATTCGTGAAGGTATTGAAAAGTTCAACGCCAACATGAAAGGCTTCATCACCGAAGAAGCTCAACTTTACGGAGTTGAGTCACGCACGTCATGTCCATTACGCGTAACTCGTGATAACGATTCATTAGAGAGCGTATCGCATGCGGGATTATATCCTTGTGGCGAAGGCGCTGGATACGCTGGAGGAATCACAAGTGCTGCGTGCGACGGAATCAACTGCGCCGATAAAATAGTCGCACAATTCAGATAATGTAGGCCGTTCTTTTTCCGCAAACCTATTCGATTTAGCAAAACGACAATCGGATTGAATCTGAGTCAAATCCCAATCGCTGTTTTAATAGACTAGTCATTTGGTTGCATTTTAGAGCCACATGCTTAAAACAAATTTAATTACGGATTCCGGTCATTATTATCATATCAGCGCGCGATGCCTTAATAAAGAGTGGTTTCATATACCTCTAAATGAAGTTTGGACTATTTTTTCGAATTACTTATTTTTCATGAAACATGGCTTTAACTTAGAAATTTATAGTTTTGTTTTAATGAATAACCATTTTCATTTATTGGTAAAGGCTCCTGATTCTAATCTAAGCTCTGCTATGAACTATTTTATGAGAGAAACAAGTCGAGTAATCTCTCAGAGATCAGGGCGAATTAATCAAACTTATGGCCGCCCCTATCATCCAACATTAATCAAGAGTGAACTTCATTTCAAACACGCCTATAAATATGTTTATCGAAATCCAGTAGAAGCTGGAATTACAGCCAATGTAGAAGAATATAAATACTCAACACTTTCATCCAAAATTGGAAAATCTCACACGACAATTCCATTTGTTCATGATTTTATTTTATTTGAAGCCGTAGAAGATACTCTTCAATGGCTTAACCAAAACTATAACTCTTATGAGACTAAAGAATCTATTCGTAAGGCTTTGAAAAAATCAACCTTTCAATTTGGTAAAGACAAAAATAGAAAGGTAAATCCTCTCGAAAATAGCATTGTTTAACTTACATCAAAAAATGCCAAATCGAATAGATTTTCGGAAAAAGAACGGCCTACAAATTACGGCGGTATTGGCCGCCCACTTCGTATAAGGCCTGTGACATTTGATACAACGAACAGTGACGAGACGCCGACAATAACGCTTCAAAGATATTTTTACCAGCAAGGGCAGCCATCTTTAAATTCATAATTTCTTGATCTGCAATCGATTTGTTCGCATCAATATAGTTATTTAAATTGTTCAACTGATGATTTTTCTCTTCTGTTGAAGCACGAGCCATCTCAATTTTCGGTGGTACATAATTTTGATCCAAAGTTTTCGGATCAATGAATGTATTCACACCGATAATCGGAAGTTCACCAGAATGTTTCAAATGCTCGTAGTACATAGATTCTTCTTGGATCCGAGATCGTTGGTACTGAGTCTCCATCGCACCTAATACGCCACCACGATCACTGATTTTTTTGAATTCGCTCAAAACCGCTTCTTCTACGATATCTGTTAATTCTTCTAAGAAGTAACTACCTTGATTAATGTTTTCATTTTTACTTACACCAAATTCACGGTTAATGATCATTTGAATCGCCATGGCACGACGAACTGATTCCTCAGTTGGCGTTGTGATCGCTTCATCGTAAGCATTGGTATGAAGTGAATTACAGTTATCATTCAACGCTAACAACGCTTGAAGTGTCGTACGGATATCATTGAAATCAATCTCTTGAGCATGCAACGAGCGTCCAGAAGTTTGAATGTGGTATTTTAACTTTTGTGAACGGTCATTTCCTTTGTATAGATCGCGCATCGCGACCGCCCAGATACGACGAGCTACGCGGCCTAATACGGAATACTCAGGATCTAAACCGTTACTGAAGAAGAATGAAAGATTCGGAGCAAAATCATCGATTTTTAATCCACGAGATAAGTAGTATTCAACGAATGTGAATCCATTAGATAACGTGAAGGCCAATTGACTGATCGGATTCGCTCCGGCTTCCGCGATGTGGTATCCTGAAATACTTACCGAATAGAAATTCTTGATATCGTTTTTCGTGAAATATTCCTGAGTATCGCCCATCATTTTTAAAGC
>CAZXZW010000104.1:0-7345 GCA_964645745.1 uncultured Bdellovibrio sp.
ATCCCGGTTATGATCGATTTCAGAGCCGATTGGTGCATGGCCTGCCTTGAGATGGAAGAAAAGACGTTCTCACGAGCTGAATTCGAAGAGGCCAGCAAGGCGTTTATGCTCTTAAAAGTGGATGCCACAGAAGAAACTCCTGAGATCGAAGTCATCCTTAAAAAATATGACGTCAAAGGCTTGCCAACGATGATTTTTGTGAATAGAAATGGGGACGTTTTAAACAACTTAACATTCACCCAATTTCTTGAATGGCCAGCTCTTCAACCAAAAATGATCGAGGCCTCTAAGAAATAGAGACTCGAGATACCGATGGAAGATAAAAAATCTACAACTGAAGTACGCCTTAATAAATTATTAGCTGAACGCGGATTAACATCACGTCGTGGCGCCGACAAAATCATCGCTGACGGCTTAGTGACTGTTAACGGAAAAAAAGTGTACGAGCTTGGAATCAAAGTAAATCCTCACGTTGATAACATCGTCGTCGACGGAACTCCGTTACGCGGAAAAAATCAAAATTTATATATCATGTTCCATAAACCGAAAAACGTAATCACATCAATGACAGATCCATTGGGTCGTACAACTGTTGCAGATTACATGACAGCAGTTCCTGGACGTGTGTTCCCGATCGGTCGTCTTGACTGGGACTCTGAAGGTTTATTGATTATGACAAACGACGGAGAATTCGCAAACAAAGTGATGCATCCAAAAACTGAAGTGACAAAAACTTACCACGTAAAACTTGATGGACAACCTCGCCCCGATCAAATCGAAAAACTTTACCGTGGTGTTTCGATTCCTGGCGGCGGAAAAGTAAAAGCCAAATTAGTTGAAAAATTAAAAACAGCTAAATCTTCAAAAGAACAAAAAACTTCAGATAAACATGACTGGTATAAAATCATCATCACTGAAGGTAAAAATCACCAAGTTCGTGAGATGTTCAAAAAGATCGGTTACGACGTAACAAAGTTACAACGTGTAGCAATCGGTAAATTAAAATTAGGACAATTAGAACGCGGCGAATTCGTTTACCTAAACGACGCAGCGGTTGATCGTATCTTCATCCAAGATCTTCCAAACGAAGAATACATCAAAAAAGCTGATCGCAACTGGGAATCAGACGAACCAAAATCGCGTGATGAAAAACCAGTACGCCGTGCAAATCCTCGTATTGAAAAAGCGGCTGCTCTAGCTAAGAAAACAGCGAAAAAAGAAACAGCTCGCACAACGAAGAAAAACTTCTACCGCGAATTGAATAAGAAAAAGTAAACGGAATAAACTTAAAGATTTGTTCCGTTTATTGAAGCAATGGTTGAATGCAGTTAGACTGACTAGACAAAGGTATGTGAAACTGTACGATTGATTCAAAAAAAAATGAACTTACGGTATGTTTTAGAGATGAAGCCATTTTATTTCATTTCATTAGTGTTCCTTTTATCACTATTTCCTTCATTTTCTTTTTCCCAAGTTTTTATTCCTTTTTCCAATTGGCAAGATCTAACTCCGTGTAAAACTGGCTACTGCCCGACACCAAGTCCCATAGCCGCCACCCTTCAGGGAACAGGCGGAATGACACAGATTGTGAATATTGGCACTTGTGCTGGAAGCGGCGCTGGAGATGATCAATTTATTCAAGTTACTTTACCATTTAATTTTGCTATCGATTCATTGGGATATCGAAATTGGTTTATCGGTTCTAATACGTACATAACGGCTGACACCGGATCCACAGCCTACTCAGGGCTTAATGGTGCTACGCCTGCATTTCGAAAGTTTCACCTAGGGGCCGCTGATAATTCTTACAAACAAGTGTACAGTTTATCAGGAACAAATTTTTTCAGAGTGCGATACCAAGGATTTGCATCAACTAATTGCTCAGGCACACAGATCGTTTATGAGTTTACTTTTTTTCGACCGGCGGGTATGGGTAGCCAATATGCCGTTGTTGTTTTTGGGACCCATGGACGAACGGCAGGACAGTTTGGAGTAGCCAGTGCATCAGCCTATTTGCTAAATAATACTGGAGCACTTTCCGCAAACCAATCGTATTTGTTTACCAGTAATAATGGAGGCTTAACTTGGACTTCACAGGCTGGTTGGTCTCTAACTGGTGTAGGAACAAATTTATAAAGATTTCGCAAAATTAATTTGAACTTTTTTCATTTCAAATTAAGACAGTTACTTTTTCATTCAAAAAGATTTAAATTCGGCCTAACCGAATGGAAGTTTTTATGAATTTAGACGTATTATTAAAATCAGTTTTAGTTTCGTTTTTCGCTTTGAATACTTATGCTGCTTCTGACTGGAAAGTTAAAAAAACTGAATGGTCCGAATCGGACGAAAAAGCTTACTCTGAATTCGTTAGTTTAATCGGACAAGCTGTTGAAAAACGCGAGTGCAATTCATTTCAATCCTGCCTTAAACACAAGAACAATCCTTACAAAGGCTCTGATTCAAACAGCCTAAATGTTTTTGCTGACTGTGCCAAACTATCTTACGTGATGCGTGGATATTTCGCTTGGAAAAATGGTCTACCTTTCTCAGTAGCAAACGGAATCAATCGTCGTAATGTTCCCGGCAACGAAGGAAATCTTCGCTATACACCACAAGGCAACATGGTGACTTCTCGTCTTAATTTTTTGCCAACGAAAAAAGGTTCATCTTGGAAATTTATTGACGCCATCAGTACATTAAATGTGACGATTCCGAATTCAACTTATTCAGCTAACTTCCGCGTTCACTACGATAACAGCGACAGTAACAATTTGTTCACAGATTTCTATCCAGTATCGGTTGATCGCGAAGCCATCCGCCCAGGTACAAACATCTACGATCCCAACGGTCACGTTGCTATCGTTTACAAAGTGACGTCGGATGGTAAAGTCTATTTCATCGACGCTCATCCAGACAACAGTTTAACTTCGGGATTATTCGGCACTAAATTCGTTCGTAGTAATCCATATCAAGGAGCGGGCTTCAAAGATTTCCGCCCTCTTAAATTAGTTGGTGCTACTTTTGATTCTGCTTCAGGATCTTATGTTGGCGGGCAAATTGTTCCGGCTAAAAATACCGAATTGAAAAAATTCGATATCGTTCAGTTTTTCGGAACTGATCGCAAACCATTAACTGATTGGAAAAAAGGTCAGTTCGTGATCGACGGACAAATATACGGCTACTACGATTACGTTCGCAATCAATTATCAGTGGGTAACTTAAAATTAAATCCGGTAACGGAAATTAAATCGCTAGCTTCTGATATCTGCCAAACGGTACAAGACCGTGTCGTCGCAGTTAACGGAGCTATCAAGGCGGGATTACATAACATGTCTCACCCAGATCGCTTACCAGAAAATATCTACGGAACTTCAGGTGAATGGGAAGAGTATTCAACGCCGTCTCGTGATGCACGTTTGAAAACTTCAATGGTAGAGTTACGTCAATTAGCAGAAACTTTATTTGCGAAGTACAACGCTCACGATCCACAATTAGATTATGCCGGGTCTGACATCAAAGGCGATATGTTAGCGGCTTACAACAGTGTTTCTAACTCTTGTAGCATTGCTTACACGAAAACCGATGGCCAAACTGTGAAGATGACATTAGATGATGTTCGCTCTCGTATCTTCGATATCAGCTTCGATCCTTACCACTGTGTAGAGTTACGTTGGGGTGCTAAAACTCAGTCGGAATTAGCATCGTGCAAAGATGGTTCAAACAAAAAAGATTGGTATGCGGCAGAACGCGTTCTTCGTAACCAAATCGAGCGTCGTTATGATCTTAAAATGAACTTGTCATTACCGGAGCTTCAAGCCAACAAACAGGGTTTGGGTGTTCAAACTCCGCCTAATGTGAATATAATCGATTTCTTGACTAAATAATCTTTAAAACCTGGACCTTGGTCTATCAACTTGCACGCAAGACTAGCCGATAGACCAAGTATGGAAAACTTTAAAAAACTTTTAGTCGCTGTTACCTTGATTCACTTTTCACAAAACACATTTGCAGCTCCGCTGGAAATCGTGGATGTAAAAAGAAATATTCCATTATCAGAAACGGAACCTGTTTATAAAGACTTCTATATTAAAGTTTCTAGCAAATCTGATCTCAAGAAAAATCAAGTGGTGAAAGCCACACGCAAAATCAACGTGAAAGACGCCAGCCTCAAAGCCGTGGGCGACTTTACGACGACCGTTGGTCTTCTTAAAATTATACAAGTTTCGGACAGCATAGCCGTTGCACGTGAGTTCAAACTGATCCCTCGCGATAATGAAGCCATGATCGATCAGATCGGTATCATGGTGGGTGACGAAATCGACACGTCAGAGAGCTTTACCGACGTCTCTAAGCCCGTTAAAAACGCTGAGTTACCTCTAAAAGAGATTAAACAAGACTTAGAAAAACAGAGTGAAGTTCCTACAGACAGTTTGGCCGCTGCGGTGACTTCAGAAGATATATAATGATTTTTAAGCCTCTCTCTGGCATATAGAGGGGCATGTCGACAAGCCAACCAAACGATACAAATACCTATTTTAAAGTTCGCCTTTCCCATGTGCCACGCGTACAGGAAGCCGATGTCACTGATCTTTGTTTTGATCACCAGGCATTAGGTTTAAGTGAAGTCTTAGGCTTCACTCAGCCGGACTTAACTTATGATCCGTCTTTAACTCCCCGTTCACTTTTAGAACTGGAAGTCTTTTTTGAAAAAACACCGGAACAAAGTTTCTTTGATGATCTGAAAAATTTAAATTCAATGATCATGGCGCAAACTTCAGAAGAAGAAACGAAAGACTGGTTAGAAGAATGGAAAAAAGGATTCGTTCCTTTCAAGTTGGTGGGACCCGTTTGGGTTGTTCCTTCTTGGATTGAAAAACCGGCGGACGTGCAAGTTGAAATTAAAATCGATCCAGGTATGGCGTTCGGGACAGGAACTCATGCCACTACAAAAATGGCTTCTTACTTCATTCACAAACTGGCGACTGAAAATAAAGATACTGTATCTGACTGGGCCGTACTTGATGTAGGAACTGGAACGGCGATTCTTGCCGTTCTTGCAGAACGCTGTGGTTACGGTTTCACAACCGGTGTTGAGATCGACGCCGAAGCTCGTCGTAAAGCGCGTGAGAACTGTGAATTGAATCAAACGAAAACGGTTGAAGTCACGGATAAACAATTAGACGAAATCAAAGATCAATACGATGTTGTTGTCGCTAACATCATCGACGGCGTTCTCATTCGCTTAAGAAAAGATTTGCTAAAAGTCGTTAAACCTCAAGGCCACTTATTCCTAACTGGAATCTTGCAAGAACGTGATGATCACTTCTTCGAAAAATTTATCGAAGCCTCTCCTGAAGTTAAAGTCATTCGTCGTATTCAAAAAGACGAATGGGTTGGCTACTGGGTTCAAAAGGTTAACTAGTCATGCGTAGATATTGGATCGAGAAAAAACAAATTCATGATAACAACGTGAGCTTTTCTCATGATCAATTTCATCATATCTTCGACGTCTGTCGCCAAGAAGTCGGTCACCACTTCGAAGTCATCACTGAAGATTCAAAAGCTTACTTAGTTGAAGTGACCGAAGTTTTAAAAAAAACAGCATCAGCAAAAATTGTGGAAGAACGTGAAATTAAAAAACTCGCTCTCCCGCACATTCATTTATTAGTTTCTCTTCCACGCTACAATGTTTTCGATTCAACCATTGAACGTTGTACGGAATTAGGTGTGACCAGCATCACCCCGTTTGTTTCCGATTACAGTTTTATTCGTAAAGAAAAAGAACTACCCGCAGGCAAATATGAACGTTGGAATAAGATCGTGGTTTCAGCCACGCAGCAATCCGGCCGCGGCGAATTGATGAAAATCAATGAACTCACCACTTTTGCCAATGCCATAAAATCCGCTAACCTAAACGACAAGAATTGGTGTCTATTTGCATATGAGGGTCCGACTCAGGCCCCTTTAAGCGTAGAGATCAATCGCCTTAAAACCCAATATGCTTGTTTACCAGACAATCTATTCATTCTGGTTGGTTCTGAGGGCGGTTTTTCGACCCAGGAAGTGGCTCAGATCCAACAGCTAGGCCTTAATCCAGTGACTTTAGGCCAACAGATCCTTCGGGTGGAAACGGCTTGCCTGACTTTAGTCTCCGTCCTAAAATATGAATTCGGATTGATGAAATAATCTCGAAAGGACCTTATGAAAAACTTTGATAATGATGTTATGGATGAATTTGAATTCAAACCGTTAACGGCTGGCTTAGGCTTTCATAAAAAAGCAAATTCTAAAAACACAGAATCAGCCCCTACAAAAAAATCAGACAATATCGAATTCAGAAATCCGAACATGAATTTCGCGACTCAAACTCCTGCTCCGGCACGTGCGCAAACTCCTGCGACAAATACACAAGCTAAAATCAACGTTCCAACGATTGAAGATGATTCCATCTTAAAAGCTCAATCAGCGGTAAATGAAATTCTTAAAAATTTAAATCACAAGAAACAACAAGAGAGCCAACAAAAATCAAAATCTAAATTCGAATGGAAAAGCACAGCCCCTTCTATGGCTGCGGCTACTTTAGATGCAATGTTTGTAGCGGCGATGTTCTTAATCTGTATGATTTGCATGTTAACAATCACTAAAGTGGATTTGTTAGCTAACTTCTCTAACCCAGGCGAAAATTCATCGATCTTTATCGCGACAGGTACTTTGTTATTATCTGTTTATTTCATTTACATGACTTTATTCAGAACCTACATGGGCTTCACTCCCGGCGAATGGGCTTTTGATCAACGTTGCGGCAAAGAAATCGATCAAGCTTCATCAAGCTACGTACCGAAAGTAATCGCTAGATCATTATTAGTAGGTTTAACTGGCTTCTTCCCGTTAGCTATCATTTCATTCTTCTTAAAATTTGATTTAGCAGGAACATTAATTAATCTTCCTCTTCAAAAGCGCGCGTAATTTAAATGAAAGTCCTTGGTTCGAACCTTTCTGAAGTTATTGAAATTTACCGTCGTCAAGGCAAGAAAATCGTTTTTACCAATGGCTGCTTCGATCTCTTACACATCGGACATGTGCGCTACTTAGAAGAAGCGGCCAAACTCGGTGATGTTCTCATCGTCGGAATCAATACCGATGCTTCAGTTCAAAAATTAAAAGGTCCTACACGTCCTATCCAAAATGAAAATGATCGCGCTGAAATCTTAGCTTCACTTAAAGCAGTAGATCACACGGTCCTTTTTCAAGAAGACACTCCTTATAATCTCATAAAACAAATATTACCTAACGTCTTAGTTAAAGGTGGAGATTGGAAGCCAGATCAAATCGTAGGGTCTGATAT
>CAZXZW010000105.1:0-3520 GCA_964645745.1 uncultured Bdellovibrio sp.
ATGCCAGCTACAGCAGACACATATCCTGAATATGAGCGTTTGATTGTTGATAATCAATTAGCGGTTACAATGTATTTCGGTGCAGCTGATCACGACAATGCGAATTGGAATCCTTTAGACCCTTCTTTGCAAGATCAAGGGGCTCGTTCGTATCTTCAAATGAGAGATTACTTAGTTAAGACATTGGGTTATGCCAGCCGCATGATGACGACCGATGAAATTCGTTCGACATACAGCTTGCGTAATAAAATCCAAATGCCATTTGGTGAAGAATTATTAAAAGCTACGCCTAAGGGTAATATTCGTATTCGGTTATTCTTCTTAGAGACGGCGTATTTAAATGATAACAGCACGGCGTTTCACTACATCTTAAGAAATTCAGTTAAGAACGAAGCTGTTATTTTCTATGATGGACATTCTGGTATTGGACGTAATTTAAATCTGGATCGTATTGAAGCTAATCATGGATTTAAAATTCCATTCAACTCGAATTATCAAGTGATCTATTTCGGAAGTTGTCTACCTTACGCTTACTACACGGACTTGTTCTTTAAACGCAAAATCACAGACCTAGATCCAAATGGAACAAGAAATTTAGATATATTAGCTTATGCGAAAGAAGCTCACTTTGGAAACGTTGAGAACTTGAGACTCATGTTAGCTTTAGATGACTACATGTTAAAAGGTATCAAAACGAGCTATCAAAAAATCATTACCGAAACACCAAAAGACTTTTTCGGTGTAATTGGAGATGAAGATAATTATACCAATAATTATTCAGAGCCAGAAGATTTTTTTCCAGAGGAAGAGGATTATTTAGGTTTCTACCCAAAATATCATAATTAATATTAACAAAGGAAGAGTGTATGAAAAAAAGTGTATTAGTTCTAACAACATTAATGATGGCTTCGTCTGTATTTGCTGCTGAGTTCACTGGCCAAATTTTAAATTTGAACCAAGATGAAGAAGGTATGAAAGTTGTTGTTCAGGAAAAGAAGCAAAGCGAGTCTCCGGTTTTATTATACTTAGATAGCAAATCAAAAGACTTCACGAAAACAGTAGCTGAATTAAAAGAAGCTAAAGCTAAAGACGAAACAGTTAAAATCACAACGACAAACGACAGCTTAGCTCAAATCACTAAAGTACAAGTATTAGCAGACTAGGATTTACAAATGAAAAAAATAATTTTACCAACGATTTCTTCGTTACTTATGGGCTTTACGGCCGCGGTTCAGGTATATACTCCGATGGTTCACGCTCAAGTTGCGGCATCTCAGTCGCAGCAAAAACTTCAGCGTATACAGGATTTAGCTCGAGTATTGACGGGTCACGGCTTAGTTTACTCACTTTATTTAAATCCAGTGGTCGAAGCTGAGCTTCAAGGTTTAGCTAATTCAAACAATGCGGCTGCTTTAGATCCGCGTTTGTTGACGATTGTAACTCGTATGGCGAGCGATTTATCTCGTGGACGCGTTTTACCAACTTCTGTTGCAGAAAAAGCGCCTATTAAGGCGAAAGCTTTTGCTCATCAAGTATCGGCGACGAATTATTTAAATGGCTCAATTTCTTTAGAGCAGTTCATGGCTAATGTGAGTCCAAAGAATCGTATTTATATTGAGGCTTTAACAGCTTTGAAAACGGTAACGGATCTTAAAGCTCAAAATAAATGGAAAGGTAAACCAGCTGGTTTAACTCTAGTAACGATTAAAAAAGGAGTTTCGAATCCTGCCGTTATTTCTTATGCTCGTTCTCAGTTAGCAAACTTCGGTTATGCGAACAATACGGCAAGCACAGCTTGGGATTTAGAATTAAATTCAGTGATCAAGGCTTTCCAAGCAGACAACGCTTTGGTGTCTGACGGTATCGCTGGTCAAAACACATGGAAAATTTTAGATAAGTCAGTAGATCAATTAATCACGCAAGGAATTTTGAATTTAGATCGTACGCGTTGGTTACCAGATCAAAATGCCGCTGAATATATTTATGTGAATCTGGCTCTTCAAACTTTTCAATATTTTGAAAATGAAAAAGAGACAATGTCGTTCAGAACGATCAATGGTCGTTTAGATCGCCAAACTCCGATGTTAGTCGACGTAGCTCGCCAAGTGGTGTTGAATCCAACTTGGACTGTTCCTCGTACGATTTTCGTAAAAGATAAATTAGCAAAATTACGTGAGAGCCCGGGATATGCGGCTGATTTACATGCTAAGGTCATAAGCGATATTACAGGTAAAGAGGTTGATCCTTATTCTGTTGACTGGAATCAAGAGCCTTCTCGTTTGCCGTATACGTTAGTTCAGTCACCTGGGCCGTGGAATGCCTTAGGACGCATCAAATTCCCTTTAACGAATGACTTTGCGATCTATTTGCATGATACCAATGAACGTAATTTATTTACTGAATCAGATCGTCTTCGTTCTTCGGGTTGTGTTCGTTTACACAAACCATTTGATTTAGGAGCTAAATTATTAGCGGGAACTAAATGGACTCCAGAAGCTTTAATGGCAGCAACAGAATATGCTCCGGTACAAGCGGAAGCTCCAACGAATGTTTCTTTAAAACGTAGCGTACCAGTTTACTTGGCTTACAAAACGTTAAGTATGTCGAGTGGTCGTTTGATCAGCTCAAACGATCCTTATGCGATTGATGCGGCTATGTATAGCGTCATGTTCTCAGGAAAATAATATTTGAATCCATCAGTAGTACGTATGCTGTGGGCCTGCCCGTAAGGGTGGGCCTTGTTTTTTTGAAGCTGGGTGTAAAACCGGGCCAAATCTTATAAATTTGAGATAGTTGATCCGATCTAGTGAGCCAGTGAAATGAATAGTAGTTCAATAATGATTTTTGCTATGATATAAATAGATATCTCCTCAAAGGAAATACTATGAGCACAAATCTTAAAACAAGTCGTAAGCCAACTGAAAATCCTGAAATATTTAAAGCACGTCGAAATAAAGTAGCGAAAGCTATTTTAGGTAAAGACGGTGATGCTACCGCCTTAATCGTAGCTTCTCATCCTGAGCTGATTCGTAATGATGATGTTCATTACTTGCATCGCCAAGATTCAAATATGTATTACTTAACAGGTTTCGAAGAGCCTGAAAGTATTTTGTTACTTCGTCCAGGAAAAACTCCTGAGTCAGTCATGTTCGTGCGTAATAAAAACGTTGAACGCGAAACTTGGGATGGCTTCCGTTTTGGACCTGAAGGCACGCAAAAAGAATTCGGCATCGATCAAGTTTATTCAATTGATCAATTTGTTTCTAAATCAACAGAATTACTTTCTGGTTACGATAACGTTTATTACCGTATGTTTAAAAATAAAGAAGTGGATCATCAGTTTGAAACTCTTTTATTAGAACTAAAACGTGCGTTTGGTCGTTCTGGTTATGGTTTATTGTCAGTGAAAGATGCGGACACCTTCTTAGGTGAGTTCCGTTTGATTAAGGATCAAACTGATTTAGTTAATCAAAGAAAAGCCTGTGAAATTTCGGCTCAAGCTCACTTGAAAGCGATGAAA
>CAZXZW010000105.1:3620-7016 GCA_964645745.1 uncultured Bdellovibrio sp.
TAATCAAAGAAAAGCCTGTGAAATTTCGGCTCAAGCTCACTTGAAAGCGATGAAAGGCACTAAGCCTGGAATGACAGAGCGCCAAGTTCAAGCCTTGCTTGTGACTGAATTCTACAAGAACGGCGCGGCTCGTGAAGGTTACAATCATATCGTAGCCAGCGGAAATAGCGCGACGACTCTTCATTATAATTTCAATGACCAAGTTTGTGAAGACGGTGAATTGTTATTGATCGATTCGGGTGCGGAATACAATTACTACTCAGGCGATATCACTCGTTGTTATCCAGTTAATGGAAAATTCTCTCCTGCTCAGAAAAAAGTTTATGAAGGCGTTTTAAAATTACAAAAAGAAATTATCAATTACGTAAAGCCTGGAATTTTCTTCAAAGATCTTCATGAAATGGGAACAAGTCTTCTTGTAGATTTGATGCTTGAATTGAATTTAGTTAGTGGTCGCAAAGAAGATGTAATTAAATCTTTAGAATATAAAAAATATTATCCGCATGGTATTGGTCACTGGTTAGGAATGGATGTTCATGATGCGGGTCTTTACTACATCAAAGGAAAGCCTCGTCCAATTGAGCCAGGTATGGTGTTCACGATCGAGCCGGGATTATATATTCCTGGAACTGATAAAACAGCTCCGCCAGAATTGCGCGGAATTGGTGTTCGTATCGAAGATAATATCTTGGTTACTGAAAAAGGTTGTGAAGTGATGACGTCGTCGGTTCCTAAAGAAGTCGCTGAAATTGAAGCGATCGTAGGTACTGAAGCTCATTAAATCTAAGCCGCGTTCGAGCTAGTTCTGTTGCGGCCTGATTTTTTTGACATATATAAAGAATCATCTGCGTTCTTGTAGAAGTTCTTAATATTGGCGTCAGTGGGTTCTGTATCACTTGTCCACGATGATAAGCCTAAGCTGATTGTGAATCGAATTTCGTGTGATTGATACTGAACTACAATTTTCTCAACTGTACTTCTTAAGTCTTCCGCAAATTGATAAGCTAGTTTTTTAGATTGCTTAGGAATAAGAATTGCAAACTCTTCGCCGCCGACACGTGCGCTGGTGATGTAATTACTTGGGTCGATGGCAAGCTTTGTATTATACTTATGCTGAATAGCTTTAAGAGTTGATCCGATTTGAATAAGAACCGCATCTCCGCCTAAGTGGCCGTACGTATCGTTAATTTTTTTGAAGAAATCCACATCGAAAAGAACAAGCTGAACTTGTTCTGATTTTTGACAAAGATCATTCATTTTATTTCTAAAATACATACTATTTTTGAGCTGTGTTAAGCTGTCTGTAACCACAGTTTCTTTAAGCACTAAGTTGTTCAAAATAACCGTCAACTGTTCTGAAAGACTGATCGCAGATTGATGCTTAAATTTTTCGAGATGAGCTGGGTTAGAAAAAGCAAAAATGCTGAAAGCTTTTGAATTTCTAAATTCAAATGGAACTAGAATGACAAAATAAGTTTTATCAATTGCATTCAATTGAAGTTTTACATTTGAATAGCGAGTGATTTTATTTTTAGACAAGTAGTTTTGAATTTCTATACTTAAAGCCTCAGCTTCTAATTTTGATTCTTTATTTACATCGGTGACATATTTAACTTGCGAACCAATCATATTCGCTGCAAATAAAATTTCTTGAGGAACAAGGTGCTGTGTAAAAATATTGATACTTTCATCTAGGCTATTAACTAGTCTAATTCGTTGTAAGATTTCAATCAAGTCATTCATTTCTGAAATCAGATTGTCGCGTGATTGAGCTTCGAATTTATTTTTTTCAATGATCTCGTTTTCGTAAGTTAGATCATAAAGTGATACTAAAAAATGCTCGTCCAAATTTTCGACGTTGATCGGAGAACAACTGATTTTAGCAATTCCTTTTTGTATAGCTTTAGTTTGAAACGAAGAAATAGAATTAGAACCACTTCGAGCAAGTAGTTTGACGTCGTCTAGTGTAAATTGAGCTTCGCTCACTGAGGGTAAACATTTATCAATAGCGATTTTTTTATTTCTAAAACGTACAGAAGATATTCCGGTTAATGAACAAAAGGCTTCATTACAATAAACGACTTCGGCTTCGCTATTTACGATAGCAACACATTCATTTAGTTTGTCATAAAAATTTTCAAAATAAGCGAACAAATCCATCTCATCCCTCTGAAGTTGATACCTTTTGTATCGGAAAAAAACAGAGTGAAATTGAGAGATTTTTGAGTCTAATTCAGCAACTGGCCTAGTCGATAGTCCTGGTTTTAAGGATCTTATTCTAGATTAAGGTTCTCTTCGAGAAGGAGATTTTTAGTTTTGACATCAAACCACATGAGTTGGACGACTAAGGGAGCATTTTTATCTTCTTCATTTGTGAACAGATTGAGTTCTAGATACACATCAGATTTGGGATCTAACGGAGTTTTGATTTTCTTGATCACTTTGACTTGTTCTTGATATTTATGATCAACAGCTTTTAAGTAATTACGTACTTCAACGCGTGCAGGTGTCTTTTTAAATTCAGCGATTTTATGTTTAATATCCGTGGCTATTTTATTTTCAGTTTTAGTTTGTGGCTTAATAACTTTTTGAACTTCTTCGCAGGAAAATAAGCTCACGCAACAAATCAATAAAATACCGAATATTTTTTTCATTAAATGAACCTGTGTCCTAACCAATTATTATCTTTAGCATGATTTAAAAGTTCAGATTCAGTTTTGTACATATGATCATCGCGAGAAGCAGCGCTGACGGCTAAACGCGTGTGCGTTGCTGATTTTAAAAGTTCGAAGTCACCCATGCTGTTGCCGCTACTCAAGAAAGGATAAGTGCCACCAGTGCGTTGTAATAAGGCTTCTACTTTGCCTTCACGATATGTGATCGGGAAAACGCCTTTTTCGGTGACAAGACCATCTTGAATTTCAGTTTGAACGCCAATGACATTTGATGCTGAAACACCTAGGGCTTGGGCTCCGGGTTCCACGGCCCATTTGATCGATGCTGTTACGATGTAAACTTCTACGCCGTTGTTCATGAGAAGTTGAACCAATTTTTGTTGGTCTTTAAAAATAGGATTCGGTTGAATGCTATTGAAAGCAAGCTTAGCCCATTCGCGAACCTGATCGATTTTTTTATTTTTATTAATTTGTGCGAGCCACAAGAAAGCTTCGCGCGTATCTTTTTCTTTCATTGCTAAGTAAAAATCAAAAGCGTGTGCAGGAAAATCAACTAACTTGTTATCGATTTGATATTGGAAAAAGTTTTCGCCCAGGTCGGCATCCCAAAGAGTTCCGTCTGCGTCAAAAGCCGCAACTAACTTTTGGTTGGATACTTTAAGCGTGTCGATATTTTTTTGAATCTGAGTCCAGTATTGTTCGGGATATGGTTGGTAGTTCA
>CAZXZW010000106.1:0-6805 GCA_964645745.1 uncultured Bdellovibrio sp.
CTGAATCGTGTGTTAAAGCGATGGATATCGCGATTCGCTACCGTCAAGAATGGGGTCGCGACATTGTGATCAATGTTCTTTGTTACCGTCGCTTCGGACATAACGAAGGTGATGAACCCGCTTACACTCAACCTTTAATGTACGATATCATCCGCAAGCACGCGACAGTTCGTGAAATCTACAGTAAACAAGCTGTGGCTTCAGGAGCTTTAGATCAAGCTACTGCTGATAGCATGGTGACTGATCGTATGAATGAACTTCAAAAAATCTACGATGAGACAAAAGCCAATCCTCCAAAAGCAAAATTATTTAAATTTGAAAAACACTGGGCGGGATTAAAAAAAGGTTACTCAGCTGATATGAAAGCTGAAGTTAAAACTTCATTTGATGTCAAAAAATTAGAACAAGTTGGTTTAACAGCTTCTGAAATTCCTGCTGGCTTTAATTTACATCCGAAACTTGCGAAGCTCATTGAGACTCGTAAGAATATGGCTTTAGGCAAAGACCCTGTTGATTGGGGTATGGCAGAACTTTTAGCTTACGGAAGTTTATTATCTGAAGGCACTTCAGTTCGCTTAACAGGTCAAGATTGCGTGCGTGGAACGTTCACTCACCGTCACTCTGGATTCTACGATACTAAAACAGGTGAAGCATTCTTCCCGTTGAAAAAATTAAATAACGAAAATACAAACTTATGTATTTACGATTCTATTTTATCTGAATACGCCGTGATGGGTTTCGAATACGGAAACTCGATCACAGATCCAAGCTTCTTAACGATGTGGGAAGCTCAGTTCGGCGATTTCAATAATGGCGCGCAAATCATGATCGATCAGTTTATTGCCGCGGGTGAATCGAAATGGCAACAAATGAGCGGTTTAGTTCTTTTATTACCTCACGGTTACGAAGGACAAGGACCAGAACATTCATCAGCTCGTTTAGAACGTTTCTTACAATTATCAGCTCAAAACAATATGTCGATTGTGAACTTAACAACGCCATCACAAATTTTCCATGCGTTACGTCGTCAAGTTAAACGTGATTTCAGAAAACCTTTAGTGGTGATGTCTCCAAAATCTTTACTTCGTCACCCAAGAGCTACGAACATGATTTCTGAAATCGCTAATGGCTCTTTCCAAGAGGTGTTACCGGATACATTGATCACGGATAACAGCAAAGTTGAAAAAATTGTTTTAGTGAGTGGTAAACTTTACTTTGAGCTTTTAGAACAACGTGAAAAATTAAAAGATACAAAAACAGCTTTAGTTCGTATCGAACAAATTGCGCCGTTCCCAGATTGGAAATTAAAACCCATTCTTGAATCGTACAAAAATGCGAAGAAAGTGATCTGGGCTCAAGAAGAACCTCAAAACATGGGAGCTTTCAGCTACGTTTATTTCAAAGTAGCTGAAATGCTAACATTGTTAGGTTCGAAAGCGACATTTGGTTACGTAGGTCGTCCTGATCGCGCAAGTCCTGCGACAGGTTCAATCTACCGTCACAAAATCGAGCAAGCTGAAATCGTTGAAAAAGTTTTTACAATTTAGTTTTATAAATTTAATTAGGAATAAGGATACAAAATGAAAATAGACGTAAAAGTTCCTGCAGTTGGAGAATCGATCACAGAAGCCGTTATCGGTAGCTGGACAAAAAAATCTGGTGAGTTCGTTAAAATGAACGAAGTGATCATGTTACTAGAAACTGATAAAGCATCAGTTGAAGTCGCCGCTGATAAAGATGGTATCTTAACCATCAACGCTCAAGCTGGTGATACAGTTTTGATCGGTGCAACGGTTGGATCAATCGACACAGACGGAAAACCAACAGCAGGCGCAGCGGCTCCGGCAGCAGCTCCAGCGCAAGCGGCTGCTCCTCAATCTCAGGCTTCTGCTCCAGCGGGAAATCCAAACACAACTTTATCTCCTGCGGTTCAACGTATAGTGAATGAAAAAGGCTTAGATGCTGGTTCAATTCAAGGTACAGGCCCTCGTGACCGTGTAACTAAAGAAGATGCATTGAATGCAAAATCTGCTCCTGCAGCTTCTGCTCCAGCACCAGCTGCGGCGAAATCTGAAAAAGCTCCGACGTATGTGACTCCAACTGTTTCTGGTCCTTCGAAACAAGGTGATATCAAACGTGTTCCGATGACGAGCATTCGTAAAAAAATCGCTGAACGTTTAGTTCAAGCTCAGCACAACGCTGCCGCTTTAACGACGTTCAATGAAATCGATATGACTAAAGTGATCGAGCTTCGTGGAAAATATAAAGATAAATTCAAAGAAAAATACGGCGTAAACTTAGGCTTCAACGGATTCTTCGTTAAAGCGGCAGTTGAAGCTTTAAAAGCCATCCCTGGCGTAAATGCTTGGGTGGATGGAACTGAAATCGAGTACCACAACTACTACAACATCGGTATCGCAGTATCGACTGATCGTGGTTTGATGGTTCCCGTTGTTAAAGATGCAGATAATTTATCAATCGCTGGTATTGAATTAGCGATTCGTGATTTAGCTTTAAAAGGTCGTGATGGAAAAATTACTCCGAACGATTTAACGGGCGGAACATTCTCGATCACTAACGGCGGCGTGTTCGGTTCGTTATTATCAACTCCGATTTTAAATGCTCCTCAAAGTGCGATCTTAGGCTTACACAAAGTGGAAGACCGCGCCGTTGTGATCAACGGCAAAATCGAAGTTCGTTCAATGATGTACGTAGCTTTAACTTACGATCACAGAATGATCGACGGTAAAGAAGCCGTTAGCTTCCTTGTGAAAATCAAAGAAGGCGTAGAAGATCCTGAAAGACTTTTAATCGAGGTTTAATTTGTTCACGCTCATCACAGGAGCAAGCTCAGGCATCGGCTATGAGCTTGCTTACCAGTACGCCAAAAACGGACATGATCTTATTTTAACAGCGCGTTCGACTGATAAATTGGTGTATCTAAAATCTGAATTACAAAGATTATATAAAATTCAGATCGAAGTTTTTACTTGTGATTTGTCTTTAAAAAATTCAGCAGTTCAACTTTACAATGAAATCAAACAACGTGGATTAAACATCAATGGCTTGGTGAACAACGCAGGCTTTGGAGATCTGAACGAGTTTGATAAATCAGACTTAAATAAATCTTTAGAAATGATTCAGTTGAACATCACAACGTTAACTGAGTTAACTCATTTGTTTGTGAAAGAGTTAATCCACCACGCCCCGTCTAAGATTTTAAACGTAGCTAGCGTGGCTTCATTCTTACCTGGTCCTTTGATGGCGGTTTACTATGCCACGAAGGCCTATGTTCTTTCTTTCTCGGATGCGATTCATGCGGAATTGAAAGACAAAAATGTTTCGGTAACAGCTTTATGCCCGGGTCCTACGACTTCGGGATTCCAAGAAAAAGCGAATTACTCTAACTCAAGCTTAATTGAAAAAGTTAAATTCCCGACTTCTAAAGAAGTGGCGGAATATGGTTATAAAAAAACAATGCAAGGCCAATCGATTGCGATTCACGGAGTATCGAATAAAGTCATGATTTTTTCGACTCGTTTCTTACCTCGATCTCTAGTGAGTAAAATCGTTTATGCCTTACAAAAGAAACGTCGATTAGATTAATCAAAATTATCAGCGGAGATGAATATGGAACAATTTGATTTAGTAGTTATTGGTGCCGGACCTGGTGGATACACAGGAGCTATTCGCGCAGCTCAATTAGGTTTAAAAGTAGCCGTCATTGAAAAAGACAAAACTTTGGGTGGAACTTGCCTCAACGTAGGTTGCATTCCTTCAAAAGCTTTACTTCATAGCTCTGAATACTATTACGAAGCTAAAAATGATTTCGACAAACATGGAATCATGATCAGCGACATTAAATTAAACTTAGAAACAATGATGGGTCGTAAGTCTAAAATCGTAAGCGACTTAACTGGTGGCATTGAATTTCTTTTCAAGAAAAACAAAATCAATTGGCTTAAAGGTATGGGTAAAATTTTAACGGCTACAACAGTTGAAGTGACGGCTGCTGATGGAACTAAATCAGTGGTTGAAACTAAAAACATTACAATCGCAACAGGATCAGTTCCAGTTGAACTTCCCTTCTTAAAATTTGATGAGAAGAAAATCTTATCATCTACAGGTGCTTTAGCTTTGGATTACATCCCTAAAGAGTTCATCGTTGTGGGCGGTGGCGTGATCGGACTTGAAATGGGTTCTGTATGGGCTCGTTTAGGATCAAAAGTCACTGTGATCGAATACGCGGATGCAATTTGTTCGATGATGGATCAAGACTGTATGACCGTATTGACTCGCTCAATGAGAAAAATGGGCGTGAACTTCATGACGTCAATGAAAGTCACTGGATCACGTTCAGTTGGTGGTCGTGTTGAATTAGATTACGAAGGCGTAGCTGACGCCAAAAAAGCAACGATCCAAGGTGACGTGGTTCTAGTGTCTACTGGACGCAAACCTTTCACAACGGGATTAGGTTTAGAAAACGTTGGTGTGGCAGTAGATGAACGAGGGCGTGTGATCACGAACTCTCACTTACAAACGAATGTTTCGAACATCTTCGCGATTGGTGATGCGATTGTTGGTCCGATGTTAGCTCATAAGTCTGAAGAAGAAGGTGTAGCGGTTGCAGAATACATCGTTACTGGTCACGGACACGTGAATTACAACACAGTTCCTTCTGTGATCTACACTCACCCTGAAGTGGCGAGCGTTGGTATGACGGAAGCTGAATGTAAATCTAAAGGTCACGAAATTAACGTTGGCAAATTTAACTTCACGGCGAACGCTCGTGCGAAAGCTAAAGGATCAACGGAAGGTTTCGTAAAAATTATCGCAGACAAAACGACAGATAAAATCTTAGGCGCTCACATCGTGGGAGCGAATGCTTCTGAATTACTAGGTGAATTAATTATCGCCATGGAATTCGGTGGATCAAGTGAAGATGTGGCTCGCAGCTTCCATTCACATCCAACAATGTCTGAAGTGATTCGAGAAGCCGCTTTAGCCGTTGATAAACGTCAGAGACAAGGTTGATAACAGACGATCACCCTATTAGAATTAAAGACCCGTAACACAATCTGTGTATTTTAAAATTAATTCGGCTACTTTCTCTACGTTTGTTGTGGCAAGACGATGTAGACCATAAAGACGCTCTTCGCGGTACTCAGCTACTCTGAAACCAAGTTTTTTCTTGGATTCTTGCGTATCTGCATACGGTCCGTGGTCAACGTTTACTGTCTCTTTTTCTTTAGCTAGATCCATTATCTGCCCGTGTTCTGACGTTGTTGAAGTTTGATTTGTATAAATGTACTGAATATCTAATCCAATATTTGCATCTTTTTCATTTTGAACAATGGCAATTCCATATTTTTTTATTTGTTTTTTTATTTTTGATACTTGAATTTCCATTGGAATCAAAGGAACTCCTGGTGGCATCTCTTCATACCTAAAGTGAATACGACAGTCTTTTTTAGCGACTGTGCTTGCAAAACTTTTTCCACCGACATCACCAATTTGATTCGGCAAGCGATCTGTATTCTTGGTTTCTGTGGCACACGAGAAAAAAACTAAAGACAATGCCATAATAGTTAAAAACTTCATTTGTTTTCCTTTGTTATATGTTATTTATAAATAATTATTCTGACTTCTCAAAAGAAGCATAGTCTAGTTTTTCACGCTTCCACTTAATACAATATTAAAATACTTATACTTTATGTTGGAATAAGATCATGAATAGCCTAACTAACCACGCCGAATCATTAAATATATTCAATTTTTCAAGTTTAACTGATTTTTTGCAACATTACTATTTCAATCAAAATAAAAACCAGGACCATTTTACTTATGAAAATTGGTCGTACCATCTGGGGTTCAAAAGTCGGTCTTTCATGTATCTCGTCGCGACAAATCGCCGCAGCTTAAGTCCTGAATCTGCAGAAATTTTAGCACGATATTTCAATTTTAACGAAAAAGAACGCCAATACTTTTTTCTTCTGGCCCATGTTTCAAAAAAAGAAAACAACACAATAGAAAATATTTTAAAAGACAAAGTTTTAGAAAATTTCAACTTCAATGAAGAGAAACTAGCGTCAGACAAAGCAGCTATTTTATTAAGTTCTCCTACTCTGCCGCTTATTAAATTGTTACTTGCTTGTAAAGATATCGAAGGTACAAAAAATGATATTCAAAAATATATAAAAATAGACGATCAAGCACTGGCTGCGGATCTAGAAATTCTCTTGAAAAATGATTTTATAGTAAAAAGTCATAATTTAAAAAACGAGATTATTTACAAAACAAAAGAAAGTAATTTTAAAATTACAGACGACAGTTCTCCAACAGCCATTCAAAAATTTCATGATAACGTTCTCAATGAGACGATCGAAATTAATCAAAAAAATACCGCACTTAAAAAATTAAGAAGCTTAATGTTTATTTTATCAGATTATGAATTTTTTGAAATCGAACAAGAAATTGAATGCTTTTTAAATAAAATTAAAAACAAATGTCTTACGCCAAATATTAAATCTAAAAATATTTTTAGATTTAATATTCATTTTTATAAAATAAAAAATGATTCTTTTGAAAAAAATATTTAACTTACTTAATAAAGCATTCCAACAATAGCCGCGTGGGCAAATAGGCAAAAACAGAACTTAAATCCAAACGCTCTTTACGCCACGCTCGACTGCGATTTCTTTCGCATCTTCGTAGCCGGCATCAAGATGACGGAAAATTCCCATCGCTGGATCTGTAGTTAAAACGCGTTTCAATCTTTTCGCTGCCGCTTCAGTTCCGTCAGCCA
>CAZXZW010000107.1:0-6690 GCA_964645745.1 uncultured Bdellovibrio sp.
CCCGCCGACTAAGCGGTCAGCTGGGATTTCACAGTTTTCAAAAACTAATTCAGCTGTGTTTGAAGCACGCATTCCTAATTTATCCGTGATTTTTTGTCCCACATAGAAACCTGGATCATTTTTTTCAATAATAAAAGTTGAGATTTGCGCACGACCATTTTTTTCACCGGTCTTAGCGTACAACCAAACCATGTCACATGGAGTTTTATTTTCATCCACAGTACCATTTGTGATCCACATCTTACGACCGTTGATCACGTATTTGTCGCCTTTTTTAACGGCTGTCGTCTTCATACCTAAAACATCAGTTCCATAATCAGGCTCAGACATGGCCATTGAACCAATGTGCTCCCCTGAAGATAATTTTGGTAAGTATTTTTGTTTTTGAGCTTCTGAACCGTTCACGGCCAAGTTATTTACGCAAAGTAATGAGTGAGCTAAGTAAGCTAATGCAAAGCCTGGATCACTTGCTGATAATTCTTCGTGCACTAAGCAAACCGCTGAAGCATCCATTCCAGCTCCGCCGTATGTTTCAGGAACTGTTAAACCTAAAAGACCTAATTCACCCAATTTTTTGTATAATGGAAAATTGAAATTTTCTTTTTTATCAAATTCGTGAGCTTGCGGTTCAACTTCTTTTTGAACGAAGTCTTTTAAAGAATCGCGTAACATTTGGTGTGTTTCAGTAGGATTTAATAAATCAAAATTTTTGTAGTCCATGGATTGTCCTTTTTTTATAGCTATACCAGTTCTAAAAGAAGTGTTAAGGTTATTCAATAGAAAGATTTAATTTATGAAAGTCTCAATACTCAGTATCGGAACCGAACTTACAACTGGTCAAATTACCAACAGAAATAGCGCCTGGCTGGCTACGAAACTTAAGCAGCAAGGCCTAGATTCGAGCCTGCATGTCACGGTGCCGGACGATAAAGAAATCATTCTTAAATCATTGAATTACTGCGCCGAGCTGACAGATGTGCTCTTTGTTACCGGAGGCCTTGGACCCACTAGCGATGATTTCACTCGCGATGTGATTGCGGAATGGACAGGCAAAGAATTAACATTTGATGAGGCCTCTTGGGACTATGTTCAAGAAACTCTTAAGTCCCGCGGCGTAGACGTTAAAGCGATTCAAAAGCAACAATGCTACTTCCCAGCTGGTGCAACTGTTCTTAAAAACAATAAAGGCACAGCGAACGGTTTCAGCGTGGATCACAAAATCCAAACTAAGAATTTAAAAGTTTTCGTATTACCAGGCCCCCCAGCTGAAATCGAAGCCATCTGGAACGATCATATTAACGAATGGTTAGAAAAGGCGACCGTGTATGTCGACAAGACAACAACTTTTGCCTGGGATACTATTGGCATGCCTGAATCTGATGTGGCTTTATTAACAGAGTCCGCCCTAACAGATATGAAAAAAGATTTCCCGATCACCCTAGGCTACCGAGTCCATCTTCCTTATGTTGAAGTCAAAATGATGTATCCGACATCAGCTCACTTCACGGCAAAAATTTTCAAAGACAAAGTCGATAAGGCTTTAGAAAATATTACGGTCTTAAAAGATTTCGCAAAAATTTCCGAACTTTTTGCAAAAGTCATTCAAAATCAAAGCTTTGCTTTTTATGATTTCTCAACGAACGGATCTTTACACCAAAGCTTATCACCGAGTTTAAAAAAACATCCTGATTGGATGTGGAAACAATCTAGCGAAGCAATGGATTCAGATTTTTTTGCTGAAGAAGAAAATTTTATCGCGTTATTTAATGCCGGTGAAAAACACTGCCAAATTATGGCCGATTTAAACGGAAAGAAGTTTTCAAAAACGATTGAACTTCCTCACCGCTTTCTATCTATGCCCGAGCGAAAATCGATGTATTTCGCAGAAATGGCACAGATAGAATTCGTGAGATTTTTTAGTTAAGGTTTAGAAAAAATCAGTTTAGCCCCAGATTTACAAACTTGAATATAATCTAGTGTTTGATCCACTTTTTCGATTTGGATAATGTAACAACCACTATCACCGCCTTTGCTAAAAACGGTATTGTTAGCATCCATAATACCCCCAACTTTTGCTCCGTGAGCTAAGTGTCCTTGCAGCGCAAGTTGGCTTAAAATCAAACCGACATCTTTAGAAAATGCTCCAATATTTCCAATTTGCGCAGGCTCACGTAAGCCTTCAACTTTTTCACTTGAAACACACGAGAACATATTCAAACAAATTAATACAATTATAATCTTTTTCATTTTTTATCCTTTATTTATTACAGCATATCGTAAGTCATGCGACCGACATAGAGTACTTCAGCTCTTAAAGCCGGAGTCTTTTTTAACTCGCTGTTAAAAGGAGTTGGGTTCGACGTAAAATTTGTTTCTTGAAGTTTTATCGCCCAAGTATCAAAAAGCTGAAAACTTGTTGGTACATGTACTTGTCCATCAAAACACTGCTTAGCATTTTTCAGAAAATCTTTAGCTCTCTGATTGATAGCTGCTAATTTTTTTGCCTTAGCCTGAGACTTCTCATAGTATTGATTTTTATTTACGATTGTTTCAGATGAATTAATTTCCGATTCAATGGCTTCATAAGCAGCTTCAATACGATAAGATTCTCTAATAATTTCTTTTAAAACTGAAATATTCGTGAGATTTGGAATTTTTGCAAGTTTGTCTTTATAACGAACACTGGCGTATCCAATTCCCTCTGCATTCAACGGCAAAGCCGTTGTCTTAAACGTTCCAACATTGGCTACTTGAGCTGGTACGCGAGACTCTCCAACTTTATTAGATACCTGCGCGATCTCAGCCTCATCAGGAATACGAGAAGCACAAGAGAAGGCAGCTAAGCAGCTAATGACTAATATTATTTTTTTCATATTTTTCCTTTATACGTAGAACATCCTACGTATAAACAAGCATGAATGATTTCAATTTAGTTCCACAGTTCAATTTGAATTACTAGACTAAGGCTTTAGTGATCGGATATGTTTGAAGGCTAAGTCTGTAAACGCGGTCACCTTTATTTTTAACCGTATCGTACTTATTCTTAATCTTCGCTAAGAACAACTCCACCTCCTGCGTGATATCTCCAAAGTTCTCATCATTTAAAGCGAACATAACTGATCTAAAGCGTCTCTTAAGGTCATCCTTAGATATAACACCATAGGCTTCTTTAAGGTTATTACTATGGTATTTCTTAAGTGCTTTACTTTGAACCTCATCAGGTATTTTAAATGAATGATAGATAGATCTCCATAGACCACCCTCTAAATATGCGAGGCCCATTTTTTCAAGTTTTTTCAGATCTCTTTGAACCTGTTTTAAAGTTTGCCCTGTGATTAAAGCTAAGTTTTTCTCCGATGTATTCACATTTTTAAAAGCGAGCACCAATTGTAGAGTAGGCAACGTTGGAGATGAAATAAATTCTACATGATTTTGAATTAGAGCTACGTTAGTCGACGAATCTAAAGTTTGCAAAACAGCCTCAAAATGGATTTTCCTTTGCAAGTCAGTTTTGGCTTTTCGATAAAGTGACAAGTGAATAAGATGTTTCTTTTCCATTTCATTAAAATTATTTTTTGCTGCAAAAACTTCGATTAATTTGTTAGTCGTTTGACGTTTTCCACTGGCAATCAGCTTCATGAATGTTCGACTTTTAAAACCTAATTCCAACCCCCAAATTTCATAGGAGAATTTAGGATTTTTGCTTTTGCGATCGGTGAAGTAATCTTGATAAAAACGTACAATATCAATGTAGGTGCAAATTTTTGGTTTCATACGTTAATGAAACCTCCGAAAAACACCTACTTCAACGTTTTTTTTGATTACTAAAGTGAAATCTTAGTTTTGACCCGAACCTTTTTTAGATTTGCTTGATGATGAAGAAGATGAACTTGATTTTGATGAAGAACTTGATTGCTTCACATCTGATTTATCGTTTCCGCCAGCCGATTCAGCGACTTGTTTATTGATACGGTTAACAATCGACAAAGCATCACAATCTTTTTTCATTTTATCTTCGTCATCTGCAAAAACAGCTGGGTTAAATTCGATGGGATCCATGTGCGAAGCTCTTTGATGAGGTAATGTCGCTGTTTTTGATGCGTAACAACGGTATGTAAAAAGTTTTGCGATTGAATTATCTTCTTTAACGAAGTCGATGATTTCAAAACGATAGTATTTACAACGACTGTCAGCTGCTTTTAATTTTTTCCCAACGATCGCATCTTGTTTAGCTAAAAAGTTTTTATTTTTATTTAAAGTTTGCATTTGTTGAGCTACGCGAGTTGTACATTCATCATTGTTAACTTTAATGAATGTGTCTAAAGACATAGGACTGCCTTTGTAAGTTCTATTTTCTAATTTGTGAGCGACGGGGCTGATCAATTCGGCACTTGTTTGTGAAAATGCGAAACTTGAAATTAAAGAAGCGATAAGTAACCCTACTGTTTTTTTCATAAGACCCAACCCTGCCTAAACTGTTGTTAACTGTCTTTTATTTTACAAAAAGACAGCTGACTTCGTCCATAGAGCGGTCATTTTTCAGAGGGAAACAGGCACTTCGTCTAGTGTTTTGATTTTCCCTGATTCGCCACCGCTTCGGTAGCAGCTTTAACGTCGGCTTCATCACCGATGAATTCTTTAGATAAGACTTTTAAGTTTTCATCTAGCTTGTACATCAATGGAATTCCCGTTGGCATATTCACTTCCATGATTTGCTCTGGAGATAAACCTTCTAAGTGTTGAATCAAGGCACGTAATGAATTTCCGTGAGCCACAATTAAAACTTTTTTGCCTGATAAAATTTCTTTTGAAATCGTAT
Organism: uncultured Bdellovibrio sp.; assembly: GCA_964645745.1. Taxonomy (GTDB): domain Bacteria; phylum Bdellovibrionota; class Bdellovibrionia; order Bdellovibrionales; family Bdellovibrionaceae; genus Pseudobdellovibrio. Next base: position 4,820 of record CAZXZW010000107.1, read on the forward strand.
TGTTCCATAACGGCATGAAACGAGCGGCCGTATCCTTTAAAGATTCTCCTGATGGTAAATCTTTTGGATTTACATTTTTATAACGAGGATCTTTTGATGGATGATCGGGATTATCCAATGACATTTGTGGAGGTGGCGTATCGAAACTTCTTCTCCAGATTTTAACCTGCGCTTCTCCGTGTTTGGCTGCCGTTTCGGCTTTGTCTAGACCTTGAAGATCTCCGTAGTGACGTTCGTTCAAACGCCATTCTTTAATCACAGGAAGCCAGTTCAAGTTCATTTGGTCTAAAATGTAGTTCATTGTTTTGATTGCTCGTGTCAAAGTGCTGGTGAAAACAACGTCAAATTGAAGACCTAAATCTTTCAAGCTTTTGCCAGCTTTTTGTGCTTCAGCAACACCTTTGGGAGATAAGTCGACATCTTTCCATCCAGTAAAGCGATTTTCCTTATTCCAAGTCGATTCCCCGTGACGAACAACGACTAATTGAAAGGGTCCTTTTGTAGAGTTTGTATTCGACTGATTCATAAAAACCTCACTTAATATCTGGCTTAATAGTTCACCTAAAAATTTGATTCATCTTGATTGATTTTTATGAGAGGATCAAGAGCGAAATTACATATAATTTTAAAGGGACCATCATGAGCAAAATCACAAGCTATAATTTGGAATATATCGAAAGTCTTTACAGCCAATACAAGAAATCTCCAGAGTCAGTTCAAACTGAATGGAAATACTTTTTTGATGGTTTAGAATTCGCCCAAGACGGATCAATGGGTCTATCTGAAAAAGAATTAGACGTTTACAACTTGATCAATGCGTTCCGTAACTACGGTCACTTCGAAGCTGACCTTGATCCTTTGTCAAACACGGCCACACCAAGCGATCAATTAGCTTTGGCTAAATTCAACTTGTCTGAAAAAGATTTAGATCAAAAATTCCAAATCTCTAAAGTGGTTGGAAAACCAGATGCGACTTTAAAAGAATTAATCGCGTACTTGAAATCCGTTTACTGCGGTAAACTTTCGATCCAATGCGGTGATGCTCTTCCAGAAATTAAAAACTGGTTCACAAAAGAATTTGAAAAAAATCCAACAGGTTTCAAATTAGATGCGGCTCAGAAAAAAGAAGTTCTTCAATCTTTAACGAAAGCTGAAACTTTAGAAAAATTCATTCACACTCGTTACGTAGGAACTAAACGTTTCTCGATCGAAGGTGGAGATGTTGTGATCCCGATGTTAGATCACGTGGTAAACACAGCGACTAAAAATAAAATCGACGAAGTATGTATGGGTATGGCCCATCGTGGCCGCGTGAATGTTCTTGCGAACTTCATGGGTAAAGATATCTCAGCGGTATTTGCTGATTTCAACGGACCGGTTGAAATGGAAGGTCCTATTGAAGATTTCGACGGCGACGTGAAATATCACTTAGGTTACAATAAAATTAAAAAAACTGCTGAAGGTGGAACTGTTGAATGTCACTTAGCATTCAACCCGTCTCACTTAGAAGCTGTTGATCCCGTTGTGCTTGGACAAGCGCGCGCTTTACAAAGAAAACGTAAAGACACAAAAGAACGTAAAAAAGTTTTACCTATTATCATTCACGGTGATGCCGCGTTTGCGGGTCAAGGTATCGTGATGGAAGTTTTCCAAATGGCGCACGTACGTGGCTATTCAGTAGGTGGAACAATTCACATGGTGATCGATAACCAAGTGGGCTTTACAACAAATCCTGAAAATGGCAGATCTTCTCACTACTCTTCTGACGTAGCTAAAGTCACTGACGTTCCGGTATTACACTGTAATGGTGATGATGCTGAATCGTGTGTTAAAGCGATGGATATCGCGATTCGCTACCGTCAAGAATGGGG
>CAZXZW010000108.1:0-6411 GCA_964645745.1 uncultured Bdellovibrio sp.
CATAGAACGACCTAATTGATCAGTTCCGTTTAATTTTTCGATTGCTGTAGCTGCTTCAGAATCAGTAGCCATTTCTACGAAACCGAAACCTTTGCTGCGTCCAGATTCGCGATCAGTTACGATGCGAGCTGATTCAACAGTTCCGAAAGCAGAGAACACTTGACCAAGAGTTTGGTCGTCCATGCTGTATGATAAATTTCCTACGTATATTTTTTTGCCCATGAATTCCTCCTAAGGAAAGGGTATTTGCCACTAAGAGGAGAACGAGCCCAATGCACTTTCACTCAAAACAGACCTTAACGTTGAGCCCATAAGCTATGCTATTTGGCACTACTTGGCTAGTCATTTTTACGTTGAGGTGCAGGTTTCCCAGGGGGTTAGAGCCGATTTGTGCGTTCTTTGAATAATTTATGTGCCATGCGCAGGACTAAGAATTGGTATAATCCAGGGCAGAAACGCTTTACATAGACGGCTAAACCTTCTTTGCCGGCCACGGTTATAAACACGTTGTTCTTTTGAATTTGTTTAAAAGCTTTGTTTGCGAAGGTTTCAGCGCTCATGGCTTTGCGATGGTCTGAGTCCATTTTGCCATGGATTTCTCCATTGGAATTAAGGGCTTGGAGAGATATTTCTGTTTTAACAAAACCAGGTTGAAGAACGTGCACGCGAATCCCCAAAGGAAGCAGTTCGTAAGCTAAAGATCCAAAGTAACCATTAACCCCATGCTTGGCGCCGCAGTAGCTTGTTGACGAAGGAATTTGAAGAACGCCAAGTAAGCTGCTGGTGACGATAATGCGACCGCTTTTGTTTTGAATAAAGTGGGGAAGTACGGCTTTGGTTAAAGCTATTGGACTTAAGAGGTCGAGATTGAAGATTTTCATTTCTACATCAAACGGTGTGTCGGCGGCGTAACCTCGTTGAGAAACTCCGGCGTTGTTAATGAGAACATCTAATTTTCCATAAATTGAAATCGCTTTTTTTCCTAATTCAGGCAAAGAAGAAATGTCATGGAGATCGGCCGGGAGTAAAGTGATGTGGTCAGGGTTAACGCCTTTCTCAGTTAAAGTTTTTTTAATCTCGTTGAGCTTGTCAATACGTCGAGCTGTTAAAATAATTTTTGATTGCTCGGTAGTGAACTTATGCGCGAAGGCTTCGCCTATACCGCTGCTGGCACCTGTGATCCATACGACTTGATTTTTAAATGTTGTATTCATGCCATGATGATATCTTGCGTTGGCTCGCGATATCCAGTGATTTTAAAATTTGATTCACTTAGTCTATTAATTATGAAAACAATTAAAACATTATCAGCATCTTTTTTTGCACTTTTACTTTCTTCACACGTTTTTGCTACAGAGCTTAAAGCAAATGATAAAGCACCTACTTTTAAAGCTCAGCTGCAAACGGGCGAAGAGTTCAATTTAGAAAATCAAAAAGGAAAGTGGACGGTTCTTTATTTCTTTCCCAAATCAGATACGCCGGGATGTACTAAACAAGCCTGCGCTTTCCGTGATAATATTAAAAAAATCACATCACAAGGTGCCGATGTTTTTGGTGTAAGTACTGACACTGTTGAAGAGCAAGCCGCTTTTCATAAAAAACATGGTTTGAAATTTTCTTTGATCTCAGATGCATCGGGAAAAATCACAGAAGCTTACGGAGCTAAAATGCCGATGATCAAAATGGCTAAGCGCTGGACATTTATTTTAGATGATCAATTGGTTGTTCGTAAGGTCGATCACGATGTTGATCCGGTAACGGATGCAGTTAAAGTGGCCGAGTTTATCACGAACGCCAAAAAAATGAATACTGAAACTAAAATTAAAAAATAAGGAGTTTCTTATGAAGAATGTATTATTAGCTATCGTATTTGCAGCGGCTACTCAAAGTTTTGCGGCTGAAGTGGGTGTGAAGGTCAACAAACTTGATACAAACGAAGATACAACAATCTCGATTGAAAAAGGTAAGAAATCTCACTACAAGCGTTACGTGATGTCTGAAGGTGAACATGATTTATCAGGTGATAAAGACGTGGTGGCTAAGTCAGCTGAGATCAATTGGAAAAAAGAATGCAATGAATGGAAAAAAGAATTCCGCGCGGATAATAAAGACAACAAAATTATTTCTATTACATGTGGTAAAATGAGCTGTTCGAAAGAAGGCGTGGAAACAACTTGTAGTTCACAAGCTAAATATAAAATTAAAACTTTAGCTGAAGAATAAATAAAAAAGCCGCTTGATTTAAGCGGCGTCTTTTTTCATTTTGAATAAGACTGAATACATGGCCTTGAGCATATCGGGGTCATATCTTTGCGCTAAGTTACCATTCATTAAATTTAAAGCATCCGCGGGTTTCATCGGCGTGTTGTATGAACGCTGCGTTGTCATCGCATCATAAGTGTCGGTTAAGGCCACGATACGCGCAAACGGGTGAATCTCTTGTTTTGAAATACCTTGAGGGTATCCTCCGCCAGCCCAAGATTCGTGATGTTCGAAACAGGCTGCTTTAATCGCGTCCGAAATATTTTCATGCTCGTTCAAGATTTTTAAACCGAATTGAGGATGCATGCGCATCTCAATCCATTCGTTATCATCTAAAGCACCTTTTTTACATAATATTTCAAGAGGAACTAAACGTTTTCCTAAATCATGATACAAAGAACTTAAACCGAGTTCTTCCAGCTCTGTTTTGTTGAAACCTAAAGCTTGGCCTAAACCTAAAGAGTAAATACTGACGTCGAAGGAGTGATTGTAAGTATAGAAATCATGGCCAGATAAAGTAATTAAATTTCCCATTTCATTCGGAGCATTGTTCATAAAGCTAATTAAATCTGAGATAATCGGTTTCGATTCATCTAGAGCTTTTTGAACATCGGGATTATCGAATAAATCTTCTAAGATCGCGATTGAACTTTCTTTTAGAATAATCGCTTTTTCGCTATCAGGGTAAGAACTTGAATTCATCAGATCACGAATGTAGTGCTGATATTTTTCTTTATCACCCAGTGCTAATAAAAATGATTCGCCTGAATCTTTAGCGTGAAGACTTAAAATTTTATCTTTTGGAATTTGATCGCCTTCTTTGACGTACAGAATGACTTTTTGATCGATCAATATATAAACATTAAATGGAAGCGCCGAGGTTCCAATTAATGTCGTTAAACGTATTCTGAAATATCCAGTGGTTGACATACATTTCTTATCGGCTTGAAATAGACAAATATGAATGCCACGGCCTATAAACGTAACTTAAGTCCAGACTCTGATTTACAATATGTAAAAGGGGTGGGGCCTGCTTTGGCGGCCTTGTTTGGTCGTAACGGTTATAGAACAGTTGGCGACTTTATGAAGAACTATCCGCGAGCCTTTGAGGATCAGCGGGCCGCACGCTTGATTGCGACTTTGCAGGACGGTGATATCGTCAGTCTCAAGGCCTACGTCGTAAGTGTCTCAAGTTATAACATGGGGAATTCATCACGCAAAGTTTACGATATTATGGTTCGTGATAAATCCGGACAAATTCGTTGTAAGTTTTTTCGCGTTCCATACAAAGGTTATTTCGAACGCTTTAAAGCCGGCTCTGAAATTCGTGTGGTGGGTAAAGTGACTAATTATCGCGGTCGTTTAGAATTCCATCATCCCGATATGCGAGATATTGAGCCGGAAGCGGAAATCAAAGATGCTTTGATTCCGATTTATATCGAGCACGAAGGTATGAGTTCTGCAAAAATTCAAAAATTTATTCAGAATTGTTTTCTCCAGTTAAAGGAATGGGCCCCAGAAAAATTTCCAGATAGTATTTTACAAAAAAATAATTTAGTGACGAATGAACAAGCCATGCATGAGATTCATCATCCGAATATGGAGGAAGCATCTTTATATAATGAATATAAGTCCTCGGCGCATCGACGAATTATTTTTGAAGAGTTTTTCTGGCTTGAGCTTTATTTAGCCTCTAAAAAAGCTAATCTTAAAAAGGAAAAAGGGATCGTCATCAAAAATGAATCTCGTTTTTCTTCTCAGTTAGTGAAATCATTACCTTTTGAATTAACGGGGGCGCAAACTACGGCTTATGCTGAAATCAAACAAGATCTCGAATCAGGTCGTCCGATGAATCGTTTGGTTCAAGGGGATGTTGGATCAGGCAAAACGTTAGTCAGTTTTTTAGCAGCTTTAAGTTCTTTCGAGAGTGGTTATCAATCTTGTTTGATGGCTCCTACGGAAATTTTAGCGGAACAGCATTATAGAAATGCCGAAAAACAATTAAGTCCACTGGGTATGAAGGTGGGATTGTTAACAGGTAAGACAAAAACTAAAGAGCGTAAAGAGCTCATGGAAAAGTTGATTGCTGGTGAAATTCATTTCTTAATTGGAACTCATGCTTTGATTGAAGACTGGGTGCAATTTAAAAATTTAGCGTTAGTTATTATTGATGAACAGCATCGTTTTGGTGTCGCGCAAAGAAGTATCTTGAAAAGTAAAGGGTACAGTCCACACTTTTTAATCATGACGGCGACGCCGATTCCGCGCACGTTAGCGATGACCGTTTATGGTGATTTAGACGTTTCAATTATTAATGAAATGCCCAAAGGACGCTCGCCCATTCAGACGCGTGTGATTCAAGAGTCAAAGCGAAATCCGGCTATGCAGTTTATGGCTGAGCAGATTTCTAAAGGTCGTCAGGCCTATGTGGTTTATCCATTGGTTGAAGAATCAGAAAAAATAGATTTGAAAAATGCCACCGAAGAATTTGAAAAACTGAAAGTACAATTTCCTCACATTCGCTTTGGGTTGCTCCATGGAAAAATGAAGCCCGTGGAAAAAGATGAAATCATGCAGCTTTTCCGTAAGCATGAAATTGATGTTTTAGTTTCAACCACGGTGATTGAAGTCGGTGTCGACGTGCCGAATTCAAATATCATGATTATCGAACATGCCGAGCGTTTTGGTTTATCTCAGCTGCATCAGTTACGTGGACGTGTTGGGCGGGGTGAGCACAGATCATTCTGTGTTATGATCATGGGCTATGCGGTGAATGCGGATACGAAAGCTCGTATCGAATTTATGGAAAAAACCAACGATGGTTTTAAAGTGGCTGAATATGATTTAGAAATTCGTGGGCCAGGTGAATTTATGGGGTCTAAACAGTCGGGGTTGGCTGGATTTAAAATGGCAAACCTAGTTCGTGATTTTGAACTTTTGAAGCTGGCGCGTGATACGGCTTTTGAAATCCTTAAGCAGGACCCTGAGCTTAAACGTAAAGAGCATGCCTTAATCCGCGAGGAGCTTTTGAAATCATACGGACCTCAGGCTTTGGCCGGAGTAGGATAGGTACAACGCGCGTCTGTCGATCTTTTTGACGGTCATATATTTAATAAAGAGTTTCCGATTTTTAATTATACAAAAACAGAAAAATGACATGATTTAGATCGTCACGCTATAGTTTGAAAAACGTTTCTGCTAAATTGACATATAATTAAGTAATTATATGTCGAAGGGACGTTTATGATAAAGATATTTAAAAAACCATTTTTTCTTTTTGTATCAACTTTGCTTATGGCGTTGACGGTCGCGGCACAGGATTCAAAGTACATGGTCGAGGATCCATCTGAGGCTCCGCGTGGAGTTTTATTTGACGAAGCGGCTTATCTTGCGGGGAATTCAATTTTAAATCAGTATGATAATGTACTAGTTGTTAATAAGGCTGCCAAAGGTACCACTGCGCAGACTTTAAAAGTATACTCAAAGGGTCAGTATCTTTTTACTACTGATGTTTCGACCGGTCGTGAGGATGTTGAAATTGTAAAAGGTGTGAAAAAAGTAATTAAAAAAATTTTTGGAGGAAAAGGAACAACAGAATCCCACTGGAGACATACTACGCGTGGTTTTTATACCATTAAACGTGTAGAGAATGCCGACTATCGATCAGGAGAGTCTAAATTTCAAATGCCTTTTGCCATGTTTTTCAATGAAAATCGTGGATTAGCTATTCATCAAGTTCCACCAGATTTAGTAGGGGGAGAGGCTGCCGGAGAAAGTCAGCTTGGCCAAAGAGCCTCAAGCGGTTGTGTTCGTGTGCATAAAAGTATCGTTCAAGATATTCATCGTTTAGTCATACAAGCAGGTCGCGGTGATGTTCCTATATTGGCGACGGCTAATGGATCTCCGCTGTTAGATAGCAACGGCCAAGTTAAAACATTTAAGAACTACAGATCCATCGTTATCGTTCAAGAAGTGGAAGATTAGTATTGTATTCAATATCACAGCTTCGTAAGTAGAGCTTGCGAAGCTCATTCTACTGAAATGAGTTTTATAACAATTACAATCAGTTAAGGCGAATTTCACCTTCTTATACCTCTCACATTAATCAATTAACCTGAATTTAAAATAGAAAAATTACACGTTGGTCCA
>CAZXZW010000109.1:0-6319 GCA_964645745.1 uncultured Bdellovibrio sp.
TCTTCATTCGAAGCTGAAATCACATTTCCGACAATCACAAAATCCGGTTTAGGATTTAAATTTGCGGCCGCATAGGGTTTTTGAATTTGAATGCCTAAGCTTTCAATTTGCGTCGACATTGGAGGATAAGGGTGAGAATCGCTCCCCGTCACTTTAAATCCACGATCCTTTAAGAGACCGGCTAAGGATGCCATAGCTGTTCCGCAAATACCCATCAAGTGAACATGAGCGCCTTTTGATAAATCATTTAAAGAATATTTTTTCATATAGGTACCTTAGATAATCTTTCTTACACCTTCGTACACCCAGTTATGAATCTGAGGACGAAGTTGAATATAAGCTTTGTTGTCGCGACCGTAGTTAACACGGTTACTTAAAATCACAACTAACAAATCTGTTTTAATATCATACCAACACGAAGTTCCCGTAAACCCTGTGTGACCAATTGATGTTGGTGAGAATGAAGTTCCACAACTTGGATTTTGATGAGAAGGAATCATATAACCCATAGCCCAGTCGCCCACCATTTCAGGAATCGCACGAGCGGCAAATGCTTGCGCCGTCTTTTGACGTACACTGTACTGAGCAATACCTTGCAGCTGCGACCTAACGGTTAAGCCATAACTTGAAACGTCGTCGATACTTCCGAAAAGACCGGCGTGAGAAGAAATCCCGCCCATCGACCATGTGTTTTCGTCATGAACTTCTCCGCGTAAAACTTGTTTGCGGATTTGACAGTATTCCGTTGGAGCATACTGATTTTCATCAAAAAGTTTTACGTTGTTCACGTTAAAATCTAAAGTCGAATGAGGATAGAACTTTTGTTTTACGTCATTCCAAACTTCTAATAAGTTTTTTTGATGAATGCCTTCTAAAACGAAACCTAAAACTAGAAAACCTAAATCAGAATAAACTGCTTTATCGGTCGCTTTGATATTCGCTGCCGTATTCAACAATGTGAAAAGACGTTCACGTTTAACTTTCCAATCTTGCTCAGCCGCGCCTGCTAAATCTAAATAAAATGGCTTCCACCAATCCAATTGAGATGTGTGCGTTAATAAAGATGTGACTTTCATTTCTTGATCAAAGAAGTTCGGAACAAAATCCACCACTTTACTTTCAAAGTTCCACTGACCTTTATCAAAGGCCGCCATCATCGCTTGTTGTGTGAAAATAATTTTCGTTAACGAAGCTAAATCGTAATACGGCTGAGTGTTACCGACTGATAGGTCGCAAATCTGACGACCACCATGGTAAGCCTGAACTTGCACACCCGGAGTGACATCGTGAATGGCGTTGTTAATTTTATCAAAAAGTGATTTTTCAAAACTTGTGTATCTCATAACTTATTACCTAATTGTTATATACTCTTAATGTGTAAGAGTTCTTGCAGAGCAACTCTGCCTTGCTGTTTAAAAACAAAGGACGTTGTTTTTCTGAGTGATCAGATTCAACCCCTTTAAATACCGGAATCTTTTTATCTTTAAAAAAAGTTTCAATCGTCGACCAAACTAAATTACGACCATTGGCTTCTTCGGAATTAATAATATCACCAAAGAACACGCCTTTACATTTCTTGAAAATTCCGGCTTGATCCAACTGATTCAACATACGATCGATTTTATAGCCGCGCTCAGAAATATCCTCAAAAAATAAAAAGTGATTGTTTACTTTGGGACTTAACGCTGTTCCCAATATCGAACAGAACGTCGCCAAATTACCACCCATAATTTTAGACGTGATATTTTTCTTTGTTTGCTTCGCCGCTTTATTGATCGGCTCTAGATTCGAAAAATCTAAATGATCAAACTGTCCAGATAACAAAGAGAAAATCTCTTCATAGTCGCTGGCGCGTTTACGTTCCGACATGGTTCGAGATAAAATAGGACCATGAATCGTTCTCCAGTTCCATTTCTGATTCAAAAACTGATGGATGATCGTGATATCACTTAATCCGATAAAAAACTTTTGCGGAACTTTTTTTAGTTTCAACAACTCAGGAACCAAACGAATCGATCCATAACCACCACGCAAACACCAAACAACTTTTGAAGATTTACTCGTTAAAGCATTTTTAAGCACAGCGAATCTTTTCTTATCCGTATTAGCTAAATAATCTAAAGGCTGAAGTAAATCGGCCGGTACACGAGGTTTATAGCCTTGGTTTTCAATCCACGTGATAGCGTGATTTAATTCTTCCACCGTACAGCTGCTAGCTGGAGCTACGATATCAATGATATCGCCTTTTTTTAAAAATGAGAATGGAGGCTTATCTAAGGTTTTTTTCATATTTCTTAATTCTTTGCTGAATTGAATTTAAATGTTTAATGCCCGAGAAAATATTTCTCACATCCTGGGCGGTAAAATATTTCTTAAGCTGCTTTGATTGAAGAACTTTTTGTTCTAACGATTCATCCTCTTGTAAACCAAAAGCCGCATCTTGAATCAATTTATACGCCTGTTCGCGCGATAAATTATGTCGACTCACTAAATGATTTAATAAATGAGAACTGTAAAGAACTCCGCCCATTTTATGCGTGTTCTTCTCCATCACTGATGTATTAACATAAAGTTTTTCTAACAGTTGAATCATGCGACGAAGACTATAGTGCATAGCCGTGAATGCATCACCAAACACCACGCGTTCATTTGATGAATGACTGATGTCGCGCTCATGCCACAAAGGCACGTTCTCTAAAGCTGTCCAGGCATAACCTTTAATTAAACGACTAAGGCCCGTGATGTTTTCAGCGCTGATTGGATTCTTCTTATGCGGCATGGCCGATGAGCCTTTTTGCAGAGCTGAAAAACCTTCGATCACTTCATTCACTTCAGTTCGTTGTAAGTGACGAAGCTCAACGGCTAAACGCTCTAAACAACTTGCCGTTAAGGCCAAAGAGAAAATAGCTTCCGCATGACGATCACGTGGAATAACTTGAGTAGCAAAGTTTTCAACTTGAAGTTTTAATTTAGCTGCTACACCTGATTCGATTTCCAAACCTAAAGCCGAAGACGTTCCCACGGCTCCACTGAGTTTACAGATTTGAATTTGCTTTTGAGCTTGAATCATGCGTTTTTCACAACGAGTCAACTCAGATAAGAAACCCATCAATTTAAAACCAAAAGTTGTGATTTCGGCGTAGATTCCATGAGTACGCCCAGCACATAAGGTATCTTGGTGTTTTTTAGCCATCGCACGAAGCACGGACTTTAATTTTTTAACTTCGCTCAAGATAATTTCAAAAGCATCGTTTAACTGTAAACTTAAAGCTGTATCTAAAACATCCGAACTAGTTAAACCAAAATGGATATAACGACCGTCCTTACCCACTGTTTCTGAAACTTGAGAAACGAAAGCGATCACATCGTGTTTCGTCTGTTCTTCGATTTCATAAATACGATCCAGATCGATCTTGCTTTTTTTAACGATATTTCGGGCCGCTGATACCGGGATCAATTTATGCTTGGCTTGAACTTCGGCTACGGCCTTTTCCACCACGAGCATGTACTCAAATCGCTTGATTTCATTAAACAAGTTTTTCATTTCCGGCGTTTGGTAACGTTCAATCATTTCAATCTCGATCTCTTTCAATTTTTACTATTGGCAACCTAGTCTATAGTATGCTTCAATAAATTATGCGTATCAACAGACGACTCACGAATTTATCAACAATGCTTTTCGTCATTTTATTTACGATGACGGTCGTCACAGTTCCCTCTCACAAAGCCTATGCTCAAGAACCGACACAATCAGAAGTCGACGAATCATTTGATCCCTTCGCGGACTACAATGAATACGAACAACAATCTGAAGAAGAAGAAGACATCAACTTCCTTCGCAATGGTCGCTATCTCACAATTGCTTTCTTAGGAGGCTATCGCAGCTTCATCGGTGGCGGATTTACGCAAGCGTACAAAGGCAACTTAGCCTACGGCGCCGAATTCTCTTATTTCTTTAATATGCAGCTCGCCATGGGACTTTCTTACACCATCAGTGATCACAATGTGGGATTCATGAGCTACACCAATGAAACGTTCACCGTACCAAGAACTCCGTACACAGGTTCCGTGAATATGCAGGCTATTGATTTCCACATGAAATATTATTTCAATACAGATAACGTCACCAAAGGGTTGGCGGATCTTAATCCCTACGGTGTTTTAGGAACTTCCTACAACATCAGAACTTACAGCTTAGACCAAACCTTAGCAGCGTCTCCCGATCAAGTTTGGGGATTTAAGTTCGGAGGAGGAATCGAGATTCCAATTCTAAAGCATAAAGGTTACATGGGGCTTCAAGCTAATTACCGCTATGTTCAATTCCCCGATGAAAACAAAAACTATATCGAAGAATGTGATGGCCCGCCATCGACTTGCCAATTCCCCGTTCGCCCGAAATTAGATGGCGATATCTACGAATTATTAATGCTTATTGGATTAAATTTCTAAAATTAAAACTTTAAATAAAGACTGTTACTGATTGTTTTTACTAGCCAAAAGCTGTTGACGACGTTTTTCAGCGGCTGCGAATCTTCTTTTTTCAGTCTCTGTTTCCAACAACAACCCTGGAATCACCGCAGGCCTTCCATCAGAACCTAAAGCCACAAATGTCATGTAAGCCGAAGCTGTATGAAACACTTCTCCTGTTTTAGGATTTTCTGCATCAACACGAATGCCGACTTCCATTGAAGTGCGAGATGTATAATTAACTGAAGCTTTAAGATTAACTACCCAACCACGACGGACGGGAGCTATGAAGTTAAGACGATCGATACTTGCTGTAACGACTTCCATGCCTGAATGCCTTTGAGATGCGATAGCACCGGCGATATCAATCCAGGACATAACTGTACCACCGAAAGCGGTGTCTAGAGCATTTGTATGCTCCGGTAAAACAAGTTGGGTCATCACTACTTGAGAGGAGCTAACCGCCTTTTTCTCTTTCATAGTGTGACCCAACCTTAAATTCTAAATTTTCTTAAATCAACGACTACGCGCCGATATCAGAATTACCGTTACGACCTAATCCGCCGCCGCCTGGTAATGTGATAGTTGCATTGCCTGTAGTTGTTGTTGTATTTCCAGTTGTGTTATTGAACACAGACGCACCAGCAGGTTGAGCTGCTTCGATACGAGCTTCAGATTCAACAAAACCAAGATGAGGAAGACACCAAACGATTAATTGGGCTCTAGATTTAACATTCATTTTTTTGTAAATGTTAGTTAAATGGAATTTAACTGTTTTTTCAGTAACAAATAATTGATTTGCTACTTCTTTGTTAGAAAGTCCTTTTGACACTAATTCTGCCACTTCAGACTCACGATTCGAAAGACCCTTTTGTATTAAAACGTCTCTAAGCATCCTTGCTTCTCCTGATTAATTGTTTTTGTTTCATTAACTAAAACTTTTTATAGTCAAAGGTCTTTATGACCTTGTACTTGGCTACAGGTACTTCCTGATTCACTCAATTTCCTTATCGAGTTTGTCAGCTTTAACTGCGACCTGACTCTAAGTCTGACAGACTTTAATAAGAACGCAATACCTTTTCGTCATTTTTTTTCGAAAACTAGACTTTTTATTATGTTTCCTATTGGCTTTTAAAAAATATCAAATCAATTGTAGAAGTTTTTAACCATTTTGATTATGACTTGTGTCTAGATTATTACGCCTTTGGTAGATAGTTGTTTCTGATGTGATTCATCAATTGATCGCGGTCCATAATCGCGTTTTTTAACTGCCATTCTCGAGCATAAATTAAGACTTTTGATATCGTATTTGCTGGTACTAAGTGGAGAATATCCCGTGCCTCTATCAACGGAGTTGGGAAGTTTTTATGCGCACTTATAATCGCTTGAAACGTGCTTTGGTCAAGCAGACCCAATGCTTCAAAATAATGAATCAGACATAAATAATCTAGCGATTTATCGATCAACAAACAGTATGGAACAAAATCAGATTTCTGCGAAACGAGATCGTTGATCTCAACACATTTCATCAACCATTTTTTTGTATCATTACTGATTTTTAAACGTGTTTGAATTTTTTTAATATTCTCAAGCTGAAAACCAAGAAGAAATAAAATTTCGATCAGTATACGATCGTCACTTAATAACCCGACTGTTTTTTCTGTATTTTGAATCAAAGGTATTTTCGAAATAACGTTCTCAAAACTCAAATCATTATGTTTCATTATATTGATGAATAAATTATCAGCATAAAATTTCAATCTCGGAGACATATCCGATAATTTCAAAATTTCAGCTGATATTCTTTCGCCACTAATTTTCGACAACGAAGACGCGCGTTCTAATCCGGCCT
>CAZXZW010000110.1:0-5888 GCA_964645745.1 uncultured Bdellovibrio sp.
CAAAAGCAAGTCCATTTAATACAGAAATCTATTCACAGGATCCATTAGCATTAACACAAACGGCGGCACATATTACACGTGAATTAATTAAAGATGCTGATGGAGCTTTATTATTCTCTAAATCAATTGCGATTGAAAAAATCGGTATCAATACTTTACGTATTCCACAAGGGGCCAATCCTTGGGTGAATACTCCGGCAGCTCCTTGCGCCACTTCAACAACATTGATGAGCTCAATGAAAGTGTTACCTCCATTTACAGGAAGTAACTCTGGCAAAATCGTATACGCTCATGCGGGAAATACGGCAGCGCTTAATCGTTTAGGTATCATCAATGCCGATGGTTACTCAGTAGCAGCTAACTGTATCTCCGGCGTTCAAATCAACTTAGTAGCTCATACATACGCAGCAAACGTAACAGGTCCAGCCATTGCTTTCGCCGCTACGGGTTCAGTTCCGACAGCGATGGTTTTCATCAAAACTGCTGATGCTCCAGGTGTGATCGGTAAATTAGTTGTCGCTTACTCAGCTTCTGTAGTTGGTGAGACTTCAAATAACGTGAACTTAAACTACGCTTTAGTAGCTTGGGATGTAACGGAAACTTCAGCTACAGTAGCTTCGTTATCTGCTCCGGTTGTATTAAGCCGTCAACTTGATGCTGTATTCGGTATCTCGGCTTTAACATACGATGAAACTGACAAAGTACTTTATGTAGCAACTGCTTCTCAAACTGGTGTAATGAATCAGACGACAGCGGGTTACGGATATAAAATCGAAAAATTCAATTATGATCCTTTAACGGCGAATGAAGCGACTTTAGTTCGTGTTGATAACAAGCCGTTCATGGAAAGAACTTCTGGAACTAAATGTATCACGAGCATGGTACTTGGCGAAGAATAGTTCTTTGATCCTTAATTAAAATCGAAAAAGAAAAAGCGGCAGTCTCCTCTGCCGTTTTTTTATTTCTCCTCAATATCACCCGGGTGATATTATTAATACGATGCATTTCTATTGCAATATCAAGCTCCTAACCTATGATTATTCCACGCATATTAATTAAGGAGTCCTCATGAAACACCTATTATACGGTTTACTTTCAATCGCGTTAGCTTCAACCGCTTTCGCCCAATCGACATCAATCGAACAAGCCAACGAAGCGGCCAAGAAAATGGCGCCAACAGCTTACGAAAAAAAATGCTCGGCTTTAGCAAAAGCCGGCGGCAATGAATCAAAACGTTTACAAAAAATATTTGATCTTCACTGGAACTACTTGATGATCACATTTCCAGAATGGGCAACCGGAGTGGGCTTCCCCGGACAAAATGATCGCTTAACGGATAATTCTTTTGATGGAAATGCTAAAGTTGAAAAAGAACAACTGTGCACTTTAAAACTCATCAAAAGTATTTCTCGCAATAAATTAAATGCCGCAGAAAAAACGAACTATGATTTATTTTTACAAAGCACAGAGCAAGCTGTGGAAGGGGCTAAATACCCTGATGAATATTTCCAAGTGACTCAGTTAAATGGTATTCATCAATCGTTAGCGGGATTATTTGAAAATGCTCCGGCTAAAAACGAAGAAGATTACAAAAATATTTTAGCTCGCCTTAAAGCCGGAGCTAAATACATGGATAACGGAATGGCCTACCTTAAAGAAGGTCTATCTAAAAACATCACGCCACCAAAAATCACATTACGTGATGTTCCTGATCAAGTTCAAGCTATGATCAAAGATAATGCTTTAGAAAGCCCAGTGCTTTTACCTTTCACAAAAATTCCTGATACCATCAGCAAAGAAAAAGCCGAAGCTTTACGTCAAGAAGCTATCGCTATCTACAATAAAGATATCAAACCACGCTTTGTTGAATTGAAAAAATACTTAGTTGAAACTTACATCCCGGGATCTCGTGATTCAATCGGCATGAAAGATCTTCCGAATGGTATCAACTGGTACAACTACCGTCTTAAAAGAACAACAACGACGGATATGACCGCTCAACAAATCCATGATTTAGGATTAAAAGAAGTGGCTCGTATCGACGGCGAAATGAAACAGTTAGTTAAAGATATCAAATACAAAGGCAGCTACGAAGATTTCCAAGATTTCATGAAAGAAGATAAACAGTTCTTCTACAAAAATGCTGAAGACCTATTAGCCGGTTACCGCGATATCGCTAAACGCATTGACCCTGAGTTAATTAAAATCTTCGGAAAATTGCCACGATTACCTTACGGTATCATCGCCGTTCCTGCTTACTCTGAAAAATCACAACCAACAGCTTACTACAACGATGGATCAATCGCTTCAGGTCGCGCAGGTTACTTCTACGCGAACACTTACGATTTAAAATCTCGTCCAAAATGGGAAATGGAAGCTTTAACATTACATGAAGCGGTTCCAGGACACCATTTACAAATCGCTTTAGCTGCTGAAATGGAAAACGTTCCTGAATTTAGAAAATATGGTTTCTACACATCATACGTCGAAGGATGGGGATTATACGCTGAAAGCTTAGGGGCTGAATTAGGTTTATACAAAGACCCTTACCAAAAATACGGCCAACTTACTTACGAAATGTGGAGAGCCTTACGCTTAGTCGTTGATACAGGAATTCACGCTTTAGGTTGGGAACGTGAACAATCTATCGAGTACATGTTAAATAATATCTCTAAACCGAAACACGACATCGTCGTTGAAGTGGATCGTTATATCGTATGGCCAGGCCAAGCGACGGCTTACAAAATCGGAGAATTAAAAATTAAAGATCTTCGTCATAAAGCGACTGATAATTTGGGCGATAAATTTGACGTCAGAAAATTCCACGATGTGGTTTTAGCTCAAGGAGCGATTCCATTAAGTGTTCTTGAGAAAAACGTTGATGAGTATATCAAAGACGCTCAAAAGAAAAAAACAGCAAAAACTTCGAAAGCAGAAAAGTTAAATTAAGAAATAAAAAAGCCCGGTAGAGATACCGGGCTTTTTTTATTTTAAATCAATACCTTCTAATTTTAACAAATGCTGCTTCACCGAAAGACCGCCAGCATAACCCGTTAAAGACCCCGAGGCCCCGATCACGCGATGACAGGGCACAATGATTGAGATTGGATTCTTCCCGTTACAAGCACCCACCGCACGAACGGCTTTAGGGCGGCCGATTTTGGCTGCTTGCACGCCGTAAGTCACATACTTCCCATAGGGAATTCTCAATAACTCATTCCATACTTCTTTTTGAAATTCAGTTCCGTTAAATTCAATCGGTAAATAAAATTTCTTACGATCACCAGCAAAATACTCTTTCAACTGCTTCGCTGCTTCTTTTAAGACTTTGTGGTTCTCACCGTCTTTTAAATCTAGTGATCCCATATGGTCATGAGTGTGATTCTCCATCTGCACGATTACTAAAGCTCGCTCATTAGCAATCAGATCTAACATCCCAACCGGGGACTTTATTTTTTTATGCCAGTAGGTTTCTAGATTTTCTGATTTTTTGTTTTTGACAGAAGTACGGCGTACTTTTTCCATAGCGAGAGAGCGATGTAAGCGTTCCATGGATTCCAGTCTCCTTTTTTATTTTTATGAAGTTCTAAAGCTCGTTGAATAATAAGATCTGATTTAGGAAACGCATTGGCATCACCTAAACAGCGCATAGCAATCATCTCGACCGTCCAAGGACCGATTCCATTTAGATCCAACAACAATTCACGAGTCTTTTGAATATCCGATGCTCGAGATAATTGAATTTTTTGTTCCCACACATGCAAAGACAATTCGTGAATAGCTTGCTCGCGCACTTTGGTCATCCCAATATCTTTTAGTACCGCTTTTGATAAAACCAGAGGCGTAGGAAATAAGTAATTACAATTCGGGAAAATCGGATTTTTCACCGGTGTTCCAAAATGTGAAACTAATTTCTGAACTTTGAAACGCGCTTGCTCAACACTGACCAGCTGTCCGAGGATAATACAGATAGCGGTCTCGAAAGAATCCCACGCGCCGGGCACACGAATACCTAAATTCTTTTTATAATGAACCGAAATCGGATCTTTACCGATTAGATCATCTAAGTGAGCATGGGGATTCAAGCGCGCATCAAATAAATCACGAATCTTTTCAATCACGACACGTAGATGAATCGGATTTGAAATCGCGATACGAGCTTTTAATTGCTCTGACTTAGAATCGTAAGTCACTTCGAAAGCTCCGGTCGTATCTTCGATGGCAAAAGCGCGGCGATACTTGTTATCCACACACTCTTCCACGCCGATCATACAATGATTTTTCAAGAAATTATAAATATGATCCCAATCAAACGGCGCAATCACCGGAAGATCGATAGAAATGAAATCTCCGACAGCCGAATCTTTTTTAGATTTTCTCATGGTTGACGGAGCTACTTTAAATTTCGCTTTAAATTCTTCGTTCATACGACGAATCGATTTATAGCCCGAAGCAAAAGCGATCTCAGTTACAGGAAGATTTGATTGAGTTAAAAGTTGTTTAGCTAAATGCAATCTTTTAGAAGCGATCACCTCTAAAGGAGATGCTCCGACATGATCTTCAAACAGACGACGAAGATGACGATCTGAGACTCCTAGCTTCAAAGATAACTCCGCAATAGAAGATGAATCTGAAAATTCACCTCGAGAAATCAAAGCTAACGCGCGACCCACTGTAGCGGCGGTTCCGTCCCAGCGCACAGATTCTGGCGCGAGATCGGGCCTGCAACGTAAACAAGGACGAAGCCCGGCGTTCTCTGCCTCAGCTGAACTCCGATAGAAAATAACATTTTCAATTTTAGGTTGAGCCGGACAAATCGGACGACAATAAATCCCCGTCGTTTTCACTCCGGTATAAAAACGCCCGTCGTAACGTTTGTCACGAGAGCGTAAAATCTTATAAAGATGTTGTTTATCATTCAGGTCCATAATTTATGTTATAGACCTTTAACGAATAAAAACTAGCGGTTTTCGGACATGACCAAAACAGATGTTAAAAATGAAATAAAGCTTATTATTTTAGCACTCCAAAGGAGCGAAAGAGAAGAAAATGGTGCGGACGGGAGGATTCGAACCTCCGACCACTTGATTCGTAGTCAAGTACTCTATCCAGCTGAGCTACGACCGCACGTCGTAAATTAAGCAAAACTAATTGTGAAAGAAAGTTGTACCCACTATTCGGTCCAAAATCAAGGAATGTGTTACAGCATTCCTTGATTCTGTAAAAACGTTATGGCATTTTAAACGCTCGCCTTTGAAAAAGAGGCATATTTTAGCTGATATATACCATTATTCGTGCGGAGTGGTGGGTGAGTGGCTGAAACCAAGTCTTTGCTAAAGACTCGTACTTACAAAATAGGTACCGTGGGTTCAAATCCCACCCACTCCGCCATTTCAAATTTCACCTTTTTAAACTATCAATTTCATTCACGAATTTAAAAGACACTTTAGCCCTCCTTCTCTCGAAGGGCTAAAAAAGGGCTACTCTGATTAATGTCACTCGTAAAATTCACAACTCTGACTGCAGACTTCAAATTATTCGGACTTAAATGCGCGTAGATGTTCGTCGTTTCTGATTTTGTATGCCCAAGTAACTTTTGAAGATCATAAAGATTTCCTCCGTTCATCATGTAATGACTAGCATAGGTATGTCTTAAATCATGAAACCGAATACGCTTCACACTAGCCAGCTCTAGTGCCCGTTTAAATTCACGGCTAGAATAATGATCTGGCTTTAGTGGCAATCCATTTTGATCTGCAAAAACGAATTGTGGACTTTTTTGATTCTTAATTAAATCTCGCACCACATCCATAACAACCTCGTTCATCGGTAATGCGCGGATCAATTTAGTTTTAGTATTTTCCTTCAAGGACTCTCGCGATAGCGTC
>CAZXZW010000111.1:0-5829 GCA_964645745.1 uncultured Bdellovibrio sp.
TTTCGATGTTCGCGATCGCTAATACGGCTTTACTGAACTTTATTATGGCTTCTCGTCTTATTTACGGGATGGCTCGCGAAGGACTCCTTCCGAAAAAGTGGGGTTACGTATCACCTAAAACTCAAACGCCGGTGGTTGGAATTTTAATCTGTATCGGTGTTGTTTTATTTATGGCCTTCATTGGAGAAATCCAAACTTTAGCTAAATCTTCAAGCTTACTTCTTCTGAGTAGTTTTTTACTTATGAATTTAAGTTTAATTTTATTAAAGAAAAGAAAGCCTGAAGAAAAAGGACGTTTTGAAATTCCTTACTTCATTCCAGTTCTAGGAATTATTTTAGCTTTAAGTTTAATTGTCTCGGCTTCATGGGAAGAAATTAAAATTGCTCTGGGGGTTTTCGCCGTAGCCTGTATTCTTTATTTCTTAGTCAAACCAAAAAATGATGCCATCGATAAAATGGGCTAACAAAATTTATAAACAATCATGATATTTTTCATTCTCATCTTATTTGTTATTCCTACCTGGGCTCAAAATCCGACTGCCTCCATGTTTAATATTGCCGTGGAAAATGATGTCAACTCAATCGGTGGACCGGGAACGGATCATGACTACACTCAAGGATTAAAATTCAGTTACACAGCCACGACTGATCAAAAACCTGCTTGGTCTAATCTCTTTACAGACGAAACTACACAGACTAATTTCGGTTTTGGCTTAAGCCAAAAAATGTTTACGCCGAATGGAATCGACAATAGCAATCTCATTCCCAATGATAGGCCCTATGCAGGCTGGCTGGCGCTTGAAACATTTTACCATTTTAAAAATGAAAACCGCAGTCACATTATCAATGCTAGTGTAGGAATCATCGGACCTGAATCAGGAGCTGAAAATATTCAAAACGCTTATCATAAAGCAACCAACTACAAATTAGCTGAAGGCTGGCATCATCAGCTGGCAACAGAACCCACATTAGAATTATCTTATCAACAACGCTTACGTTTCTTTGAATTTAATCGAACGTCAGACAACAAAGTCTTCGATACAATCGCTATCTACGGTGGAGACTTCGGCAACGTTCTTATCGACGGCTACATCGGAGCCATGACTCGCTTTGGATTCTACTTACCCCATGATTTAGGACCGACTCGTCCCTCTCTCCTTAGCGGAGAGCGATTTATAACAACGGATGAAGAGAGTAAAAATAATTTTTATTTCTACACCTTCGCTGCCGCCCGAATCATCGGCGTTGGAAGAAATATCTTTTTAGATGGAAATACTTTCAAATCCAGCCACCGTGTCACCAAGAAGCCTTTGGTGATTGAAAACGAAGTTGGTATTTCAGCAAGTTATCGGAAATGGAATTTTACTTGGCGTTTTGTCACGACATCGCCAGAATTCGAAGAACGAAATGAATACCACAACTTCGCATCTGTTTCGATAAGCTATTTACTTTAAATTACGAATTTCGTCATTGCTGTGCGAAAGATCTTTCAAAAATATCTTAGTTTCTAGATAATAATTCCAACCGAAGGAGTATTTATGAGTACCTATGTAGACGGATATGTTATTCCGATTCCAAAAAATAAAGTAACTGCTTACAAAAAAATGGCTAAAATGGGATGCAAAACATGGATGAAACACGGAGCTTTAGCATATTACGAATGCGTCGCCGATGATGTAAAAGCCCCTTACAGCTTAAACTTCCCGACGATGTGTAAAATCAAAAAAAATGAAACTGTGATATTTGCTTTCATCGTATTTAAATCGAAAGCTCATCGCAAACAGGTAAATGCAAAAGTACATAAAGAATTCAGCCAAATGCCTGGGGCCGAAAACTTCTCAATGCCTTTTGATGTATCTAAAATGGCTTACGGTGGCTTCAAAACATTGATTCAAGACTAATTCAAATAGACTAAGAAAATCTAAACATGTAGGCAGAAGAACATTCGAGAGTCCAACTTCTGATTTTAGACATAAAAAAACCCACTTTGCAGTGGGTTAGTATTTCTCTCAGAGGCTCATTTCCGGAGAAACCTCCTTCGGGCGCACCCGAAGAACGACTCTCTTTATATAAGAAAAATATTATAATTCAATGAATTAGTGTTCTATGGTAAGTATTACAGCTCTCAAATGACTTATTATAATCGATTAGTTTCGCCCTATAGATTCATCATCCTATCTCTGTCGAGCGAAATTCAATAAAGTGAGTCCCACGAATATCACCTAGCACTGTCATCTGAAGTGATCCCTGAGCAATCTGCTCAGCTTCGCGAATCACATCAATTTTATGATCAGGCAGATCACGCAAGAGAATATAGGCCACACCTGACTTCTTTAAGCAGTTGCATATTCCTAAGATTAAATTTCGTAGATCCGAATCAATAAAAAATTTGCAGCGGTTTTTAAATTCACTAGGAGACAATTTCCCATCTGTCGGCAAAAAATAAGGAGGAGCTGATAAAATCAAATCATATTTTTGATAAAAACCTGGTTCTTGCAAATCGTTATAGTTTCGCAATTCAAAATTTAAGGCCGTATCAATCGGACCAAGCCTTTTTTTGTTCTCGTTAAAATGAGGAATGTAAATATCTTGAACTTCTAAAAAATCGAAACTTGTTGGCACCGTCTGATTTTCAGTGCGGCGATGAAACAGAAAATCCATACCAACCACACCAGCACCAGCACAAATATCCAAAGCCTTGGTCTGACTTAAATCAACTTCTCGTAATTTTTCAAAAACTCGTCGCGAAAGAAAAACTGAATCATGCGAAAGGCGATACTCTTCCGGTTGAGAATAATTAAATGTATAGTGCGGATTAATAGATGAAATACTTACTCCATTCGATTTTCTTACACAAAAACTCTTAAAGCTAAGAAACTAATATTACTACAGTAAGACTTACTTCGCTTATTTTCAAACATGGACTGCTCTTAATCCCACCCAATATTTATAGTTAATGCTTTAGGTTCAGGTGCTTGCACAAGTGTGGAATGATCGTAAATATCATCGTACGCAAAGCCATAGGCTTTTTGATCAATTCCGACCTGATGCCAATATTGCGAATAAAAGTTAGAACTTTTATGTAAGTAGTAAGATGTACTATTGTTCCAATCTTCTGGATTAAAAAACACACCGCGATTGAATGCTGCACACAAAAATGACCCAATGACTTTCTCTGTATCGTTTCCTGATGCCAAGGGACCTGATCCTTCTAAAACATTCATGGTATCTGGTTTTTCAATTTTTAGATCTTTTTCTTGTTGAATTCCTTCTTTCCAAACTGAAAAAACAAATTCATCTTTGGCGTTTATAGTTCCAATAAAAGTTCTACTTTCGGTATCTTTAAACGTTAATGTTTTTCCATTTGAATAATTCTTCCAGACTTCATTTATATACTTGTCCATGTATGTAGAATTAAATTTCGGTGATTTTCCGGGTGCAACAATTCTATATGGCTTTTGTACTAGAACTTTATAATCTTGCTGCGAGCTTGATGGGATAGATTTTAAAAAATTATCGAATATGACAGATCTTTTTTCTAAAATCCCGAGCGTTTTATCATATTTTTTGGCTTGCAATCGATAAGTCATCGGAAAACCAAATTGATCGACTTGCGTGGTGTTTCCAAAAAATCCAAGGTCATTGTAAGCGAATTCAAACCAATCGAAATAGATATCTGTATTAGGGTCTGATGGATTTGCTATATTAGGACCAGCGTAACCTATTCTACCGTTGATGTCTGTGTTCACCTGAATATAAACAGGCGAACCTAAACCAATATAAATTCGAGACGAATCAAATTTTGGTATGGAAATGTGTTTTGCTTCTTTTAATGTAAAAAAGTAGTTCGAATAATTTTGACCATTTTTACTTAATTTATTATCGGGCAAATCATTATCAAGAGGCTTCATATTAATAACATCGCCGTCTTTGTTAATATATGCAAATGGACGTTCACCATCCGAGTCGGTTATAAAATTGCGACCAATGATGCCAATATAAATTTGTTCATCTGTATATTTCCCATGAGTATTATTCGTAAAATTTAAATCCATAGTTTCGCCAAGAATTTCTTCTGTGACTTCTTTTGTAATATTTTTTAAAACTTTTAGCTGGGTACTTAATTTAATTTCTTCTGGATGCGAATCAATAACTTGTTGAATAAGTTGACCATTTTTTTCACTCAGTTGACGTTTAACATGATAAATCTGTGGCTCTAATGCTAAATCTTTTTCACTCTGTTTTAAAGTATAATAAACGGGTATGGAAGCTTGCGATAAGGAACTCATAGCAGAAATTACAACCTTGTGAGCTTTATCTAATTGTTTACGCAGGCGTGCTTTTGATTTTATCGAGAGTCGATCATGACCTTCTAAAGCATCATCATTTTGACTATCCATTGTGTACGTGAGTAACTGACTAGCTGCCGTAGTTTCTGGGTTCAGATCTATTTTATTTTTAATTTTTGGATTTAAGTTTGGTATATAAACTTCGACATGAATTTGCTGACCATTATCTTCTTTGCTAGCAATGATAGCTAACGATTTTAAAGTTTTCTGGGGCAAATTTGCGGGGATCTTAATTGTGTATTGCCCTTGACTGTCAGTTTGAACGCGGCCAAAAGCTTCTATTTCTTTTTCAGTGATAACATCGATAACACGAACTTCGGCCTGAGCCAGCCCAATACGACCTGATACAAAACTTGTTTGCTGTGTCGGTAAGGATTCGATCCTTTGAGGAATCAATACTTTACCCGTAATCGTTTCAGCAGATAAATTTTTACTTATTATCATTAAAGAAGCTATAATTAAAAACATTTTAGTTTGGTACAACATCAGACCACTCTCCTTAAAATTTAATGAAGTTTGAATTAAGGAACAAAAACCCAGGCCGCGCCTTTAACTGAATCGTCAAAAAATCCACCAAAGACTGCCGTATCTCCAACGGCACTCAGCGCTGCAGAATGCCCTAGCGTAGCACTGCCCGAGTTTCCAGTACCAACTAATTTCGTGCCCTGCTGGGTCCACACACCCGAAGTACGTGTAAAAATCCAGCCAGCTCCACGTGCAGAATTATCATAATTTCCACCTATGAGAGCCGTATTTCCATCGGCACTCAGAGCGACAGAATGACCTTGATAGGCAGCTCCTACATTACCTGTTCCTACCAACTTCGCTCCTTGCTGCGACCAAACACCAGATGTTCGCGTAAAAACCCATGCAGCACCTTGATTTGAATTATTAGCCCAACCGCCCACAAGAGCCGTATCTCCATCAGCACTCAGTGCTACAGAATATCCCTGCTGTGCCGCACCTGTGTTGCCGGTTCCAACTAATTTTGCGCCTTGCTGAGTCCATACACCTGATGTTCGTGTAAAAATCCAGACCGCTCCTTGATTTGAATTATTACCCTTAGCGCCAAGAATAGCAGTGTTTCCATCGGCGCTCAGAGCTACAGAATATCCAATGCTAGAACTTGTAAGAACTCCTCCGGTACCGACTAATTTTGATCCTTGCTGAGTCCATACACCCGACGTACGCGTGAAAACCCAGGCCGCTCCAATTCCCGAATTATTACTACTTCCACCGATCAAGGCCGTATTTCCGTCTGCACTGAGCGCGACAGAAAACCCTTGCTGTGCAGCACCCGTGTTGCCAGTTCCAACTAATTTTGATCCTTGCTGGGTCCATACACCTGATGTGCGCGTGAAAACCCAGGCCGCTCCTTGATTTGAATTATCATAGGGTCCACCGACAAGTGCTGTGTCTCCATCAGCACTTAGTGCTACAGAATATCCTTGCACAGAGTTACCCACGCCTGCGGCTCCAA
>CAZXZW010000112.1:0-5780 GCA_964645745.1 uncultured Bdellovibrio sp.
TCACGCGTTGTTGCATCGTCAAAACCGTGCTTGGAAAAGCTCTCATCAGCCGCTTCAATAAGCTTCTGTTCCGAAATGCTTCGGTCCTTAACTTTGATCTTTGGGCGTTTTTGAGCCATGAGCAAAACTCCTAAGTTATGAATCCTACTGGCTTTTTAAACCTCAGTCCAATATTTTCTTATTGACCTTAACCTAAACAGGCGACTATCTAGAGCGAAAGAAACAAAGATTGCCGTCATTTAATTCTTGCGGTGCTGACCAATTGCTATTCTTAAACCACAGGCGCGCATTTCCTTTAGTCACGACTGTTATTTTTTGCGTCAAAGCAATTTCCTGAAGACGAGCCAGAACATGCTTATAAGTTTCGTCACTGAACGAATCGAAAATATAATAAGCATCAGCCTCAGGAATTTTAAAATCCTCCGCTGACAAATCTTGCGTATGAAAATGCACATGTTGCGCAAGACCCAAATTATTACAGGTGTTGGTCGCCATATTCACGCGGCCTTCCATAAATTCGTAACCATTGAAATCAATATCCGGGCGCATTAAGCCCACGACAAAACCGACGCGACCATAACCGGAACCCAAATCAACAAAACGAGAATTCTTAGCCGGATTTAAATAACGAAGAGCCGTCAACGTCGTCAAGTAACTGGATTGCACACCGATACCGGCATTTTCGTAAAGTCTTTCCTTTTGAGTCATGATGGCCGCTTCATCTTGCAAATAATTCAGTTCAAAGATTTGATCGAGAATATCAAACGTTCGATATAAAGAAAGACCAGCGTCAAGCCCGTCTTCCTTTTTTTGTAAATTAAGTTGATGTTCAAATTCAAATAATTCTGACATTAATTGCAAAGTCACCGTAGAAATAATTTTTTGATCTGAATAGGGCTTCGTTTTTATTTGCTGAATAAGAGCCGCTTCAATCAGGGCCGCATTTTTTCCAGCGAGCCGAACCCCTTCAATTGATGAAGATTCTAAAAACGAATGAAGAAAAAGAACCGGCTTGAGTTCAAGTTTAAAAAACTTTTTAACAAACTTCTGAAAGTTAATTTCACGTTCCGACGCTTTACTTTGAATCCAATGCTGTTCATCGATAAACTTCAAGGCACTACGAAGAAAAGAAATATCGACAAAAATATGCGCCATTTTTTTAGGATCAAGTTTTTCAACAAAAACTTTCACATCTTGAGACAAGATAGATAAATCGGATTGAGCTAGCAAATTTGGTAATTCAATTTTCATTTGCATCATATTAACCCCGTTCTTCAAGCTTAGGAGGTTAACATGAGCAACACAAGCCCTTAATGCTGAGGGCTAGATTCTTCAGACATTGTGTTCTCAAACTCTTGAATTGATCATACTGCTTTAAAAAGTCGATTTGTTTGGAGAATTTTATCTTATTTCAGTGCTCGTAGAGCTTTGTTGAATTGATTGTCCGTCATTAAGGTGACGGTCTCTGTATTCGGATCAAAAACAATTTTAATATCATTATTTTCAAGCTGTTTAGAGACTTGTTCTTTTTTCTTATCAAGACTAACTTCATTTGCACCGTAATCAGTACCTTCACGTAAAATAAATTCTTCGATGAGGCTTTGAACAACTTCTTCGGATAATTTATCCATCGGAACTTCGATCGGAGGCTCTTCTTTAAATTCTTCAGGTTTATTACTCATAGGACAATTCTACTACTGCAATTCTAAAACGGCAAGGACGCAACTGTAATGCTTCATCCCGGCCTCCTTGCGCTTCAGGGGCATGTTTCGCTAAAGTGATGGTTTTGTCCATATGATGCCAGATTATCTCAACGTAGCCCGTACTTATATTTCATCTCTAAACAAAGCAGTACACATGCCATGAAATTAATCTATGCTTGAGGCAAAACACTAGCCTCTCAAATAAAGTAGTGCTACAGCTCATGACCTATGGATTTTGAAAAACGTCTTATCGATTTAGAAACAAAAATATCATATCAAGATCAAACCATCGAAGATCTGCACGAAGTGATTTACAAACAGCAACAGCAAATCCTCCAATTGGAAAAAGCCATCGATAATTTCCAAAAACAAATGAAATCAGGCGACAATGAAATTCGCCCGAACGAAAAACCACCACACTACTAATAAAAAAAGGGACATCTTTCGATGTCCCTTTCAATTTAACTTATATCTCTAAGAACTATTGGCAATAAACTTGTTGTCCTGTTTGAACATTAGTTACTGTGTAACCGCTACAGTTGTACTGGATACCACAAGCGTAAACTTGACCGTTGTACATGTAGTTTCCGTAACATTGTTGACCACCACCAGTATTTTGTTGGCAATAGTTGTATGGCACTTGTTGACCCGTTGAAGCTTGGATACATTGTCCATTCCAACCAATCACATACTGACCATTATTTCCTGTTTGTTGACAGAATGAAGTCTGAACAATTTGTCCTGTTGTTGTTTGAATACATTGTCCGTATGAATTTAATTGATAGCCATTGTTGTAAGTACCAGAACAGAATGATTGTTGAACGATTTGTCCTGTCGATGTTTGAACACATTGTCCGTAAGTATTCATTTGGTAAACACCGTTATTGTTATTTGAACTGCTATTAGATTCTTTAGCACATCCAAAACCTAAAACTAAAACGCTTAAACTTAATAATAACATTTTCATAAAAAACTCCTTTAAAAGTTACACAAACCTAAAATGCAATCAAACGGCCAAAAAACCAAAAACTCTATAACCTATGGTATTTGCTCACATAAACATGCAGTGTGGAAACAGTGTGAAAAAAGTGAAAGTGTCTAAGTCCCAGCAGATCACAAAAAGTGGCATACACTCGTCTCACCATGAGACACGAAGAAGAGATTGAAAATGTTCTCGTTTAACTGAATACTCTTTATATATGACTGAACTTAAAATCACTGACACACTTGAAGGCACTGGCAAAGCCGCCGTTAAAGGCGCATTACTCTTCTGTCAATACGAAGGCTTCTTAGAAGATGGAACTAAATTCGATTCATCTTATGATCACGGGCGACCGTTTCAATTTGTGATTGGCTCAGGACGAGTCATCAAGGGATGGGATCAAGGAATAATGGGAATGAAAGAAGGTGGTAAACGCACACTTCACGTTCCGGCTCACCTTGCTTACGGCGAAAGACAAATCGGAAAATTTATCACGCCGAATTCGAATCTGATCTTCTATGTCGAACTGTTAGAAGTTCGAACACGAGATTAAGCGGCTCTAATATATGTATATTATGAAAACTAATATATTTGATCTTATAAACAAAAAAGGCGTTGATTTCTCAACGCCTTTGCTCAACTGCATTTTAAATTAAAACTAGTCTTGTACTTCTTGAACGATAACGATTGATCTCCAACCTGTTTGCGTTTTTAAGTTTCCTTTTGCATCAACTTCTTGTAATCCCGTTTTAGTATTGATCACTGGAACGATACCTTTACCTGCTAAACGAACTGCTTCGTTGATTCCTGGAATTGTTTCTTTGTGAACACGAACACAACCACTTGAAGCACGGTTTCCTAAAGCTTCATGACCTTCTGCTGAGAATTCCCATGGAACTTCATGTAAAGCTAAACCGTTCACGTCGTTGAAGAAAATCGCGTAAGGCATATGAAAACTTGATTCACCTGATTGATAGTTTTGACCTTCAACACGCTTCACAGAATAGAAACCTTTTGTTGTGTGTCTCCAGTGAGATTGCGTCGTTCCTTTTCCACCTAATTTTCTAAATAACTTTGTGAAACCTTTAACCATCTCAACGTCTTCTCTACCTGTTGAAACTTTATTATTTGCTAATTGAATCTCAACACCGTTCGTGAACATACGTAATGTTTGAGCCGTCGTACCTTTCGCTGCTTTATTCACAACGATCACGTTTTCAAATTGATTCAACACTGATGTACCCGCTAAGTAAGCCGCCTCATCAAATAATTGACCTGCTGGAGCTTCGAAAGCCGGTTCTACTTTATATGATTCAGCACTTTTCTTTTGAGCGAAAGCTCCGCCAGCAAAGAATTGAAAAGCTACGATAGCCGATAATAAATATGATACCTTCATAAAACGTCCTTCCAGTAATAAATTTTCCCACAGCTCGAAGCCGTAGGTTTTGATTCCGGAAGGTGTTTTGCCAAATTCATTCCTCCTTAAAAGATCGTAGAATCGTTATAAAGATAAAAAGTCGTCTATTTGTTCAACAATGAGACATTTAAAGCCGGCTCATCTGCCCTTTCACTTGCTCTATATATTAGACAGCAGTAGGATGCCTTTTTGAATTTGGACCCAGGAGAAGACCATGACTGATTTTGTACCTAAACAACCACCTCGCTCATTTCGTATTATTTTAAATCTTGAGCGCCACGAAAGCCGTATGGACACTGTTCTATTAAACGCGCTTAAAGCTCAAAAAGAAAATTTAGATATGAGAAATATTTCTCGTGGAAAATTAAAAGAGTACTTTGTTAACGGACAAATCGAAATCAAAGGCCAAATCGCTCGCCCCTCTTCAGCTTTAGCTAAAGGGATCACTTACGTTGACATTTTATTTAATGCTCCCGTGAAAGCTCCAGCTAAAGATAAAAAAACAAAGAAAAAAGACTAATGAAAAACAACGGCTTGATTTTAGTTATCGGAAACAAAAATTTATCTTCATGGTCTTTACGTCCATGGTTAGTCTTAAAAGCTTCTGGTTTAAAATTTAAAGAAATTAATATCGAGCTCGATACTGCTGAAACTACAAAAAATATTAAACAATATTCTCCGACCGGAAAAGTTCCAGCCTTAGTTCACGGCGATCTTCACGTTTGGGATTCTTTAGCCATCAGCGAGTACATCGCAGAACTTGCAGCTGATTTAGCTCCTGAAAAAAACTTATGGCCTGCTGATCTTCATGATCGCGCCATCGCTAGATCTTATGTTGCAGAAATGCACTCAGGGTTTATGTCTTTAAGAAATCAACTGTCGATGGACATCTCTTTAAGAACTGAAATCAAACATTTAGTTCCTGGAACGATCAGCGACATCGAACGTATTATTTCAATGTGGGATGAAGCTTTAAGTAATTCTAAAGGACCTTTCCTTTTCGGAGAGTTCGGCATCGTAGACGCTTTCTATGCTCCCGTGGTTTTCCGCTTCCAATCTTACGGTATTCAAATCAAAAACAAAAAAGTTCAAAAGTACATACAATCCATTTTGAAATTAGACATCGTTCAAGAATGGGTGAAATCATCTGGGAAAGAAAAGTATAAACCGTATAGCTTTTAGTTCACTTTAACGGTGAACTGACTGCTCGTTGATCGACCTAAGTTATCTGTCACCATCACATTGTGTACGCCAGGCTTGGTCGCTTCAAAGAATAAAGTATTATCCTTATAAGATCGTCCGATATAACTCTTATCAACGAACCAATCTAAATACTGACTATCTGATTCTGAAACAGCTCGCAGCTGGATTTTCGTTTTAAAATTATTATGCTGAGCTTGAATCATGTAATCGATATTTTGCTGCGGACTCGTTATCGCCAAGACTTGCGATACCCCGTTTAAATTATCACAAGAGAACTTACGATCAGATAAAGCGACTTTCTTTAAACCTGCTCGACGGAACACATCTAATAAATCATCGGGCCAAACTTCGACAATTTTCTCTTGAGATCCGGCAAAAGGCTGACAAGACATTTTCTTGCTTTGCGTATCTACGAAAACTTTACGATGCATCTGACACGTTTCAATCGGAGATACCGTAGGAATAAAAAGACTAG
>CAZXZW010000113.1:0-5765 GCA_964645745.1 uncultured Bdellovibrio sp.
TCGTAACTGGGAATCCATCCATGATTTTGAATAATTGGTAGAAATCATCACGTTGCATCGGTAACAATTTCGTTAACGCTTTTTCTCGTTCAGCTTTTGTTTCGGCAATAATCATTTCACGAACTGCATCGATACGATCTACACCAAAGAACATATGCTCTGTACGACATAATCCAATACCTTCTGCACCGAAATCACGAGCTGTTTGCGCATCTTTCGGAGTATCGGCATTAGCACGAACACCCATGCGACGAACACGATCAGCCATTTTCATAATGCGATCAAAAGTTCCATCAAGTTTTGGTTCAATCGTTTTAACTTCACCTAAGAAGACTTCACCCGTTCCACCATCAAGCGTGATAATATCACCTTTTTTAAGAACGTAGCCTTTGACTTTCATTGTTTCAGACGCGTAATCAACGCTGACTTCCGAACACCCCGCCACACAACATTTACCCATACCACGAGCTACCACGGCCGCATGAGATGTCATACCACCACGAGCAGTCAAAATACCTTGAGCCGCGATCATACCAGCGATGTCTTCTGGAGAAGTTTCAACACGAACTAAGATAACTTTTTTACCTTTTTCTTTTAACGCTACTGCATCTTCTGGAGTAAACGCGATTTCACCACATACTCCACCTGGAGACGCTGGTAAACCTTTAGCCAATAAAGTTTTCGCTGTTTTCGGATCAAGTGTTGGATGAAGTAATTGATCTAACGATGCTGGATCAATTCTTAACAACGCTTCTTGTTCAGTAATTAATTTTTCATCG
Organism: uncultured Bdellovibrio sp.; assembly: GCA_964645745.1. Classification (GTDB taxonomy): domain Bacteria; phylum Bdellovibrionota; class Bdellovibrionia; order Bdellovibrionales; family Bdellovibrionaceae; genus Pseudobdellovibrio. The sequence continues at coordinate 780 of CAZXZW010000113.1, forward strand.
ATCATGTCGCAAGCAATTTGCAAAGACGCTTTGGCCGTACGTTTTCCGTTACGTGTTTGAAGCATCCACAATTTATTTTTCTCGATTGTGAATTCGATATCTTGCATGTCTTTGAAATAATTTTCTAGTTTTAAGTAGATCGTTTCTAAATCTTGGTAAGGCCCAGGCATGATTTCTTTTAAGATTGAAATCGTTTGCGGCGTTCTAATTCCCGCAACAACGTCTTCCCCTTGAGCGTTAACTAAGAATTCGCCGTAGAATTTCTTTTCACCTGTACTTGGATCGCGCGTAAACGCAACTCCTGTAGCTGAATCATCACCTAAGTTTCCGAAAACCATCGATTGAATGTTGACCGCTGTTCCCCACGCTGCCGGGATATCGTGTAATTCACGGTACGTGATTGCACGCGGTGTATTCCAACTGCGGAATACGGCGCTGATCGCTCCCCATAATTGTTCATGGGGATCTGAAGGGAATTTTTCACCCGTCATTTGCTTAACCATATCTTTGAATTTAGCGACTAATTTTTTTAAATCATCTTCAGTTAAATCATTATCGTTATGAACGTTTTTTTCCGCTTTCATATCTTCCAATGTCACTTCTAGTAATGATGAATTCATTCCCATCACAACATCAGAATACATTTGAATGAAACGACGGTATGAATCCCACGCAAAACGCGGATTGTTTGATGAAGTCGCTAAACCTAAAACTGTTTCATCATTTAAACCTAAATTAAGAATCGTATCCATCATACCTGGCATTGAAGCACGAGCTCCTGAACGCACACTCACTAATAACGGATTTTTATTATCACCGAATTTTTTTCCGATTTTCGCTTCCACTCGGCTCAAAGCTTTTAACGCTTCAGGCTTGACCCACTCAGGTAACTTCCCGCCTTCGTTGTAAAAGCTGGTACAGATATCAGTTGAAATCGTAAAGCCAGGAGGAACTGGTAAACCAATCGCTGTCATTTCAGCAAGGTTGGCGCCTTTTCCACCTAAAGTATTCTTCATGCTGACATTACCTTCAGCTTCCCCTGCTGCGAAGTAATAGACAAATTTTTCTGGACGTGTATTTGTTGAAGTATTCATAACAAATTTCCCCTATTAAAATGATTTAAGTTGAACGGCGATATATTGATTCAGTTCAGAGATCTTGATTCTTTCCTGAGTCATTTTATCACGGTGACGAACTGTCACGGCTTGATCGTTAATTGTTTCAAAATCGTAAGTTACACAGAACGGTGTTCCGATTTCATCGGCACGACGGTAACGTTTACCAATCGAAGCTGTTTCATCGTATGATACATCGAAGTCTTCCGCTAATTGATCACGAAGCTTCATTGCTGGAATTGATAATTCTTCTTTTTTAGATAAAGGTAAAACCGTCACTTTGATCGGCGCGATGTCTGGATGGAATCCAAGAACTACACGTACGTCTTCTGCTCCTGTTTCGTCTTTCGTGACCTCTTCACGATAAGCATCACACATGAATGCTAAGAATAAACGATCACAACCTACGGCTGTTTCGATGACGTAAGGGATGTATTTTTCTTTTTCCGCTTCATTGAAGTACTCTAAGTTTTTACCAGAGAATTTAGAATGTTGAGTTAAATCGAAATCAGAACGGTTATGAATACCTTCTAATTCAGAGAACCCCATTGGGAATTTAAATTCAACGTCGACCGCAGCGCGCGCATAGTGAGCTAATTTATCATGGTCTTTAAAGTTTAAGCTTTCGCGTTTGATTCCGTATTTTAAGTAGAATGCCAAACGGCGTTCTTTCCATTCGTTAAAATATTTCTCGTCGGTTCCAGGTTTGACGAAATATTGCATTTCCATTTGTTCGAACTCACGCGTACGGAAAATGAAGTTTCCTGGCGTGATTTCATTACGGAAAGATTTTCCAATCGCTGCGATACCAAATGGAATTTTATAACGACTTGATTGCTGACAGTTTTGGAAATTCACAAAGTGACCTTGTGCTGTTTCCGGACGAAGATAAACCACTGATCCTGTATCTTCTAAAGGACCCATGTGAGTTTTAAACATCAAGTTGAAGTTACGCTCTTCAGATAAATTTTTAGATCCACACTGAGGACATTGTTTTTTGTTGATGTATGAATCTGTATTGTCCGCGCGGAAACGTGTTTTACATTCTTTGCAATCAACCAATGGATCCGAGAATCCATCGACGTGACCTGATGCTTTCCAAACTGTTGGATGCATCAAGATCGCGGCATCAAGACCAACGATGTCTGAACGACGAGTCATAGCATTCCACCACGCGCGCTTCACATTTAATTTCATTAACGAACCAAGCGGTCCATAATCCCAACAACTTCCTAAGCCTCCGTAAATTTCAGAACTTTGGAAAACGAATCCACGTCGTTTCGAAAGACTGACCAGAGTATTTAAATCTTTGAGGTAACGAATTTCTGGAGGATTAGACATGGGACAGGCTCACTTTCTTGCTGCTGGTTGCAGCCGAATTGTATGGGTTGTTAGGTTCTAAAAATTTAACTGATTGGGGTGAATTGGTCATAGCACGTCGCGCCGCTTTTTTGATAAAATCGCCTTGTAAGCGGCCTCGTAAAATTCATAGGATTTCGGGTCACTCACGCGTAGTAACTCTTGGTAACATTCCGTCACGATTTTCATGTTGGCTCCCTGAGCAACACCTAAAACATCGTGCGCTTCCCAGTCGTGACCGTTATAAATGAAAAAGATGGCTAAGTTTTTGGGCGACGCTTGCGTCGAAGGAGTTACCTTAAAAGAGTTATCTTCCGGCTCTAGAATCGTCATCTTCGAGGTGATCTGCGGCTGCTGTTTTTTATGACTATCAAGTTGATCGGGGTGAGGTGCTTTTTCCAAAGGAGTATCTTTGTTTTTCAAATTTAGACGCGTTGGTTCCTTTGGCTTACTTCGACCAAAAAGGAAATAGAGTAGGAATACAACCCCTAGAAAGATGTTTATGTACAAAAGCTGCTGGCTATTCACTACCAATTATATTATTAGAATTACTCAGACTATGTAAGGAGTATTTATGGCGACCAACCCTTTTGACCAACAAATTTCAATTCCTGGCGTAAAACGCATCATCGCAGTCGGATCTGGCAAAGGCGGAGTTGGAAAAAGTACGGTATCGACTAACCTAGCTTTAAGTCTGAGAAAATACGGAACTGTGGGAATTTTAGATGCAGACATTTACGGCCCATCTCTTCCACGCATGATGGGTGCTGTGAACCAAAAACCACAATTAATCGATGGAAATAAAATCCAACCTCTTACTCGCTACGGCATCAAAGTGATGAGCATGGGCTTCTTAGTTGAAGAAAGTGCTGCGATCGTTTGGCGTGGTCCGATGTTATTTAAAGCCATGGATCAGTTCTTCAAAGATGTTGAATGGGGAAACCTTGATTTCTTGATTATCGATCTTCCTCCGGGTACGGGCGATGTTCAATTATCAGTGGCACAGAAAGTTAAAGTTGATTCAGCGGTAATCGTCTCAACTCCTCAAAATATCTCATTAATTGATGCCAAAAAAGCTGTGGATATGTTTGAAAGAACTTCGATCAAAATCGCAGGCTTCGTCGAAAATATGTCTTACATGTTGAACCCGGTTAACAACGAAAAAATTCAACTTTTCCCTAAAGGAGAGCTGGACTCTTATTTAAAATCTAAAAACATTTTGAAACTAGGAGAGATCCCTTTCAACACGAATGTGTCGTTAGGTTCTGAAGCCGGCATCCCGATCGTTGAAAGCTATCCAGATTCAGCAGAATCAAAAGCGTTCGACGAAATCGCTGCACGACTGGTTTAAATTATTCCGATTCGGTCAAAGTGCAGCCGTAGTTTTTTCCACGGTAGTAAGCTTTGGCCTTTTTAAACAGACCTAGACCCAAAGTTGCGGTCACAGTTCCATCATCTTTGATTGTCAGTTTTGGAAGAATTGGGAACGTCGCGCGAAGGTCATCTTTGCAAGCTTTTTCACTTCGACCCACTACCAGGCGGCACGAACAGTATTCTTTCACCGTGTAGGCTCGAAGCAAATGCGGAACACCTAACAGCGTGCCGATCAAGCCACGATCACGATCTTCCTCTTTATCATCTTCATGAAAATCAGGAACCATTGCGACAGCGCGCTTACCTTGTTTCGAACCCACCGTCTCGTAGGGAATTCCTTTTTCTTCAATCATTTTTCTAACGGCCGAATAGAAGTTAATACGATTCAAAACTTTTTTATCCATAGCCAACTTCACGATCACTAATTTTTGCGAAGGACTCGATACGATAATTTGACCTTGATGTCCGTACATGATCAACGCATCCAACGGAAGATCATCATAAGCTGAAGCTTGATTACGCCCTTCGATCGGAAGATTTGTCGTCACTTGCATCGAGTAAGCTTTATTCACTTCATTACCCGCTTGCACTTTGTACTGAACACCGTCTGCGACTTTGTTCATAAGTTCCCAGTATTTCACCGGAATGATTTGCTTTCCGTTGTAATACCCTTTGTTCATTAAAAGCTGTCCGACTTTTAAATAGTCCGAAGCTTTCAAATAAATATACGAAGCTCCGACAAATGTTCCCGCCATATCTTGCTCGAATGTGACATCAGTGATTCCCAATGGTTTGAATAATTTTTCTCGAGGATACTGATTGTAAACGCTTTGATTATTAATGGCTTTTTGTAAAATCCCCATTAACAAATTAGTGTCTCCACTAGCGTAGTTAAAATACTCACCTGGCTTTCCTGCTTCAGAAACAGGATTTGTGATCATGTAGTTCACATACCCTTTAGCGTGACCATCCAAATACATCATATTCGTTAAATCTAAATCAACTGGAAAACCCTCAAAAGCCTCTTTAAATTTAATTCCAGAAGACATTCCTAAGACATCCAAAACGGTCGCCTTCGTTTTAATATTCGGGAAATATTTTTTAACAGGATCATTGATCGAAAGAAGACCTTCGTGAT
>CAZXZW010000114.1:0-5719 GCA_964645745.1 uncultured Bdellovibrio sp.
GTTGTTCTGTAGCTTTGATCCAATGTTGACGAGAAGCTAATTTGTACTGTTCATACAAAAATGTAATATCGCCAGGCTGCTCGTTATTGGTTTTGATTTCGTTAAAAATAAACTTTGTTAAATTCGCATCACTCACTTTGTAGTCAGTGGGAGTTGATTTACTGCTAGGATTGTCAGGTAAAGCCATTAAATTTCCAGCGATGATAAATATAAGAGTAAAGAATAATTTTTTCATTAGTTGTGTGTCCCACCAGATTGAGAAGGCGTTTTTTCTTGCGATGATTTCGCAATGGAAGGTTTTCTAGATCCATAGCTTTGTTCCATGGCGCAACTTGTGGCTTTATCATTTGAACAATTGTTGGCTGAGCACGTCGCTAAGCGCGTCGTTTTCACGCCGTCTTTTTCGCAAGTCACGTAGCCAGAACAGATGCGTTTTGATTTTTCCATACAGCCGCTACCGCGTAAAAGTCTGCGCGTAGTCGTTAGGTCCCAATCGCAAACTGTACTTGCAAAGATGGGCGTTGAAAAGAAAGCCACTAGTGTTAAAACTGAAAATAATTTTCTCATAAGCTTTAATTTTGACTCTGTTTCAGAGAGAAAGCTAGTCGCGCTAGTTTTATGTCTAGGCTTTTTCTTGTCGTTTCTTTTTAAAGAAGGTTTTCAAAATGTTTCCACATTCTTCTGCTAGAATTCCCTCGGTTATTTCGAATTGATGGTTCAACCGTGCGTCTTTTCCTAAGCTTGCCATGGTGACTAAGGCTCCACCTTTGGGATCACGTGTTCCGAAGACAACTCGACCAATACGGGACTGAACTAAAGCTCCAGCACACATAAAACAAGGTTCCAAAGTAACGTACATCGTACAGTCGGTGAGCCTCCAAGACCCCAAAGCTTTGCAGGCTCGGTGGACGGCGGCCAGTTCGGCATGCCCAAGAACGGTGCATTTGGTCTCGCGGAGGTTGGTGGACTGGGCTATGATTTTGCCATTTTTGTCGGTAATCACAGCACCAATCGGGACTTCGCCGATAGATTCGGATTTACGAGCCAGATCTAAGGCTCTTTTCATCATTTTTACGTCGAAATTTGCACCAATTTCTTGCGTTTGATTGTCAGATGTCATAGTTTCAGATCCTTATTCTACATAGTATATCTATTAGAGTTAAAAATACATGTATATGTGTTTTATTTCAATGTTGGAAGGATGGTGAATTTAATCATGGCTTTAGTTAAAATTCGTGACGGCGAAAGCTTCGAATCTGCATTCAGAAAATTTAAAAAATCTTGTGAAAAAGCAGGAATCCTTTCTGATGTTAAAAAACGCGAACACTTCGAAAAACCAAGCGTAGCTGGTAAGAAGAAATCTATCGCTGCTCGTAAACGCGCTCATAAAAAAGTACGTACAGGCGGCTTCAGATCAAGAGAAGAGTAATTTTATTACGACCAGTCCTTGCTTTTGTGAGGACTGGGTTTTTACAACTTAGACTCTATGTTGAAAGTTGTCTCCAATCAAAAAATCTCAAAAATAGTAAATGGATGGTTTATGGAAATCAGAGAAAAAATCACCGCAGATATCAAATCAGCAATGTTAGCTAAAGATTCAGTAAAATTAAACACACTTCGTTTTTTACAATCAGCTATCAAAAATAAAGAAATCGATTCTCGTCCAAACCCAATTACTGCCGACGACGTGATGGGCGTAATTAAAAAATTAGTTAAACAACGTAAAGAATCTATCGAGCAATTCTCAGGAGCAGGTCGTAACGATTTAGCTGACCAAGAATCAGCTGAATTAAAAGTTTTAGAAGCTTACATGCCAGCTCAAATGGGCCAAGCCGAAGTTGAAAAAATCGTTAATGACGTGATTGTGGCTGTAGGCGCGAAATCTGTGAAGGATATGGGTTCTGTGATGAAAGAAACTCAAGCTCGCACAGCGGGACAAGCTGACGGCAAGATGATCAGCGAGATTATCAAAGCTAAATTAGCAGCCTTGCCAGTTTAATTTTTCGACCCATATATATTTATATCGTATTTTTTCCGTTTTTAAATTTTCTAAAGGAGGTCTTTGATGCGATACCCGCCAGAGTTTATCGACAAAGTCACTGAAGCCTCCAGCTTATTAGATATTATTTCACAATACACGCAGTTAAAACCCAGTGGAGCAGGCTTCATGGGGCGTTGTCCGTTTCCAGATCATCAGGAAAAGACCGCTTCGTTCTCGATGAGTGAGGCGAAACAGGTGTATCACTGCTTCGGTTGTAAAAAGAGCGGTAACATTTTTACTTTCTTACGCGATTACAACGGCATGAATTTTCCAGACGCATTGGAATACTTGGCGGATCGTCATGGTATTCCAGTTCCTGTGGTGAATGATGGAAAACAAGATCAGTACAATCAAGCTCAAGATACGAAGAAGCAAGTTTTGAAAATGAATAAAGTGGCTGCGGAATTTTTCCGTGAAACTTTAAAGCGTTCTCCGACCGATTCTCCGATCAAGCAGTACATTTTAAAAAGAAAATTAACTCCAGAAACGATTGAGGAATTTCAAATCGGATATTCATCAACGGATTGGGATCGTCTTTCATTGCATTTACAAAAAAATAATTTCTCGATGCCTTTGGCGGATGAAGCGAAACTGGTCAAAGCTCGTAAAGAGGGAAATGGTTATTTCGATCTTTTCCGCGACAGGCTTATGTTTCCGATCATCTCGCCAAGCGGTGAAGTGTTGGCTTTCGGTGGTCGTATCCATGATCAAGGCGAACCAAAATATTTAAATTCTCCGGAAACAGTTGTGTTTTCGAAAAGTAAAGTTCTTTACGGACTCGCGCAAACGGCGAAATATATTCGCTCTGAAGATTGCGTGGTGATCGTTGAAGGCTACATGGATTTAGTTAGTTTATACCAAGCTGGGTTAAAAAATGTGGCAGCTAGCATGGGAACGGCACTAACCCATGAGCACGCCAAACTCATCAAACGTATGACCAATAATGTCGTGGTCCTATTTGACGGAGATGAAGCAGGCCAAATGGCAGCCGAAAGAAGTTTATCCATTTTATTATCTCAAGGTTTGTATCCTCGCGGGTTAGTGTTAACCGATGCGAAGGATCCGGATGAATACGTGAATAAATTTGGGTTAGCGGCGATGAATGAAAAAATCCAAAAGTCGTCAGATTTATTTAATGTTGTTTTGCAAAGTTGGATGACAGATTATCGAGGAGAAGCTTCACAAAAAGTAAAATTAGTGGATCGTTTGAAACCGATTTTTGATGCGATGTCGGATAATCGTTTGAAAGGTTTGTACGCGGAAGACCTCATGATGCGCATGAATGTGACGAAGGATTGGCTCCGTTCGGCTCTTCAAGCCAGCTCTGTAGGTGGAAATAACGCTAACCGACAAGGCGCACCAGAGGCAAATCGTGGTCAAAGTATGCAAAACTTACAATCGCAAAATGCAGCTCCTTCAGAGGCTAATGGTGCTCAAAACTCGAGTGCAAACTATGAAAGACAGCTTGATCCGAATGATCCGTTTGGTGCATTGACTGAGAAAATTAAGATCTCAGATGCCAATCAAGTCGAACTTATGCTTTTACAGATGGGGCTCAAGAGTCGTGCCAATTTTGAATGGCTCCTTCAATATTCAGAGACAACTTCGAAAGAAGAATCGAATGAGAACTCTGAAGTTTCCGCGAGTACGCAGACATTCGGCTTTAAGCAAATACTAAGCCAAATCAATCATTTAGGTCTTCGTAAAATCCTCGAGATTGCAGAGCAAGTTTATAGACAAGGCCCTGCTAAATTTGATAAGTTCTTCACTTTGCTGATTGATAAAATCGATAAACCAGAAATGCTATTTCCAAACTCGAGTTTGGGTGCAGCGGCGGCGTCGCCCCACCACCAAGAATTTGATGTTGAAAAAGAGCAAAAATATTTATCGGATTTAGTTAAAAAGATTCAGCAAAATTTTATTAGAGCGCAGTCGAAGATCATGGCCCGAGATATCAAATCCGACAAACAAGGTTTTGATGTTGATAAGCTAAAAGAATTTGTCGAATTGCAGAAAAGCCGACTGTCTCTAAAAAAATAGTTCTTGTGATTTAGTTTTTTAAACGTGAGTGAGGTTTTATGTCGAGTGATATTATTAGTTCTAATCCAAAACAAACTCAGCCAGAAAAAGCAGAAAACAAAATTTTAACAATCGCTGAACAAGATGCTGTAGCTAAAGAAGAGCTTCAGAAGCTCATCAAGTTAGCGAAAGAAAAAGGTCGCATCACGATCGAAGAGATCAATGATGCATTACCAATCGAAGTTGTTGCTGCGTCTGTGCTTGATGCGTTCATGCACTCGTTAGAAGCCAACGGTGTTGTTATCACTGAGTACTCTGAAGCAGCTAAACAAGAAGAGCGTGAAGAGTTCTTATCAGATGTTGATAAAGATGAAGAAGACGAAGAAGACGCTAAGGAAGTGGAAGACGTTAAGTCGGCCGATCCTGTTCGTTTATACCTTCGCAAAATGGGTTCCGTTTCATTATTAACTCGCGAAGGCGAAGTTGAAATTGCACGTCGTATTGAAAAGGGTGAACGTGAAATCGTTCGCGCCATGTTGATGTCTCCATTAGGAACTTTCGAAATCATCAACTTAGGTAAGCGTCTTGATCAAGGTCGTATCAAAGTTAAAGCGATCTTCCGTGGTCTTGAAGATGAAGATCACCAATACGATGAAAAAGAATACATCGAAAAAATTCACCAATTAATCGGCGTGGTTATTCAATATCAAAAAGATACTGAAAAAGCCTTCGTTCAATTACGTGATGAAACTGTTAAAGCGGATGTTAAAGCTAAGTTAACTCAAGAAGTTCAAGTTCTTAACGAAGCGTTAATGGCTAACTTTGAATCAATCAACTTCAACCGTAAGACAATCAATCGTGTTGTGATTAAATTCAAAAACTTAGTGAACCGTATGGGATCATTAAGAAAACGTATCAAAGATGGCGTTGAAAAAACATTCTCTAAAGATGTTGCCGCTATGGTTGATCGTTTAAAATTAATTGAAACAAATGAAAAAGAATTAACGAAGATGACTCGCGAAACGGGTCACAGCTACGGTAAATTCCGTACCTACACGATTTCAGCTCAAGAAGCTGAAGTTCGTTTAAAACGTCTTCACGTTGATACTGAAATGAATTTCCGTTGGATCCAAGAAACTTACACGGCCATCTGGAAAGGTGAACGCGAAGCGGATGCAGCGAAATCTGAATTAGTTGAAGCGAATTTACGTCTCGTTGTTTCTATCGCTAAAAAATATACAAACCGTGGTTTACAATTCTTAGATTTAATCCAAGAAGGTAACATCGGTCTTATGAAAGCCGTTGATAAGTTCGAGTACCGTCGTGGTTACAAGTTCTCGACATACGCGACTTGGTGGATCCGTCAGGCTATCACGCGTGCGATCGCCGATCAGGCCCGTACAATTCGTATTCCAGTTCACATGATCGAAACGATCAACAAATTGGTCAGAACTCAACGTATGTTGATTCAAGAATTAGGACGTGAAGCAACGCCTGAGGAAATCGCAGATAAAATGGATATGCCGGTAGACAAAGTTCGCAAAGTATTAAAAATTGCGAAAGAGCCTATCAGCTTAGAAACTCCGGTGGGTGAAGAAGAAGATTCTCACTTAGGGGATTTTATCGAAGATAAAAAAGTTATTAATCCAGCAGAAGCGA
>CAZXZW010000115.1:0-5520 GCA_964645745.1 uncultured Bdellovibrio sp.
CTCGTCGGGCTCATAACCCGAAGGTCGTAGGTTCAAATCCTGCCCCCGCAACCAATTTTTAAAAATCCTTTAAAATTCAAAAATATACCGCTCTGATCATATATCAAAATGGTCCAGTTATTTGTCCTTTACACCGACTTTACAATCAGTTGACATAAGAGTTCGCTGGCTATGATAGCTTGGCTTAATGGAGATGGATTGAAAACATCATTTGTTAAAAATCACTTTGGACTTCTGTGCTTATTCGCAGGCTTGATGTCGATTTTTATCTATTGGGCTCAAACAGCAAGTCAAAAAGGTTTATTTTACTCTACGCAAAATTCCGGTATTGAAATACAAAATACGATTGAGCAGTTTCGTTTGAATACAAAGCCTTTAACAGAGATTAATTTTTCTGAAATTTATGGAAATAGTGGTCAATTTCAAATTCTACATCCGCTTTTAAGTTTCAGAGGGTTACACCTTCCTAGCTGTAAAAACTGCAGTGAGAAACAAATTAGAGCAGATGAAATTCGAGACGCCGCTACACTTGAAAATGAGAAAAGAAGAAAACTTGAAGTTTTCTTATCTGGATTAGGTCCCTTGCCAAATGACTTTTTCTCGACTCCTCCTTTTGCTGATCAACAAGGTTCCAGTTATGCCTATTTGATTTCTATGTATCCTAAGCTGATCGATGATGAGAAAAAGTGGGTCGAACAGCATCTGTCTTATTTTAAAATTTCAGAACTGAAGGAAGTTTTGCAGAGATTCAAAATCGAAGATGCTAAGTTCTCAATTTTATCACGTTTTAAAGAAGCAGAAGTTGAATCGATTATTCGTGGTGAGGAGATGATTTTAACTTCAGACTATATATTATTGAAGGATCAAGATCGACTGGGGTTTTCACCGTTGAGCTACTTGGTTTATTCAGCTGCTGATTTTCATCAGATGGTTAAGAATAGTCAGTTTGAAGTTCGATCGGACAATGAGGACGTTGGTTGTATCATAAAAATTGGAAACAGCTGTTGGACCTATAACTCGCGCCAAAGTCAGGCTTATTTCAATCGATACTCTTTTGTTATTCTCTGTTTAATGGGGCTTTTTCTTTTTAGCTTTTTTGGATTTTATATCAAAGGACTCTATGAGAAAAGTAAAGCGCAAATTAAGCATAGACTCTCTTTGCAAGTTTTAAGTCATGAGTTTAGAACGCCAGTAAGTGCCATGCTGCTGATGATCGAGCAAATGTCAGCTAAACAAAGTAAACTCGATGTTGAAGGTCAGGATCTGCTGGTTCGGCTTTCGACGGAAGTTTATCGTATGCAGAGAATTATTGAAGTGAGTAGGACGTACCTTCAAACTGAAAGTCATAAGATTCAATTTAAAAATATTGAAATTTCTTCGGTCAAAAACTGGATAAATGATTTTGCTTTGGATCTTAATAAAGAAGTGCTTTGTGATCTTCCATCTGAAGATTGTAGCTTAGTCGTTGATCCTTTTTGGCTTAAGTTTATTTTATCTAATCTAGTACAGAATGCTTTTGTCCATGGAAAGCCTCCTGTTGTCATTAAGCTGGAACATGACAAGAAATATCTAAGAATTTCTGTGGAAGATCATGGAAAAAATGAATTTGAATCGATAGATCAGATGACTGAAGCTTTCGTGAAAAGTCAAAAAAGCCAAGGTATGGGGTTAGGATTGAATATGATTTTATTCATCGTAAATCAATGGGGAGCATGCTTAAGATTTTCTAAAAATCCAACCACTTTCACTTTAATATTATTGCGAAGAGGTCAAAAGTAATGACTCATGTTTTAATTGTCGAAGATCATCAAAATATTAGTTTATCGCTTAAGGATCTCATTTTAAAAGAAGGTCACCAGGTTGTTATCAGTGAGAGCTTAGCTCAAGCGCGAGAGCAAATTAAAACAAAAATAGATCTGATTATTTTAGATTGGATGTTGCCAGATGGTCAGGGTTTAGATTTTCTAGTAGAAATCAGAAAACAAGGGTTAACACTTCCAGTTATTTTTCTTACGGCACGAGCTGAAGTCGTTGATAAGGTTCTTGGGCTGGAAATGGGAGCTAACGATTACTTAACTAAGCCTTTCGAAGCGCGTGAACTCATTGCTCGTGTACGCGTTCAGTTAAGAACAAAGTCATCTGAACAGGTAGGATCTTTAACTGTTGGATCTCTGCTGATTGATCGTATTCGTCATCAGGTGAGTTTCAAAGGCGTATCTATTCAGTTGGTAAAAAAAGAATTTGATCTTCTTGTGTTGTTGGCGGAAAGCCCAGAGAAAGTTTTTTCTCGAGACGAGATTTTGAATAAGGTCTGGGGCTACGAAGTTTATCCGACCACTCGCACGGTAGATACGCATATTATGCTTTTAAGACAAAAGATTGATGAGCAGTTGATCGAAACGGTACGTTCGGTCGGGTACAGACTTAAAGTTTTGTAAAGTTTAATTTACAAACGATTTACAACACGGTGACAAACTAATAAATCCCAACTGTTATTCTGTAATCCAACAATTAAATGGAGGATTCAATGAATCAACTAGCTCGCTTATCAGTTTTATCGGTTACCGGTATTTTGCTGGCCTCATGCGCTCCGAATGCCAAGCAACTTAAGGAAGTAATCGCCTCAGATCCCTCAATCGTGTTTTCAGCTATAGAAAAAGATCCGGCTCAATTTATTGATGTTGTGGTTAAAGCTCAACAGAGCGCTCAAAGTACAGCGGCCAATAGAGCCGAACAAGCGGAGAAGATTCAGCGTGAAGAAGAATTCAAAAATCCACTTAAACCAGAAATTGATGAAGCCCGAGTTATTTTTGGTAACAAGAGTGCGCCGATTACGATCGTGGAATACTCAGATTTTCAATGCCCGTATTGTTCTCGTGGCTATCAAACTATAAATGAGATAAAAAAAGAATACGGAGACAAAGTTCGAATCGTATTTAAGCATCTACCATTAGATTTCCATCCGTTAGCCGTACCAGCCGCTCGTTACTTCGAAGCGATTGCTATGCAAGATCACGCTAAAGCTGAAAAATTTCATAACCTAGTTTTTGAGAAACAAGGAGAAATGCAAAGTAAGGGTGAATCTTTACTTAAAGAAATAGCTAGGAGAGTAGGAGCCGATATGAGGAAGGTTGAAGAATCATTAAAAAATGAAAAGATTAATCAACGAATAGCTGCCGATTCGGAAGAAGCGAAAAAGTTTAATTTTTCAGGAACACCGGGATACTTAGTTAATGGCGTCTCTTTAAAAGGAGCTTATCCAATCGCTGCTTTTAAAGAGATTATTGATCGTCAATTACGTAAGAATTAGTATTTAGTTATTGAGTTTCAGCAATGGCGCAACCAAACTGAGGGCCTTTGTACTGAATACGAGTCACCTTGTCTGCTAAACCTGTCCCGAAACGCGATTCAACTACCGTGTTGTTATTTGTGAGTTTAAAACGAGGTAAAACAGGGAAGGTGGCTTTTAAATCTTTTTTGCAAGCTTGCTCGCTACGTCCGACGCCTAAAAGGTAAGAGCAATATTCTTTACCTGCGTAAGAACGCAATAGATGAGGAACTTTAACGACATCTCTGATAATTCCACGTGTAGCTACGCTTTGTGCATTCGGCATCGAAGTAGATTTATCTAGTCCTGCAGTTTGATAGCCGAAGCCTTTTTCTAAGATCAATTTTTTTACGGCTCCGTAGACGATGTGTTGATTCAAAGAATTTTTATCCATCGCTAAGCGTACGATCGTTAAGTTTTGCGAAAGACTGCTTACGATGTATTGGCTTTGATGACCAACGAAAATCAATGAATCTAAAGGAAGTTCGCCAAATTGTGAAGGCAGATTGCGAGTCGGGATAGGTTGATTCGTTCTCACTTTAACTGAGTAGGCATCTAGTTATTTTTTAGGCAGATTAGGCTTTGTTGTGGAGTCTATCTTTTTTTGCCAACGCATAGAAATCAATTGTTATAAGGCTTAGTTGTAGGCCTATTCTAGATGTGCTTAGATCGAAGCATGGGTAGCAATAATGCTTTTGATTATCGAAAATATTTACTCGATCATTTAAACGAAAAAAAGAAATCGAGACCGGGTTTCAGTATCGGCATGTGGGCCAAGCGCTTAGGTCTTAAATCAACGGCTTCGTTATCAAAAGTTCTTAACGGTGAACGTGATGCGGGAACTCAACTGGTCAATAAACTCATTCAGTATTTTAAAATGGATGAACAGTCTTCTCTTCAATTTAAAAATTCTGTGGTCGTATCTAAACTTAAAGTTGATAAAGAAACTAAAAAGAAAATCATCTCAAGTTTGATGTCCCCTTTGGCTTCTCAAAAAGTAAATGCCAAAGTGATCAATGCTGACTATCAAAATTTACTTAAAAGTCCATTGCCTTTAGCTTTACGTGAACTTTCTCGGACGGCTTTTTTTACTTTAAAAGAATTCGGCGCGATTTTTCCAGACTATACCGGTAAAGAGATTAAGGCGGCTGTTGATCTGCTTTTGCAATTGAATATGATTCAGAAAAGTGAAAAAAGTAAGTATACGGCTCAAGTGGAGCACGTATCCACGACAGACGATATTTCTTCAGGTGTCATTCAAGCCTATCACAAAACTTGTTTACGTCAGGCGGCTAAAAAGGTCACAGAAACCTCTGTGCTTGAACGTGAGTTTCAAGCTTTGATGTTTTTGATGAATTCTAGCGATATGCCGAAGTATAAAGAAAAGATCCGAGACTTTCTCAATACCATTGAAAATGATATTCAGCCCGAATCAGTCGATCAATTGTACCAAATGCAGATTCAGTTTTACCCGTTATCACAAAAAATTAATAAAGTTTCGAATCCTAATAAATCAACTGAGGTGTTATGAAGTTTTTAATTATGCTTTTATTCCTAGGTTCTTGGGCTTTCGCGCAAAAAGACGGCGGACGAGTGGGAAACGGTGGAGATGCGGTTGTCTGTTATAGCAATAGTAACAAAACTCAGATCGCTTCATTGGATTTATTAGATTACTGGGAAAAACAAGATATTCAAAAAGTGGACTTTGGCTCCGACACATTCACCGTCGAAAAAAATATTCAAATATTTATAGAACGATTAGCTGCAGTGGATCCTAAATTGGCGCAATCAACGCGTGTCATCGCAGAATCATTGGCTGCAAACATTCCTTCATTTTTAAAAAAACAATCTGATATCCCAGAAATTGAGGATGCGCACCCTGAGAATATTCCATCTGCCCCCAATTGCTTTATCGAGCAATTTGCCATCCAGTGGAAAGATCTTTTAACTGATGATCGTAGATTTTATATTTCAGAGCGACTTTATAATCATTCAGAAACAGGAAACAGAACGCGGGCAGGACTTATTTTGCATGAAGCCTTGTACCGCCAAGCTTTGCTGAATGGCGCTCAAAATTCGGACGGGGTTCGTAAATTTAATTATGCAGTGGCTGCTGGATTATTGAAAAAAAAGAATCTGAAAAATTAGTATCAACTTCTTGTCTCAGCCGATGTGAATCTTCAAAATTGTTA
>CAZXZW010000116.1:0-5347 GCA_964645745.1 uncultured Bdellovibrio sp.
CAGCTAAATTTTGCCAAGGAACAAGATTCGCGTGATGTTCCATTTCGGTAATCACGATTTCATCATTTTCTTTCAAGAAATTTTGTCCATAACAGTCAGCTACCATGTTAATGCTATCTGTTGTGCCTTTAGTGAAAGTGCTTTCTTCTGTTGAAGCTGCGCCTAAGAACTTCTTAATCGTGTTACGAGCTGATTCAAAGTGAGCTGTCCCAAGGTCAGCTAAGTAATGAGCTCCACGGTGGACATTGGCTGTTTCATACGAATAAAACTGAGTAATGCGATCTACGACCACCGTCGGTTTTAACGACGTAGCTGCGCTATCAAGATATACTAATGGTTTACCATTCACAGTTTGAGTCAGCGCTTTGAACTGATCGCGAACATGAATCATACAAACATTCCATTCAGTTTTTCGTTTAATACGGCAGAAACTCTGTCCTGCATTTGTTTATTTTCAAATACTGACGCCATTTCCATCACGAATCCATAAGCTAACATTTTCGTCGCTGTCACTTGATCAATCCCGCGACTTAAGAAATAAAACATTTCTTCTTTGTTTAATTGTCCCACCGTTGATCCATGACCGGCTTTTACATCGTCCGCATAGATTTCAAGTTGAGGAATGCTGCTGACGTTCGCTTCGCGGCTTAACATCAATGAATTATTTAATTGTTCCGAATTGGCTTTCTGCGCGTCTTGTTCAATACGAACACGACCACGGAAAACAGAATTTGATTGATCCGCTAAGATCGATTTATATTTTTGGATCGAATTATTTAAACCCTTAATGTGGTTGATGAATGTGTATTGGTCAGAATGTTGTTTTCCACCTAAAGCCACAACTCCGTAAACACCCGCGTGAGCTTGTTCACCGTTAAAGTTGACTTGCATATAGTGACGACTTAAAATCGAACCTAATGACAAATCAAGACTGTTCAACTGAGCTTGATGGCTCAAATCAAAAATCACACGAGATACATGTGTATCAACATGAACTTCATTTTGAATTTGTAAAAACTGAAGATTCGCAGCACGTGCTAACTTAATTTGAGCATGGCTATTCACCACGTTACCCGATTGCCCACGGCTTACGTAATTAAAAATAATCTTTGCCGAAGTATTTTCGTTTAATCTAATCTCAGTCACCGGATTCACAAACAACGCTTTTCCATTACTTTGGAAGAACGTAAACTGAATCACTTGCTCTGTTTGATTTAGTTTAGTTACTTCAAACGAGAACTTTTGATTGGCGAAAGCCTGAGCCCAAGAAATCACTTTTTGTTCTGTCGGAGCTACTGGAGCAAAATCATCCGCATTGATTTCTTCGACCTTGAAGAAATCGTCCACATCATCTGATAAAGTATTATTAAAGAAACCATTTGTGAAAACCACGTTGATATACGACGAATCAAGCTGGCTTGAAACCCATTTCATATCTTCGTGAGTTAACGTGTTTTCATCCGTCGCTAAGTCAAAAGACGCATCTTTTAAATGAGTCAGTGATGTGTATTTCCAAGCTTCGTCTTTTTTCGAAGGGAAACCATTGGCTACGAAATTCTCGAAAGCCTGATCACGCATTTGGGTCGCTTTGATGCTATCCAAAGGGTGATTCTGTTTAAAGGTAAGGAATTGTTCTTTCGTCATCATATTACATCAACCAATCGTAGCCTTTTTTCTCAAGCTCGAGAGCTAAAGAAGCATCGCCCGTTTGAATAATTTTTCCACCCGCAAGAACGTGAACGAAATCGGGCTTAATGTAATCTAATAAACGTTGGTAGTGAGTAACTAAAATAATCGCGTTGTCTTTCGATTTAATTTTATTCACACCGTCAGCTACGATTCTTAAAGCGTCGATATCAAGACCTGAATCTGTTTCATCAAGTAAAGCTAAACGCGGAGATAAAACCGCCATCTGTAAAATTTCATTACGTTTTTTCTCTCCACCTGAGAATCCGACATTCACCGCACGGTCAATGTATTCTGGCTTCATGCTGACTAATTTCATTTTCTCGGTTAAGAATTTACGGAAATCATCTTCCATCATGGGCTCTGAACCTTGATATTGCAGAACCGAATTGAAAGCTGTTTGTAAGAAATTAAAATTACTTACGCCTGGAACTTCGATCGGATATTGGAACGCTAAGAAAACACCTTCTTTAGCGCGAACATCTGGCTCAAGCTCTAATAAGTTTTGCATCTTGAAATTAATTTCGTATTTTACTTCGCCCGAAGTCACTTCGTACGCAGGATGTCCAGCAATCACTTTAGATAAAGTACTTTTACCTGAACCATTTGGTCCCATGATCGCATGAACTTCGCCTGCATTCACTTTAAGATTTAAGCCTTTTAAAATTTCTTTTTCTTCAGTACGCGCATGTAAATTTTTAATCTCTAACATATTATCCTACACTGTTTTCTAATTTCATCTCGATCAACTTCACGGCTTCCACCGAGAACTCGAGAGGTAATTCTTTAAATACTTCTTTACAGAAACCATTCACGAGCATCGAAATGGCTTTCTCTGAATCTAATCCACGCGATTTTAAATAGAAGATCTGATCTTCAGAAATTCTTGACGTGGTCGCTTCATGCTCTAAAGTCGCTGATTTATTTTTCACATCAATATAAGGGAACGTGTGAGCACTTGAACGATCACCCACCAGCATCGAATCACATTGCGAGTAATTTCGAGCCCCTTCAGCCGAAGGCATGATGCGCACTAAACCACGGTACGCATTCGAAGAATGTCCCGCCGAAATCCCTTTCGAGATAATCGTACTTTTCGTGTTCTTACCGATATGGATCATTTTCGTTCCGGTATCAGCTTGCATATAATCATGAGTCAAAGCCACGCTGTAGAAAGCGCCTTCAGAAGAATCCCCTTGTAAAATCACAGACGGATATTTCCAAGTGATCGCAGATCCTGATTCAACTTGTGTCCAAGAAATTTTAGATTTGTAGCCTTTGCAGATACCACGTTTAGTCACGAAATTATAAATTCCGCCTTTACCGTTTTTATCTCCCGTATACCAGTTTTGCACAGTGGAATATTTAATTTCAGCACGTTCTAAAGCGACTAATTCAACGATCGCTGAGTGAAGTTGATTCTCATCACGTTGAGGAGCTGTACAACCCTCAAGGTAGTTCACGAAAGATCCTTCATCCGCTACGATCAATGTTCTTTCGAACTGACCTGTTTCCTTCGCATTGATACGGAAGTACGTCGATAAATCGATCGGACAACGAACACCACGAGGTATATAAACAAACGACCCATCCGAGAACACCGCTGCATTTAAAGCCGCGTAGTAATTATCTGTGTAAGGAACAACCGATCCGAAATATTTCTTAACTACTTCAGGATGTTTATGAATCGCTTCAGAAATCGAGCAGAAAATAACCCCTACTTTTTCTAATTCTTCATTATGAGTCGTGGCGATACTGACTGAGTCAAAAACCACGTCAACCGCAACACCTGAAATACGTTTTTGCTCCTGCAAAGGAATACCTAAACGTTCAAACGTTTTGATTAATTCAGGATCGATCTCTTCCATTGAAGTTTTCGGATCTTTTTTAGCTTTCGGAGCTGAGTAATAAGTTAAATCTTGGAAATCAATCGGCGGATAATTTACTTCAGCCCATTTATTCTTCGCTTGCGCAGGTTCAGTCATGGTTAACCAATGACGGAAAGCTTTTAAGCGGTATTCAAGAACCCATTCAGGTTCGTTTTTCTTTTTAGAAATGGTACGCAAGATGTCTTCGTTCAATCCTTTAGGGATTGTGTCCGATTCAATCTGAGTTTCAAAACCATACTTGTATTCGTACGAATCAGACATGAAGAACCTCAGCTAAAGAAATCGATTTATAAAAATTTTGAACTTTCGAATTCAAATGAGTGACTGGACTAATGATGGTGCACTTAGAACTCAGTTCACATTCCGAATCCGTTCCTAAGCACTTTGCAAGTTCTGTCGAATTTTCTAAAACGCTCATCAATTCATAAACGGAAATATCATTTAAATTTTTAACTAATTGGTAGCCACCGCTCACGCCGTATTCCGCTTTCAAAATTCCACGAGAACTCAAGGCTTGAAGGACGCGCGCGATCACTTCAAACGGAGCATGCGTCTTCTCAGAAAGGTCTTTAGCGCTGATCAAACCCACCGGAGTTTGGGCGGCAGCTTGGTCGACAAAGTACTTTAAGGCCATTAAAGCATATTCGGTTTTTTTATTAATCTTGTTCATAAGTTTCCCAATTATATTAAATACTTATTATAATTTAAAGAATGTATAAGTTCGATCAAAAAGGCTTGAAAGGAGATGTACGTATAAATTATTCGTATTTAAGTAGGTACGGTATAGGCCCGTTCTTAATGAAAAGCAAATGAAAATATTCTCACGCTCATAGGGTATCGATCCCACACGCCTCAGTTCATGCGTTAAAAATAGTGCCTTAGGCATCCTCGTAGACTTATAGGCGAAACTCTGGAATATAAAGCTTATGAGATTAATTATTGCTACTATCATCGCCCTTACCGTCAGCTTCGCCTTCTTCGTTATGATCAAAATCTGGGGAACGTCGCAGCCTTACAGTGAATACAGCCATCCATTTTTTACACGAGCTGCCAACGGAACGCACCAAGGTTCAACGGATCCTTTAGTTTTCAAGATCCTCACTCCGGAGAACTTAACAGAGGGTTTAAAAACTTCGGAAAATATCTATTTGAACATCGCGATCACTTCAGATTTGAAATTGATTATCATTGATAAAGATTACGAAGCTCAAAAGCAGTTAGATAAAAAGAGCACAGCCAAACTTCACAGCCGCCTTTTCACCGACGTCGCTGATGGAACACCAAAAGCAGCTGTGTTAGTTGAAAACTACAAAGATCAATTAAAAGTTAAGAAAATTATTTTCAACATGCAGGATAATCCTCTTCAAGGCACAACGGTGTTTGTAGATAACATGAAAAAAATCGGATTAGATTCAGGTAGCAATTTTCTTTTTGTCAGCGCGTTCGATCCACCCGCAAAAGATTTAAAGTCACAACAAGCGACTTACATTTACGGAACAACTGATCCTGAAATTTTAAGAATTAAAGCTTTAGAGAGTATGTATTTAATTGAAGCGGCTTCATTTAGAGCGGACGTAGTGATTCATCCGTTAACTTACTTCAAACAGCCATTCTTCACAGAGACTTTAGTGAATGAATTAAAAAGACGTCACAAAAAATTCATCATCGGCCCATTGGTCGACGGAGAAATGAATGACGCCTTGGCTTTAAAACCTTTCGGCGTCATTACAAAATAATTCAAACTAGAATAAGAAACGCGCCGAAGCAGACAT
>CAZXZW010000117.1:0-5340 GCA_964645745.1 uncultured Bdellovibrio sp.
CAGCCGTAATTACGAATCTAGCTCCAGGCTGGATCTCGATGACTTACGGAGCTCGTGGACCAAACTACACGATCACTTCAGCTTGTGCTTCAGGGGTACATTCATTAGGTGAAGCTTACAATTATGTTCGCTTTGGTTTAATGGACGCGGTTATCTCTGGAGGCTCAGAAGCTACCGTTTGTTCTTTGGCTATTGCTGGCTTCAGTAATATGCGCGCGCTATCTACTCGCAATGATGCTCCTCAAAAAGCTTCTCGTCCTTGGGATAAAGATCGCGACGGATTCGTTTTAGGTGAAGGAAGTTCAATATTTATTGTTGAATCTTTAGAATCAGCCTTAAAGCGCAATGCTCCTATTTTATGTGAAATTTCTGGTTATGGCGCTTCATCAGATGCTTACCACATCACGTCTCCAGATCCTGAAGGAAATGGTTTCGTATTGGCGATGGAATCAGCGTTAAAAGATGCTGGCTTAAATCCTTCGGACATTGGTTATGTAAATGCTCATGGAACTAGTACGCCAACTGGTGATCCATTAGAATCAAATGCCGTTAAACGTGTTATGAAAGACCATGCTAAAAAAGTTTGGGTTTCTTCAACTAAATCTATGACAGGTCACTTACTAGGTGCTGCAGGCGCAGTTGAATCAGCTTTCTGTATTAAGGCGTTGGAAACACAAATTGTTCCCCCAACCATCAATCTAGATAGCCCAAGTCCAGAATGTGATTTAGATTACGTTCCAAATACAGCACGCGAAGCTGGTGGCAAACTTCATCACGTGATGAATAACTCTTTTGGGTTCGGTGGCACAAACAGCTGCTTAATCTTCTCAAAGTTGAAATAATATGAATATCTACATCGGATCAGACCACGCCGGATTCGAATTAAAGAACTTACTGGTTCAAATGAATCCTCATTACATTGATGTTGGAACCAAAGGTTTAGACTCAGTTGATTTTCCAGATTACGCCAATCTTGTAGCTGAAAAATTAAAAGCTGACCCAACCGGTTTAGGGATTTTAATTTGTGGCTCTGGACAAGGTATGGCGATGCGTGCAAATAAGTTTTCACACATTCGCGCAGCCTTAGTTTACAATGATGAAATCGCAAAATTAAGTCGTGAACATAACGATGCAAATGTGATTTGTATCGGATCGCGTTTCGCGTCTTCCGAAAATGCCATAAAATGGATCAATATCTTCATAAATACGCAATTTTCTGAAGGAAGACATCGTCAAAGGGTTGATAAGATTTCTCAATCTACATAGAATATTTTCGAGAGGTTAAAAAACCTCAAGGAAGTTTATATGTTGGATACAGAAGTATTTAATCTCATCGAACAAGAAAATCAGCGCCAGCATCACGGATTAGAAATGATCGCGTCGGAAAATTACACATCACGTGAAGTGATGCAAGCTTGCGGATCAGTTCTTACTAATAAATACGCGGAAGGCTATCCAAATAAACGTTACTACGGTGGTTGTCACTACGTCGATCAAATCGAATCTTTAGCTATTGAACGCGCCAAACAATTATTCAATGCAGGCTATGCCAATGTTCAACCGCACGCAGGCTCTCAAGCCAATATGGCTGTGTACTTAGCCGCTGTAAAACAAGGTGAAACTATTTTAGGTATGGATTTATCTAACGGCGGACACTTAACTCACGGAAGTCCTGTGAACTTCAGCGGCCTTTTATTTAAAGCGGCCAGCTACAAGCTAGATGAAACAACAGGTTTAATTAATTACGATACGATTCGCAAAACGGCCTTAGAAGTAAAACCGAAATTAATTATCGCAGGTTACAGTGCTTACTCTCGTCATTTAGATTTTGCGAAATTCCGTGAAATCGCAACTGAAGTGGGAGCCGAACTTTTAGTGGATATGGCTCACTTCGCCGGATTGGTGGCAACAGGTTATCATCAAAGCCCAGCTCCTTACGCTGATTATATCACAACGACAACACATAAAACTTTACGCGGTCCTCGTGGCGGAATGATCCTAACAAACTCTGAAGAAAAAGCGAAATTGATGAATTCAAGAATCTTCCCTGGCATTCAAGGCGGACCATTAGAACATATCATCGCTGGTAAAGCCGTTGCATTCAAAGAAGCTTTACAACCCGATTTCAAAGTTTACATGAAACAAGTTTTAGATAATGCCAAAGCTTTGGCTGAATCATTGCTAGCTGATGGATTCCATTTAGTCACTGGCGGAACAGACAATCACTTGATGCTCATTGATCTTTCTTTAAGTAAAGGCACTGAAGGCATAACCGGGAAAGTGGCTGAAACTATTTTAGATAATGCCGGAATTACAGTGAATAAGAATACTGTTCCTAATGAAAAACGTTCTCCGTTTGTAACAAGTGGTATCCGTATTGGAACACCAGCTTTAACGACGCGTGGAATGAAAATCTCCGAAATGAAACAAATTTCAAAATGGATTACTGAAGTTTTGAAAAATCCAGAAAATACAGATCTACACTCTAGAGTTAAACAACAGGTAAAAGAACTATGTCACAACTTCCCTATTTACAGATGAAAAAAATAAAACTGATTTCATCTTTATTTTTAATCGTTACGCTGGTTGCGGCTTGTAGCACCGAACCCGTTCACAACAATAACTCCGAAGGTCCGGCTTTCGAAGTGAACAAACAACAAAACTCGATTAAAAAAACTGATTCTAATAACAAGGCTAAAGCTAAAAGTAAAAAACCACTATTCGATTGGCCCGTGTGGGAAGCTCGTATGTCTCGTGGCTTCATGCCTCGTGTAAAACGCAAAGGTCGCAGAGCCAGCCGCCCTCACAAAGGAATCGATCTAGCCGCTCAGCGCGGAGTTCCCGTTATGGCCAGTACCGATGGTGTTGTGATTTATACAGGTAAGGATTTTAACGGTTTCGGAAAAATGATCATGATCGAAACGGTCGGTGAAAATACCGGTTACGCGACTTTGTATGCTCACTTAGATAAAATCGTGGTTTACGACGGACAAAAGGTGACTCAAGGCGAAGTGATCGGAGCTTTAGGGAATACAGGCCGTTCTTCTGGACCTCATCTTCATTTCGAAATTAGAAAATCAGATGGAATTCCGGTAGATCCACTTCCCTACTTACCTGCCGGTAAAGATCTTACCAATGATGTCGATGATCCAAGTGCTCCAGAAGAATGATTTTTATAAAACAATTTTAGGCATAAAAAAACCCGGTTTATAAGACCGGGTTTTTTATTTTCAACTTTGATTAATGAAAATTAGAAGTTGTAGTTGATGATCGCTTCGTAAACTACTGAATCGTTTGAAGCTGTTCCATCGTTATTATTGTTAGAGCTATAAAGATCTAAGCTAGATACTTTTTCGCCGTTAACTTGAGAAGCGATCATTTTATCTTGGAACGCTAATAAGTTAATGTTTAATCCAGATACAGCCACTGGAGCATAGTTTAAACCAGTCTCTAAGTATAAACGCTCACGTTTATTTGTTAAAGAAGCACCATCTTTTGTATTAATGATGTAACCAGCGATTTGGTAGAAAGAAAGCTGATCATTGATCGCGAATCCTGCTCCAGGAAGTAAAGAAATACGAGTTTGAGCATCAGAATTATCAGTGTATTGGTAAACACGAGCTTCATTGTACATCGTTAATGCTAACTGCGGAGATAAAGCTTTCATTGAGTTTGAAGATAATTGGTAGTGACGATCAATACCACCAGCTCCACCAACTTTATTCCATAAAGCATTGTAGTTATTTAAACGAGCTCTGAAATCAACTTTAGTTCTGTCTGTTCCTAAGAAGTTAGTGAAAACAGTGTTGATAGCTGGCTCAACATACATGGGACGGAAGTTATCTTTATTTAATTCATCGTTGAATTGAGCTGTTACAGCTTCCTTCATCGCTTGTGGCATCGCTGAACCTTCAACAGGGTTTGTGTAAAAACCTTTAGAAGCTGTTTCGAAAGCTTGTCCGATAGATACTTTAGTTGAAGGAGTTAATTGGTAGCTTCCACCAACAGTTGTTACTGATTGGATATTGTTAGTGCCAGCTGCTCCGCCGATACCTGATTGGTCAGCTGTTGTGTCAGAGATCACGAATCCTGCGAAAGACTTAGTAGTTGGAGCTGGAGTTGTTGTAGCTGTAGACGTTCCTGCAACTGGAACTGCAGCAGATACTTCAGAGGCTGTTTTAGATGATGTTGCCGAAGTTTCTGTTGTGTTGATAGCTGTGTCAGCGGCTTGAAGCTTAGCTTTTTTAGCGGCTTTTTTGGCTTTAGCTGTGTTTGCAGTTGTTGTCGTTTTAGTAGTTGCTGTTTGAGCTGTAGCTACTGCAGAAACCGCAATAATACATACTAGAGTTAACATCTTCATTATATCCCCCTTAGGATCATTTGATATTCATGCACGTGGCATTGTTTTAGGAGAATATTGTCCAAACTTAAGGCTGAAGGCAACCACTAATTAAAAAGCTGTATTTAATTGTAATGATAGCCAGGAAACTATGTATTTTTTTTCAACAAAACACGCTTCAATAAACCGATACAAAGAGGCAATAATGATAGCCCTACAATGCCCATCACCAGGAGTGTAAAGTTTTCACGAATTACAGGGATTTGTCCGAAGAAATACCCAGCTAAGCAGAAGGTTGAAACCCATAAAATCGACCCAATTGAAGAGAGAAAGACGAAGTTTTTGTACGGCATTTTTGTTAGTCCACCCACGAACGGAGCCAGAGTTCTAACGATTGGTAAGAAGCGTGCGATCATAACCGCGATACGACCACGTTCCGCATAGAATTGTTCGGTTTGCTCTAAGTATTTAACATTAAAAAATCTTGATAAAGCATGTTGTTTATAAAAAAGACTGCGTCCGTATTTACGGCCTACAAAGTAGTTCGTGCTATCCCCGATGATTGAAGCACAAATTAATAATGGAATGTAAATGCGGATATCAAAAGATTGAGATGAGGCCGACAAAGCACCTACGGCAAACAACAAAGAATCACCCGGTAAGAATGGCATGAAGACTAAACCGGTTTCAGCGAAGATCACTAAAAAAATAAGGGCGTATAACCATAAACCCATTTGAGCGGCTAAAGTATTAATAAAAACGTCTAACTTAAGAATCGCTTCGATATATTCCATCATCCGCTTAGACTAATCTCGAGTCTGACCGGAGGCAATGCTATTATTTAAGATTATGACGTTGCACAACTTCATCTAAACTGCGATAGAAATTTCCTGGCGATACTGTAGCGTTGTTTTCATCTAAATGGAAAAAGCTTTCCGTTAAATATGAAATAGCTAATGACTGATGCACGCTTTGATTGTTTTTAACAACTGTCACCAATA
>CAZXZW010000118.1:0-5185 GCA_964645745.1 uncultured Bdellovibrio sp.
TAAGCCAGAAGGTACACTTTTAATTTCGGCTCTGAGATCGCTTAAAGCGAGCTGAAAAGCTTTCTTTATGGTTGTGCTTTCATCTGCTAACAGAATACGCAATGGCATTATGTTTGTTTCCCTTATAATTATGTTTATGACGAGTGATACCGATACCTTAGACTTAAGTACATAATACAATGACTACACAGTCAAGAGTAAGGCACACTATTTTACGTGAATAGAGCAGATCGATATATTTTAGGCCTTTTTTGGACGACCTTCATTGCGGGATTACTCGTATTTGTTACGCTATTTTTAGCGACAGATATGATGTCAGCCTTAGTTCGTTTCAGTGGCGCAGAGACCGACGCGTTCATTAAATACTATTCTTTTTATCTTCCTGAAATTCTACATCGCATGATTCCAGTAGCCACAGTGGTGGGTACTGTGATGACGATTTCTACTCTGAATAAAGGCTCAGAATTGATTGCCTTGTTCGCTTCAGGCTTAAGCCTGTTCCGTGTTTCACGTTGGATTTTTATTTCCATTATCGTGATCGCGGTTTTAGATTATGGATTGGCTGATCGTCTTCTTCCGGTTTTTTCGAAACAAAAAAATTATATTTATTATACCGATATCGCGAAAAAACCAGGTCAGTTTCAGACCATTAAAACGGATAAGATTTGGTACCGTTCAAAAAATAATTTATTTAATATTCAGACTTTAAATTCAACTGGAAATAGGGCTCAAGGCCTTACTTTGTACTTCTTTGATGAGAACTGGAAATTGTTGCAGCTCATCACGGCTAAAGATGTCGATCTCAATGGAAAACAGTGGGTGCTTCACGATGGATCGATTAGTGTTTTCACTACAGAATCTAGTTTTCCGATGTTGACTGAATTCAAAGAGAAAACGGTTTCGATGTCCGAAGACGCGCAAGATTTAAGAAATACAGGACAGACTAGTGATTTGTTAACACAGTCGGAATTGTCTCGATTTATCAATAAAAATAAAGAAGCGGGCCTGGATACGATTCGTTACGAAGTCGAATATTATTCTAAATTAAGCTTTGCTTTGGCCGGATTAGTGATGAGTATTTTGGCCATTCCATTCTTAGTTGGTGATCAACGTCACGGTGGAGGCATGGTTAAAAATGTCTCTGTGTGTTTAGGTTTAGTTATGGGCTATTGGATTCTTTATAGTTCTGCCCAAACTGTTGGCCAACATGGTCAACTTCCACCAATTGTTGCGGCCTGGGGAGCTAATTTGCTTATGGGTAGTTTAGGTGGTTACTTCTTGTTGCGCCTCCGTCGATGATCGTATAAATCTATACGAATGAAATTAGAGATTTTAACATACCCAAATCCGCTCCTACGTGAAGTTTCCGTTCCTGTAACAAAGTTCGATGCCAAGTTGAAAAAACTGGTCGATGATATGATGGAAACGATGTACGACGCCAAAGGTATTGGCTTGGCCGCACCACAAGTCGGTGAGCTGATTCAATTATTAGTGATTGATACTTTACCTCGTGATGCGGAACAACGTCGTTATGATTACGATGAATTAACGGATCTTGAAAAGAAAATCACTCAGCCCTTAGTGTTGATCAATCCAACGATTGTTAAAGGTTACGGTTCAACTACTTTTGATGAAGGTTGTTTGTCGGTTCCTAGTTTCTTTGAAACAGTAAAACGTTTTGAAAAAATTGATGTGAAAGCTTTTGATGTGAACGGTAAAGAATTTACTTTCACAGTAGATGGGTTACTTGCGATTTGTATCCAGCATGAAATGGATCATTTAGCGGGAACATTATTTATTGATCATATCAGCTTCATGAAAGCCAATAAGATTAAAAACCAAATCAAGAAAAACGGATATCCAACTCCGGAAGAACTAGAAGACGCTAAGAAAAAGAAGCGTGCTGAAAAACAAAAGCTAGAGAGCAAATAATGAGCGTCGTTCGAGTTTGTTTCTTAGGAACTCCAGACTTTGCCGCTCAACATTTACAAACATTATTAAATGATTCTCACTTTGAGGTGGTCGGTGTTGTGACTCAGCCGGATCGTCCGGCGGGTCGTAAGATGCAGTTAACACCATCTCCGGTGAAGACTTTAGCTGTATCAAAAAATATTCCTGTGATTACTCCTGAAAATTTACGTAAAGAGCCTGAAGCGTTTGAAATGATCAAATCGTGGAAAGCGGAAGTGGCTGTTGTCGTAGCGTTCGGACAAATTCTATCAACCGAATTTTTAAATAGCTTCACTTACGGTGCGGTGAATGTACATGGAAGTTTGCTTCCTTTGTGGCGTGGAGCTGCTCCGATTCAAAGATCGGTGCAAGCGGGTGACACTGTTACAGGTGTGGCTTTACAGAAAATGGTTTTCAAATTAGATGCTGGTGGTGTGATCGGCGAACGTCGTATTCAATTAGATGAAAAAATCACAGCAGCAGAATTATATTCACAGCTAGCGGTGCTTGGTTGCCAGTTGCTAGAAGTTGAGTTGATGGATTACATCCGTGGAAACTTAGCTCCAGTTGAACAAGATGAAACGAAAGTGACGATCGCTCCTAAGATTTTAAAAGAAGAATCGCTTTTAGATTTTAATAAGCCTGCTAAATTCTTACATAACACCGTTCGCGGATTTAATATGGGGCCGGGGACTTACGTGATGCTCCAAGGAAAACGTTTGAAAATTCATGAAACGTTTTACACTGCAAGCGATGCCACAGTTCCTCCGGGATTTATATCTCAAATTTCTGATGAAGGCTTGTTTATTCAAACATCTTCGGGCCAGTTGATATTAAAAACAGTTCAACCAGAATCAAAAAATAAAATGAGCAGTTCTGATTTTCTTAAATCTGTTTCGTTGAAAAAAGGGGAAGCCTTTGTCTAATCGAATGATCGCACCCAGTATTTTGTCAGCCGACTTTTCTAATTTAGAATCTGAAATTAACGCGATCACTGTAGCCGGAGCCGGTTTTGTTCACGTTGATGTGATGGATGGACACTTCGTCCCGAATTTGACAATTGGTATGCCGGTGGTTAAGGCCATCAAGCCAAAAAGTAAAATTCCTTTAGATGTTCACTTGATGATTGATAATCCTGAAATTTACGTTGAGCAGTTCGTTAAAGCCGGAAGCGATTATTTAACGATTCACGTAGAAGCCACTAAACATGTTGAAACAACTTTGAAGATGATTCGTGATCTTGGTGCTAAGCCGGGGATTACCGCTCGTCCAGGAACTTCACTCGATCAAATGAGACCTTTTTTGCATTTAGTTGATTTGGTTTTAGTGATGACGGTTGAGCCTGGTTTCGGTGGACAAAAGTTCATGGACAGCCAATTAGAAAAAGTTAAAGAATTAAAATCGATTCGTGAAAATCAAAAATTAAGTTACTTAATTGAAGTAGACGGCGGCGTGAACGCTGAAACTTCTAAATTGTGTTGGGCTGCAGGAGCGGACGTACTAGTTGCTGGTTCAGCGGTATTCAACACGCAAGATTACAAAAAAAATATTGCAGCCCTGAAATAGGAATTACTTATGAAAAAATTTATCTTAGATGGTCAAACGTTAACTATGAACTCATTAAATGAAATGGTTTTTTCTGAGGGAACCTTTTCTTTGAGCCCATCAGCCGAAGCTGAAATTAAAAAGTCTCGTGATTATATCGAAGGCCGTATTAAAAACGGTGAAGTGATGTACGGTGTAAATACGGGTTTCGGAGCTTTCTCGTCTGTTCGTATTTCAGATGCAGATATTGAATTGCTTCAAAAGAATTTAATCCGTTCTCATTCAGTGGGTATCGGTGAGCCGTTCACAAAACCACAATCAAAAGCCATGATGATCTTGCGTGCGAATACTTTGGCTCGCGGTCACAGTGGCATTCGTGTGGAAGTGGTTTCTAAAATTTTAGAATTTTTAAATAATGATGTGATTCCTGTTATTCCTTCTCAGGGAAGCGTTGGAGCTTCTGGAGATCTGGCTCCGTTATCTCATTTAGCATTGGCTTTAATCGGAGAAGGCGAAGTTTGGGGTGGAAGCTATAAAAATGTAAAGCCTTTAGAGTTAAAAGCTAAAGAAGGTTTATCGTTGATCAATGGTTGTCAGGTGATGACAGCGGTTGGTTTGTTATCACTTTATGAAGCTGTTCAATTAATTAAGTTAGTCGATATTTCCGGAGCCATGTCACTAGAAGGACTTCGTGGATCACGTAAGCCGTTTGATCCATTGATTGCGGCGACTCGTCCGCATAGTGGTGAAGCTAAGACGGCGACGAACTTATTACGGATCATGGGAGATACATCTGAGATTGCTGAAAGCCATGCGATTGGTGATCACCGTGTGCAAGATGCTTATTCTCTTCGTTGTATGCCTGCGGTTCATGGTGCGGTGAAGATGGGAATTGAATACGCGATTAAAGTTTTAGAAACAGAAGCGAATTCAAGCACAGACAATCCCTTAGTGTTCGCGGATGCCGGTAAGATTTTATCTTGTGGTAACTTCCACGGAATGCCTGTAGCCCACGCGATGGACTTTGCAGGCATCGTGATTTCATCTTTGGCTAGTATTTCTCATGAGCGTATTTCTAAATTTATTTCTACTCAGATGAGTGAGCTTCCAGCTTTTCTAGCACCGAACGGTGGTTTGAATTCAGGACATATGATTATTCAAGTGGCCAGTGCAAGTCTTGTCAGTGAAAATAAAGTTCTTTCTCATCCGGCCAGTGTGGATTCAATGCCGACCTCGGCGGAAAAAGAAGATCACGTTTCAATGGGAACTATAGCCGCTCGTAAGTTTTCTTCGATTGTGAAGAATGCTTACAATGTTGTGGCGATGGAATTCTTATCGAACACGCAAGGTTTAAGTATGATTGCTCCGTTGAAACCATCAGCGGGAGTTAAAGCCGCGTTTGATCATATCCGCAAAGAAGTTCCTTATGAAGAAGCGGATCGTATTTTCTCTAAAGATGTAACGAAAATTCATAAAATGATGATGGATGGAAGCTTAGTTGCTGCTGTAGAGAAAGTGATTGGACCACTTCATGTTTAAGTTTTTCTTTTCTGCCGCACTTATCTTTTCAATAGCCGTTAATGGAGATGTTTTGACTGAAAAATTAGTAACTCAATTATTAGAATCTAAAAAAGCTTTCGTGATATCTCCATACAGCGTAGGCGCAGCCTTGTCTATGACGGCTGAAGGC
>CAZXZW010000119.1:0-5171 GCA_964645745.1 uncultured Bdellovibrio sp.
TGATTTTTTGAATACGTTCACCATTGAAAATACGCATTAAATTATCTTCTAAAGAAAGATAGAACATTGATTCGCCTGGATCTCCTTGACGACCCGAACGACCACGTAACTGATTATCGATACGACGAGATTCATGACGTTCAGTTCCCACGATGTATAAACCACCCGCAGCTAGAACTTCTTTTTTCTCAGCTTCACAACGCTCTTTGAAACGTTTTACAGCGTCGTTGAATTCTGGAGTTCCCTCTTCGAATCCTTCTTTTTTCGCCATAACTTCTGGGTTACCACCCAATACGATATCTGTTCCACGACCGGCCATGTTGGTTGCGATTGTGATTGCACCTTTACGGCCAGCTAAAGCGACAATTTCAGCTTCGCGTTCATGATGTTTCGCATTTAAAACGTCATGCTTAACGCCTTCATTTTTTAAGAAACGAGAAATGGCTTCTGATTTTTCAATCGAAGCTGTACCAACAAGAACCGGTTGTCCTTTAGCATGACGTTCACGAACATCGCGAACGATCGCTTTGTATTTAGCCGTTTCTGTTTTGAAAACGATATCTTCAATGTCTTTACGCTGAATCGGTTTGTTCGTTGGGATAACGAATACACCTAAGTTATAAATCTTTTTAAACTCAACCGCTTCAGTATCTGCTGTTCCAGTCATTCCCGATAATTTATTGTACATACGGAAATAATTTTGGAATGTCACAGTCGCTAAAGTTTGATTTTCATTTTTAACTTCAACTTTTTCTTTAGCTTCGATAGCTTGATGTAAACCATCTGACCAGCGACGACCCGGCATTAAACGACCTGTGAATTCATCCACGATCACGATTTCGCCGTCTTTGATCATATATTCCACGTCTAAACGGTACAAGTGATGCGCGCGAATCGCTTGATTCACGTGGTGAAGAATTTCGATATTAGCTGGATCGTAAAGATTGTCTAATTTTAATAATTTTTCAACTTCAGCATTACCTTCTTCAGTAAGGCTGGCTGATTTAGATTTCTCTTCGATTTTGAAATGAATTTCATTTTTTAAATACGGAATGATTTTATCGATCGCGTAGTATTTACCTGTCGAAGCTTCGGCAGGTCCTGAGATAATCAACGGAGTACGTGCCTCATCGATTAAGATCGAGTCACACTCATCCACGATGGCAAAGTTCGGTGGACGTTGAACATATTCCGATAAATCGAATTTCATGTTGTCGCGTAAGTAATCGAAACCAAGTTCATTGTTCGTTGCATATGTGATATCGCACGCGTAAGCTGCGCGACGTTCAGCATCTGTTAAACCATGAACAATAATACCTGTCGTTAAACCTAACCATCCGTAAAGACGACCCATCCATTCCGCATCACGCGAAACTAAGTAATCATTCACTGATACTACGTGAGCGCCTTTGCCAGTCAAAGCATTGAGGTACACAGGAAGTGTCGCCACTAATGTTTTACCTTCACCGGTTCTCATTTCGGCAATCGCGCCGCGATTTAGAACGATACCACCGATCATTTGAACATCGTAATGACGCATACCTAAACAACGCTTAGAAGCTTCACGACAAACAGCAAACGCTTCCGGCAAAATATCATCGACCGTTTCGCCTTTTTTTAAACGCTCTTGAAATTCTTTTGTTTTATTTTTAAGTTGCTCATCTGAAAGCTGTTGATAGCCCGCTTCGTATGAATTGATTTTATCAACAATCGGTTGAATTTTCTTCATTTCGCGTTGATGACTTGTTCCGAAAACTTTGGAGAATAATTTTTGTACCATAGGGAACTAGAATAGATCTTTTACTGAGGAATCGTCAAAGTATTCAGGACTTTATTGGCCCCGACTCAGAGGGTAAAAATAAAAAAGTCCACCTGCAAAAGACAGGTAGACTTCTTATGATTCATAGGACCGACCAAGGTCGGTATCTGTTTAAATTATTTAACTCCAGAAGTGGCTTTGATCCAATCAAGAGCAGCACTTACTTTAGCGTAAACACCATATTTATTTTTTAAAGCGCAACCTTCACCCCAGCTAACAACTCCTGCTAAAATCGGAGTTCCATCAGCTTGTTTTACTACTAACGGGCCACCAGAATCACCTTGGCAAGAATCTTTACCGCCAGTTTTATATCCTGCGCAAAGCATAGAATCTTTGATATCACCGTTATAAGAATCTTTAGCATTACAATCAGCTTGTGAAACTAAAGGAACTGAAACCTGACGTAAAATCGAAGGTAAGCTTGAAGAACCAGATGAAGTTGTTCCCCATCCTGCTGTAGTCGCTAAAATTGTCGATGAAGTAATATTGAATTCAGCATCATTCAAAGCAATTGGCTTGAATGATGAGCTTTGAGAAAGCTCAAGTAAAGCCACATCAAATTCCATCGTGTTCATGTCGCTTTTTGGATGAACGTAAATGTTTTCTACTGTGAATTTCTCTGCAGAACTTGGATTTTTACGATCGTGTAAACCGATGAGAACTGAATCAACTCCACCGTCTACACAGTGAGCCGCTGTTAAAACCCAACGATCAGCGATTAAAGATCCACCGCAAAAGTGACCGAAACCATTTGCTTGTAAAGATACGATATAAGGGAATGCGCCTGGCTTAGCTTCTGTACCGCCAACGATACGTGGTGCTGCTGATCTTTTTACTTTTACTGGAGCGGCTTGCGCTGCCATTGAAAAAGTTAAACCTAATACGGCGATCAAAGAAAGACATCCTGTCTTCATCATAGAGACTCCTTGCAAGTGTGTTGCTTATTTTGTTTGCTTGATATTAGGTTTTAATGGATTTAGTGCTTTTGTTAGCAATATTTAAATCCAAGTTTGGAATCTGTACTTTTATCTGCCTAGAAATTAACCTTAGGCCCAGATATCTGACGGTAACCTTCGTAGACTGAAATAGCTACGGCCGTAGCTAAATTTAAACTGCGTACATTTCCAGGCTGAGGAATCGTAACTGCTTGATTTGGATGAGCATTTATAATTTCCGGAGGAAGGCCTTTAGTCTCTTTTCCGAAAACCAACCAGTCACCTTTTTGAAATTTAATTTCGTAATAAGTTTTTGGGACCTTCGTCGTGAAATAGAAAACGCGCGAAGGGTCTTCGACTTGCGAAAACCAATCTTGATAACTTTTGTGAACTTTCCAAGTGAGATGTTGCCAGTAATCGAGACCGGCACGCTTAAGATTCGTATCATTGATTTCAAAGCTCATCGGTTGAATCAAATGCAATTCGCAATTTGTTCCCACGCAAGTTCGCCCGATATTCCCTGTATTTTGAGGAATTTCGGGCTCGACTAATACTACTCTGAAAAGTGATTCTTGATTCGCATCCATTAAACCAGATGGTTATATACTTCTTTACCTAAATTACTCAATGCCAATCTTCTGCCTTTGTCGACAATCAATTCAAGCTTCATTAATTCACGGTAAAGCGATAAATCCTGAATAGGAACAATATCACGTCCCTTAGCAGCCCCTAATTTCAAAACGTAATGTCTTTGTTTTTCCGTTAGAGTTTCTGGAAGTGGAGGTTGCTGCTCTAAAGAAGCCCTCCATTCAGCATCCTGCAATAAAACAGCCTTCGCCGTTAATTTTTTAGGATTGAAGAAATAAACCTGAGCCACTTCAGAATCGCCCGTAACCTTATTTACAATCGTTTCAGTTCTAATGTGGACACCTTTAGACGCATCCGAAGGATGCACTCCATGCAAAGTATCCATCAAAGCTAATAACGTATTATCAACTTTGATATCGATTAACTGACCATAAACTTTTTGATTTTCTTGATTAACGATTACTGGAAAACCCACAGGCAATCTGTATACCGTGGCGTTAATATAAGCTTTTTCAAATGATAGAATGTACGGTGCTAATTTCTGAAAATGCACCATGCCCTCGGTCCAAGACCCGATCATAAAAAAACGCATTGTCGTCATAAATCCCCCTCTGATTAATGGCAGCAAATTGCTTCGAAGTGAGATGCTTCTAACAAGAAAATTTACTATTCGCAAATTTTAAAATTTGCGTCAGAGAAAGAAAAAGTTTGGCACGAAATAATATGCAAATTAACTGAAAAATGAAGCTACAATTTATAGGATGTGATTAAAATAAACCCACCACTAACAATTTTTGTAAAAATCATTGTAAAAAAGTTTATTACTCTTCAACAATTTGAACGATTTGCACGGCTAATTCAGCAATGACCGGCCCGAGAAACAAGCCCAGAGGGCCGAACATGGCCAACGACCCAATGATCGCCATCAATGCAATCAACGGATGCACACTGTCTTCTTCAGCGCTAAACACATAGGTTTTAATCACGTTATCAAGCGTTCCAGCAAGCAAGGCCACTATAACCAACACCACAGCGTGGCCATAATTTCCATTAACCAACGCGTAACCAATTAAAGCTATTGTGATCGGCGCAGATCCAAGAACAGGTGTGAATGATAAAAAGAAAGCAATGGCGAAAATAATTAAAATACCGTCATAACCAACGATTAAACTTCCCAAAGCCACTACCGTTGCTTGCAAGAATGCAATGAGTACTGTGGAAACTAAAACCATACTGCAAATCTTTTCAAATAACTTAATCAAACGATGAACTTGAGATTCAGAAAGAATATCAGCTTTGATGAAGCTTTCTTTAAGACGCTTTTGATTTAATAAGAAGTAATAAAGAAGCGCAATAAACAAAGCGAACTGCAACAAGGCCTCAGGGATATTTGTTACGATAGCTGTCGCAAAAGCTAAAACGTTTTTACCTATTTCAGCCACATGAGTTTTGATATCGATCTGCGTAGCTAAATCAAAACCAAAATTCTCAGCATAACCGTTAACCGAATCAATCACTGAAGTTGCAAAATGTTGAACCTTTTGAACTACCGGAGATTCAGCCATTTGATCCGTGTTCATTTTACTAATCAAATTCGCCACTTTAACGACCGCTACCGTGAGCGGTAATATAAGAACTCCGAATAAACCAATGATTAAAATTGTAATAGCTTGAAGATCTGAGAACTTAAACTTTTTAAGATGACGCATTTTCTCTAAAAGAGGATTTAAAGCAAAGGCAAAAAGTAATCCGAAAATAATGATCTGAGCAAACGGCCACAAGATATAAGCAAAGGCGCCGTAAACTAAACATAATAGACCATTGTTAAC
>CAZXZW010000120.1:0-5159 GCA_964645745.1 uncultured Bdellovibrio sp.
TAAGGATTACGAATGTCTTTGTGGTAAATACAAACGTATGAAATGCCGCGGAGTAATCTGTGAGAAGTGTGGCGTTGAAGTTACACAAACTAAAGTTCGTCGTGAGCGTTTAGGTCACATCGAATTAGCTTCTCCTGTAGCTCACATCTGGTTCTTACGTTCATTACCTTCTCGTATCGGTAACTTATTAAACTTGTCTTTAAAAGACGTTGAAAAAGTTCTTTACTGTGAATCATACCTAGTTGTTGATCCAATGGAGACAACATTAGAAGAAGGAACTGTTTTATCTGAAGAAGCTTACCAAGCGGCTTTAAATGAATTCGGTCCAAACTTCAAAGCAGGTATGGGTGGTGAATTCGTACGTGAAATGTTACGTAAAATCGATCCAGAATACTTGTCTCGTAAATTACGTATCGAATTAAAAGATACGAAATCAGAAGCTGGTATCAAAAAAATCACTAAGCGTTTAAAAGTTGTAGAAGCTTTCAAAGGTTCTTCAAACAAAGCTGAGTGGATGATGTTAGAAGCGCTTCCAGTGTTACCACCGGATTTACGTCCGTTAGTACCTCTTGATGGAGGCCGTTTCGCAACTTCAGATCTAAATGATTTATACCGTCGTGTAATCAATCGTAATAACCGTTTGAAACGTCTTCAAGAGTTAAACGCTCCAGACATTATCATCCGCAATGAAAAACGTATGTTACAAGAAGCGGTTGATGCGTTATTAGATAACGGTCGTCGTGGTAAAACATTCACAGGTCCAAATAAACGTCCTCTTAAATCTTTAAGTGACATGCTTAAAGGTAAACAAGGTCGTTTCCGTCAAAACTTATTAGGTAAGCGTGTTGACTACTCTGGTCGTTCGGTAATTACAGTAGGTCCTACTTTAAAATTACACCAATGTGGTCTTCCAAAGAAAATGGCTTTAGAATTATTCAAGCCATTCGTTTACAATAAATTAGAAGAAAAAGGTTTAGCGACAACAATCAAACAAGCTAAGCGTTTAGTTGATCAAGAGACAGTTGAAGTATGGGATATCTTAGCTGAAGTAGTTAAAGAACATCCGGTATTACTTAACCGTGCACCAACACTACACAGACTTGGTATTCAAGCTTTCGAACCAGTTCTTCATGAAGGTAAAGCGATCCAATTGCATCCGTTAGTTTGTACGGCGTTCAATGCCGACTTCGACGGTGACCAAATGGCCGTTCACGTTCCACTTTCAGTAGAAGCTCAAGTTGAAGCTCGTGTATTAATGATGTCGACAAACAACATCTTATCTCCAGCCAACGGTAAGCCAATCATCAATCCATCTCAAGACGTTGTCTTGGGTCTATATTGGATGACTCGTATTCGTCCTGCAGCTAAAGGAACTGGTAAATCATTTGCTTCAGTTCAAGAAGCTCTTTACGCATACGAAACTGGATTGGTTGATTTACAAGCGGCTTGTAAAGTTAAAATCAAAGGAAAAGTTGAAGAGACTTCAGTAGGTCGTTCAATTCTTTCTGATGCAGTTCCGAAAGAAGTTCCTTTCGCAACGATCAACACAACAATGAGTAAAAAATCAATCGCAGGATTGATCGATACTACATTCCGTGTTGCTGGTGCTAAAGCGACTTGTATCTTAGCAGATAAAATCATGCAGTTAGGTTTCAAATATTCAACTGTGGCGGGTCTTTCGATCTCTGTAGATGATATGATTATCCCAGAACAAAAAACGAAAATGATCGGCGATGCGGAAGCTCAAGTTGAAGAAATTCAACAACAGTACGACGAAGGTTTGATCACAGACGGTGAGCGCTACAATAAGGTAGTGGATATCTGGGCGCAAACTTCAGATAAAGTAGCTAAAGAAATGATGGGTCAGATTGAGAAGCAAAAATTCCAAGTTGATGGTAAAGAAATTGTTGGACCATCATTCAATCCAATCTACATCATGGCTGACTCCGGAGCCCGTGGATCGTTCAATCAGTTACGTCAGTTAGGTGCGATGCGTGGTCTAATGGCGAAACCATCGGGCGAAATCATCGAAACACCAATCACGGCGAATTTCCGTGAAGGTTTAACAGTTCTTCAATATTTCATCTCGACTCACGGTGCGCGTAAAGGTCTTGCCGATACAGCATTAAAAACAGCGAACTCGGGTTACTTAACTCGTCGTTTAGTTGACGTGGCTCAAGACGTTGTTGTTTCTGAATTAGACTGCGGAACAACTGATGGATTAGAAATCACTCCAGTTTACGAAGCGGGTGAAATCATTCACGGAATTGGCGATCGTATTTTAGGTCGTGTAGTTCGTGAAGACATCATGGATCCAACTTCAAACAAATTATTTGTTGCTGCTGGAACTGAACTTGATGAAACACTTGTTAAAAAAATCGAAGACATGGGTATTGAAAAAGTTCAAATCCGTTCAGGTTTAACTTGTGAAGCGAAACGTGGCGTTTGTATCAAATGTTACGGACGTGATTTAGCTCGTGGTGCGACTGTAAACTTAGGTGAAACAGTAGGTATTATCGCAGCTCAATCGATCGGTGAGCCAGGAACTCAATTAACAATGCGTACATTCCATTTGGGTGGTGCCGCTTCTCGTTCAGTTGAGCAATCAGTTCATACAACTCGTTATGATGGTACTTTGAAAGTTATGAACATCCAAAGTGTTGTAAACAAACAAGGTAAATTAACAGTATTAAATAGAAATGGTTACGCGTTAGTAATCGATGAAACAGGTCGCGAACGCGAAAACTTCAAATTAGTTTACGGTGCGATCTTGAACTTCAAAGATGGCGACAAAGTAACAAAAGGTTCAGCGATTGCTGAATGGGATCCGTATTCTAATCCAATTATCTCTGAGGTATCTGCGAAGGTTCAATTCCAAGATATCGAAGAAGGTAAAACAATGACTGAGCAAGTAGATACAGTGACTGGTTTCGCGACTAAAGTTATCACTGAATCGAAATCTGCTGATTCTAAACCAACGGTATTCATGACAGATGCAAATGGTAAAACATTAAATCTTCCGGGCCGTGATATTCCAGCTCGTTACATGATTCCAGTAGGCGCTCAATTACTAGTAAATGACGGTCAAGATGTGCACGCCGGTGATATGATTGCCAAAATGCATAGAGAGACTTCTAAAACGAAAGATATCACTGGGGGTCTTCCTCGTGTTGCTGAGTTATTCGAAGCTCGTAAACCAAAAGAAGCAGCTATCATCTCTGAGATCGATGGATATGTAACTTTCGGTAAAGACGTTAAAGGTAAACAACGCGTAATCGTAACTCCTGAAATCGGTGAGCAACGTGAATACTTAATTCCAAAAGGAAAACACGTTGCCGTTCGTGAGGGTGAGTTCGTACGTGCCGGTGAGGCCTTAGTTGATGGTCCTACAAATCCGCATGATTTACTTGCGGTATTAGGTCCAAAAGCTTTATCAGCTTACTTAGTCAATGAAGTACAAGAAGTTTATCGTCTTCAAGGTGTGGGTATCAATGATAAGCACATCGAAGTGATCGTTCGTCAGATGTTACGTAAAGTTGAGATCGTAGATTGTGGAGACACAACGTTCTTAGCTGGAGAGCAAACTGAGCGCGTAAACTTTATCGAAGAAAATGAACGCGTATCTAAAGAAGGCGGACAAATCGCAACTTGCGTACCTCTTCTATTAGGTATCACTAAAGTATCTTTAAGCACGGAAAGCTGGATTTCAGCGGCTTCGTTCCAAGAGACTACTAAAGTATTAACTGAAGCGGCGATTAACTCTAAAACAGACAACTTACGTGGTTTGAAAGAGAACATCATCATGGGTCGTTTAATTCCTGCGGGAACTGGATTAACAGCTTACAAAAAATGGAAAGTTGTAGTTGCAGAAGACGACGACATGGACACAACAGTATTGCCACTAGGCTAAAATTGATTTTCTCCGCGTTGCCCAGCCCTCGACGTACCCTTGGTACGCCTTCGGGCTGAGCGCCTTGATAAAATCAATTTCCTGAATCGAATCTAACGCTTTAGATGGAGCTCAGCCGAACTGGGCTCTATTTAAAGCAAATTTTAACAATAGGCTTGACGGAGTCTACGCAAGTAGTTAATTTGTCGAGCTTGGCCATTATACTCAGTAAAATTGACTGACTATAACTTATTGGCGACATAACAAAGGGAGAAACACAGTGCCTACTATCAATCAGCTCATTAAAAAAGAGCGTAGTGTACAAAAAAACAAAACAAAATCGCCAGCATTAGCTAGCTGTCCTCAAAGACGTGGAGTTTGTACTCGCGTTTACACTACAACACCAAAAAAACCGAATTCAGCTTTACGTAAAGTAGCTAAAGTTCGTTTATCTAATGGTTTTGAAGTAATTTCTTACATTCCGGGTATCGGACACAACTTACAAGAACATAGCGTTGTTATGATTCGTGGTGGTCGTGTTAAGGATTTACCGGGTGTTCGTTACCACATCGTTCGTGGAACACTTGACTTACAAGGTGTTAATGGTCGTTTAAGAAGTCGTTCAAAATACGGCGCTAAAAAACCTAAAAAATAACATTAAGAAATTAAGAAAATAAGAGGCAAATATGTCACGTCGTTCACGTGTTTTTAAAAGAGAAATTATTCCAGATCCAGTTTACAAAGATATCGTTATCGCGAAATTCATCAATAAAATGATGGTTCGTGGTCAAAAATCTACAGCACAAAAACTTTTCTACGGAGCTTTAGAAGAGCTTAACGGAAAAGTACAAGGTGAAGATTCAGTTACAGTAATGAGAAAAGCTTTAGAAAACGTTAAACCGTCTATTGAAGTTCGTTCTCGTCGCGTAGGTGGAGCTACTTACCAAGTTCCTGTAGATGTTCGTCCAACTCGTCGTTTAGCTTTAGCTATGCGTTGGTTAGTTGAATACTCTCGCGCTCGTGGAGAAAAAGATTTCTCTAAACGTTTAGCGGGTGAATTATTAGACGCTTACAACAACCGTGGAAATGCTATTAAGAAAAAAGAAGACGTACATAAAATGGCGGAATCTAATAAAGCATTTGCTCACTACAACTGGTAATTTTAGTTATCAATGTCAGCTCATACTCTTAAATCTGAAGCTGATCTCAAGTATACTCGTAATATCGGCATCATGGCTCACATCGATGCCGGTAAAACGACGACTACTGA
>CAZXZW010000121.1:0-5045 GCA_964645745.1 uncultured Bdellovibrio sp.
ATTTTTAGCTGGAATTTCATTTTCAAATTGAAAGTCCATATCGCCATCCATAAGGTAAGCTATCGGGAACTGAACGTTATTATCTTCACCCGTCGTAGCACCGGAAACTTGTAACTTATATCCACGGTCTTTGTTATTCACGTCATTAACTACAGTCGCTTTAACATCGACATTAGATAAGTTAATTTTTTCTGCAATTTTCTCTAAAGTTGATTCTTCTTTAGTAATATAAATTTCTTTTTCGCCCTCTTTAGTTTGGAACTTAATATAACCAACACCTGCTTGTGTTTCGTCTTTGTCGGGAAATCCACCAGATACGACAGAAGGCTTTTCAGCTAACTGAATAACTTCCATTGTCCACTGACCTGGTTCTGCTACTTCAGGATCGACTGTTCCATTAATATTTTCAGGAAAGCTTGAAGAGAATTTTTTATCGACAAAACCTTTACGTCCCATAAGAGATGAAAGGTTTTTTGAGATATCATTTATTTTAGACTCGAAATCTCCGACTAATTTAACTTTGTCTTCGACTCCAACTTTTTTCTCTTGAATTTGTTTCATAGGCATACGCTCTGCTTCGATCACTTGATCGACCAGATTCGGTGGTAATCCACTTGCTAAGCCGCCTATCTTTATGCCCACTTTTATTCCTCCATGAATAAATAGCGATGAAACACTTACTACGAGCTTTAATTATGGCAGGAGAAATATAAAAAGCGTGAGTCAATTGATTGTCTTTAGACTTTTACTCAGGAGGCATTTTTGTCCTAGGCTTAGGAATAAGAATGATGGAAATGATTAAGCGATTTTCTTTAAAAGCTGACCTTTGTTTTTTTCGACTGAACCTTCGTCTGAAAAAATGTCCCACATATCAAATTCAGAAATAGTACGTATAACTTCGCCTGATGCGTTTGTTACTTCTGCGTACTTTACATCATCTTTCATCACTTTTTTGGCGGTCCAGCTCATCTCAGTCATGAAACTTTTTTTATTTAAATTTGCCAAGGCCTGCTCGAATTGCTCGTCAGTCATGGCTTGCTGCTTTTTCTTTTTATTATGGAAGTACTGTCCTTGAGCATCACGATCCGTCGTACCATCAGATTTGATAGTCTTCTCTGTCTTCGTTGGGACAGCTGGAATATTTAAAGAATTGAGGCCTTTGATATTCATACACTACGTATCGGATCATTTTGAGAAAAACTTAAGTGCATAATTATCTAATTTTTTAAATGAAAAACCCACGCTTTTAGACGTGGGTCGAGATCAATACACTTTAGATTTATTATTTAGTATAACTTACAAACCATTTTAATGTCTAATTCAGGAACTTTTGGATCATCACCCATTTTATATTCGACAAATCGACTTGTTCTAATAGTTGTACCAGCGACAAATAATTCACCATTTAAATATTGTTGAATTTGACAGTTACCTGGAGCATTTCCATGAGTTTCCGTTGTCACATCAATTTTAAGCTGATTTTTCCTACTCGATACACTTGTTAAAAAATTTGTTAAGTCAATCGATCCTGACGCTGCGTATTTGGATTCAAATCCTACATCTGACTCAGAAGACACCAATGGAACAATCAACTTTTTACTCACATCGGATCCATACTGCTTACCTACAAGCTGACACTCAGCACGCTTAGGACGTGTAATCGGCTTACATGAGCTTTGAACAGCGGCCATCATTTTTCCGATATTAGATGTGATCGGGTCAGCCTGACTTGGTTTTCTTTCTGCTTTATCAGCTGCTTGTGCTGCTACTACGAACGAACAAATCAGAGCCATTAAAATACTTTTCATTTTCTCTCCTTTAGAGTTGTTTTAGTTTACCTGAAATGATGTTCGTTCCCCTCAAATTTGAGGTATAGTCTAGTTTTTTTTAACCTCTAACGCTTTTATTATACTCGCAAAATACCTATCACTAGACTTTTGTTATGACTCATTTACAAAATAATCCCATATCAAAACCAGAACTGAAAACTTTCTACAGCGCACGTCAGTTTTTAAATGCAGAATTTAAATATCGTAAAAATTTG
This sequence comes from uncultured Bdellovibrio sp., assembly GCA_964645745.1. Taxonomy (GTDB): domain Bacteria; phylum Bdellovibrionota; class Bdellovibrionia; order Bdellovibrionales; family Bdellovibrionaceae; genus Pseudobdellovibrio. The sequence goes on from CAZXZW010000121.1 coordinate 2,045, forward strand.
AATCCTAAACTTTCTCTAGAATCCTGGTGTTTCGAATTGGGTTATCGAAGTAAATCCTTTTTGTACATGGTGATTTCAGGGAAAAGAACGATTACCTCAGATCTTATCGAAGTATTATCTAAAAATTTAAACCTTTCTCCTGATGAAACCGATTACTTCACCCTGCTCGCCCATCACGAAAACTCTGAAACCGAATATGATAAGAAAATATTTTTAGATAAAATTCTAGAGTTTCGTTTACTCAAAGAAAATATTATCGAAGATACATCTTACATCGATTTTTTAAGCGATGTGGACTTACCAGCAATCAAACTTCTTGTTTCATTTTGCGATTTTGAAGGATCTCTAACTAGAATCGCAAAAACACTGAATCGAACAGAATCAGAAACCCTAGAAAAATTGAATCTTTTAGAAAATATGGGGTTAGTGCAAAAAATGTCTGGCGAGGTAAATATTTGGAAAGCGGCTCACAAAGCTTTTGCAGCACCAAAACATATTTCGGAAAAAGCGGTAAATACGTTTCATCAAAAAACTTGCGAAGAAGCTTCAATGAAAATCGGACAAGATAATGGTGAATTTAAAAGATTCCGTAGTATTACCTTCACACTAAGCCCTGAAAAAAAAGCCGAATTCTTAGAGGAAGTGGATCTTTTTCTCAATAAAATGAAACACAAATTTGGCAGTGATAAACTTAAAGATAACGATTTAGTTAAAATGAATCTTCAAGCCTATTCCATAATAAAAAACGGAGACCCTTTTTAAAGGCCTCCGTCTGGGAATGATCAGGCTAATTTCGTAGTAAATTATCCTAATAATTTTAATGCTAATTGAGGTAACTGATTCGCTTGAGCTAATGCAGCTGTAGTTCCTTGTAACATCACGTTGTTACGTGCTAACTCAGAAGATGAAGCGGCTACGTCTGTATCACGGATACGAGAGTTAGCTGCACTCATGTTCTCATTCATTGTACCGATTACGTCCACTGTAGAAGAAAGACGATTTTGCATAGCACCTAAGTTAGCGCGTGAACCATTCACAGTTCCTTGAGCTTTATCTAAAGCTGCTAAACCAGTACGAGCTCCTTCTTTAGTTGAGAAATCTAAATCGCCGATTCCTAAATTGTCAGTCGTTACGTTTGTGATTGCAGAATCATATGCAATCCAGTCTGTTTTTTCATTTGCACCAGTACCTACGTGGATATCTAATGTACCACCAGTACCGTCTAATAATTTACGAGAACCGAAAGTTGTTGATTCAGCCACACGTTGAACCTCAGCTTTTAATGAATCAACCTCTTTTTGGATGAAACTACGCTCTTGTTCACCGATCGTGTCAGAACCCGATTGGATACCTAATTCACGAAGACGAGTAACGATGTTTGATACTTCGCCCATAGCTTGTTCAGCCGTTTGAATCATCGAGATACCATCATTAGCATTTCTAGATGCTTGACCTAATGATCTCACTTGCGATTTTAAGTTTTCAGAGATAGCTAAACCGGCAGCATCATCACCAGCTTTAGTGATACGTGATCCAGTTGAAATTTGAGCCATGCTCTTTTGTTGTTCGCGGACATTTGTAGACATTGAACGTTGTGCGTTGATAGATGCTACGTTTGTTGTAATTCTCATTCCCATGATAAACCTCTTCTGTTCTGTTGCAGTCGCGTCGTTCTACGTCGCGATATTAATTTTTGATCTGCACTCTCCCCGCCTAGTCCTTCGTCAAAACTTTAAAGCAATCACACTTCTCGTTTTTCCAGACCATCCAGTCGAGTCTCAATCAGTTGCTTACCTATCGGCGAGGCCAGCGCAGGCTTTAGGCTCGTCCTGCAGAACTAGACCTTTTTATGCACATAACTAGACCTTGGTATTGGAAATTGGACGTAGAAATAGGGTTTTTCAGGACCATGGTCTGGTTTTTTCTAGACGTTTTCAGGATCAACACTAGGTCATGGCAAGTCTATATTAGACCATTAACTGACAGACGATAGGCTTCGTAGACTAATTTCATATCTAGTCTGTAGATACATAAAGAGCTGAAATCCGCACTAGACAAGGGTTTTAAGACGTAAGTGATGGAAAAATAAAAAAAGCCACTCTATAACAGAGTGGCTTTTCATTCGAGAATTAATTTTTATATTTTGAATTTAAAAATTACAGAGCTACTGGTGCTTCAACTAACTTCATTTTGAATACGATAGGATCAGTTCCTAAAGCATCAACGTAAACTGGAACTTCAACGCCATCAGCAGATTTTAATCCTGCATCAGTTACTGCCGTTACATCCATACGAACAGAAGCTGTTGGTAAGAAATCCATTGGGCACACAACATCAGAAGTTACATCGTTACCAACTTCAGCGTATGAACCTGTACAACCTGGAGCTGGCGTCGCGAAATCAGGAGTTGTTAAATTGAAAACTAAAGTTTGGTCAGCATTTAAAACTAAATCTGCCATAACTGTTTGCGTATCAACATCCCAACCTTGATAGTGACCTGGCGCCATTTTAACAGCGAATGCTGTAGACGAAATAAGAGATAAAATAACTAATAAACTTTTCATGAGAACTCCTTTTAAGATGAAAGAGTTCTACCAGAATCGACTCAAAATCCAAGTGAAAATAGAGTTCCTAACCTATGATATTTGATTACAACAAGTATTTCTGATTAATATAGAGGCATATACAAGAGAGATGTATTTAATAAGATCTGATTAAGCAAATAAAAAAGCCAGGAGATAAAACCTGGCTTTCAATAGTTAAAAAATTATATAAATTTTTTACGTACCGCTACATGGACCCTCTTTTGTAATGACTATAATCAGTCGTTAAAGAACCTAGAAACAATGTCATCTGGAAAAAGTTAAAATTAAGAAACCTAAACAGCGACTTCACTTCCACGTCATTAAAGCCTCCTTCAATTTGCAAGCCCTACGTTACCAAAGACCGCAAGACCTGCTCATAAAATTTCTGTATATTATCCTAATAATTTTAATGCTAA
>CAZXZW010000122.1:0-4994 GCA_964645745.1 uncultured Bdellovibrio sp.
CTTCTAATTCTTTTTTCTCTTCGTGAATGATGACTCCACCGCCGCCACCATAAATTTGCACATAAGTCGCACCAGCCTCATTCAAAGCATCACGGAGATACTTGAAGTACTCCATGTGTCCACCTTGATAAGAACTGATACAAACACCTTGTGCACCTTCCTGAAGAACGCTTTTGACCACGTCTTGGACGGAACGGTTGTGACCCAAATGAATAACCTCAGCCCCGAACTCTTGAAGCATGCGACGAATAATATTGATAGAGGCATCGTGACCATCAAACAACGCCGTCGATGTCACGATACGAACGTTATTCTTCAATGGTTCAATAGCAGCTGGCTGAGACATAATTTTATAATCCTTTAAATTGAGGTTTACGTTTTTCTAAGAACGCTTTGGTTCCCTCTTTAGTATCTTCACTTTCAAATAACACAGAGAAAATATTGGCTTCATTTTTTAAAGCGCCGTCGATGTCTAAGTTGTATGCTTCTAAAATTGATTTTTTAGAACTTGCGATTGCTAACGGAGATTTCGTTAACATCATTGCGATTTTTTTATCTACGGCCGCCATTAATTCTGCTTGAGGAACAACATCAGAAACTAAACCTAAACGTTTCGCTTCATCCGCCGAAATCATTTCACCCGTGAAAGTTAATTCTTTCGCTTTTCTTATTCCGATAGCTTGAAGTAAACGGACTGTTCCACCGAAGCCTGGAATTAATCCTAGAGAAACCTCAGGTAATCCAAACTTAGCACTATCAGAAGCGATAATAAAATCGCAACCTAAAGCTAATTCACAACCTCCACCTAAAGCAAAACCGTTCACAGCGGCAATAACTGGAATTTTTAGTAAATTTAATTCTTGAAAAATCGACTGACCTTTTTCAGCAAAAGCGTGAGCTTGCTCTGAACTCATATCGATCATTTCTTTGATATCGGCTCCAGCTACGAAAGATTTTGCGCCCGCTCCTGTGATCACTAAAACTTTAGCGTGATCAAAATCCATTTCTGATAACTGACGTAAAGCATCTCCCATTTCATTTAATAATGGCATGCTTAAAGCATTTAAAGCTTCAGGACGATTCAAAGTTAAAGTCCAAACGCCGTTCTCTTTAGCTTCTAGTTTAATATTTTGATAATCGAATGACATGTTAACCCCAGTTCAAAAATTATTTTGCGTAGTTGTAAAATCCGCGACCTGATTTACGACCCATCCATCCCGCTTCAACGTATTTTACTAATAAAGGACACGGACGGTATTTAGAATCTCCTAAACCATCATGAAGAACATTCATGATCGCTAAACATGTATCTAAACCAATGAAGTCTGCTAAAGTTAAAGGACCCATCGGTTGATTTGTTCCTAATACCATTGCTTGATCGATCGATTCAACGGTAGCGATACCTTCGTGTAATGTGTAAACGGCTTCGTTGATCATCGGCATAAGAATACGGTTCACGATGAAACCTGGCATATCTTTAACTGACTCAACGAAAACTTTTCCTACTTTTTCAGACAACTGCTTTGTTAAAGCAAAAGTTTCAGGGCTAGTTTGAATCCCTTTGATACCTTCAACTAATTTCATTAACGGAACGGGATTCATGAAATGCATTCCAACCACTTGCGTTGGACGATTTGTCGCCGCTGCAATTTTAGTAATAGAAATTGAAGATGTGTTCGTAGCTAAGATCGCTTCTGGTTTAACGATAGCGTCTAACTCTTTGAAAATTTTTAATTTTAAATCAATATTTTCAGTAGCCGCTTCGATTACGAAGTCTGAATTCTTAAGATCACCCATTTGAGTTGTTGTTTTGATTTGACCTAAGATCGTCTTCTTGTCGTCTTCAGTGATCGTTGCTTTTTTGATTAAACGATCTAAGCTTCCTGAAATTGTAGCTAGACCTTTCTCTAGGGACTGCTGAGAAATATCATAGATCAATACTTCAAGCTTTTGCGCTGCACAAACTTGAGCGATACCGTTTCCCATTTGGCCTGCGCCGATTACACCGATTTTTTGGATTTGATTAATGTTCATAAATTCTCCTTAAGCTTAATAAAAATAGAGGAATAAAATATATAGCAAGAACTGGCCTTGATGACATGACATTTCACTCTTTAAAATTGTAAAAGATGCCCTTCGTCAAAAAACACCTTTTACTGACTTTTTTATCGTTTTTTACCATGACGAATAGCGCTTTCGCCGGTATCGCAGTTGGGAACCCCAATATTGCTTTTTATAAGTCAAAAAATAGCCAATTTCCTTCAGGTGAAGCCAGTTACGATCGTCTTCAGGACAATATTGTTTCTCGTGCGGAAGAACTAGTCAAAACCGAGTCGGAATTCTACCAGTTCGGCGAGCAAAAAATCTCTCAAAAATTGATCACGCCGACCTTTGCTAAAAACTTATCTTTGTCTAAATCCTATTCGGATATTGGCCAGTTTCTGACCTTAAAAGAAACTACTCTAAAAGAGAAAGCCTATGTTCAATCACGATCTCTCGGACAAGTTTTCGAACACACGAAATTAATTCCACTTAAATACGAAAACGGTTTCATCCAAGTCATGTATCAAGGAAAAAAAGGTTTCATCGACATTTCCGTTTGTATTTCTAAATTTGATTACGCTTACGCCATCTACGCCAAACATCCAAAGACTCAAGTTAAACAATGGCACTACGTTAAATCGCGCGTCTTCGATCAAATCGAAATCACCGATCAAACACAAATTCCGATGTCAGCTGTTGAAGGTATTTTTGTAAATGAAAAATTGGGAATCATTACAGATCACAAATCCCAACTTCCTCTGTGGAGTCGCGTGACTTTGAAATTTGTAAGCGACACTCCAACAAAATTAACTTGGAATCAAAGCTACGTCTCTGGCCACGGCATGGTGTGGTGGCCATCTCCAAGAAACGTCATTGGCCGCGATGACACACTAACTATCGATGAAATTTTAAAGAAAGATGTTTACTCAATTTCTTCTCACCCCAAAGAGCCTAAGAAATCGATTATATCGATTCCTGAAGGCGTTTACATCACGGATAATGGAACAACATGGACCGCACTTCCCCAGTTTAAAAAATTCCAAGGACCGGTTTATTATTACAATGATAATATGATTTTTGTGGGATCATACCGCAGCACCAACCACGGAAAAACCTTTGAGCCTTTTATCAACGTAGGATCTATCTCAAGTGCTATTACGCGCAAGTTAGGTTACCAACCACAATCTGTTAAAATTAAAAAGATAAAATCAGAAAATCCATCGCAGATTTCAGTCGATGTGATCGCCGGATACAAAACGCTTAAACTTCAAAGCATGATCTACAATCAAAGCTGGGAAGTCGTTAAGTTCTAGTTTTTTCCATCCATTTTGCATTCATTTGATCATAAACTATTTTTTGTAATTCTTGACGATTGTCATTGATATAGCCCTCAACCGAATGAGGCTTTAAAAAATAAACATCAATTTCACGCTGCCAACGATCGGTGTTCGAGAGTATTTTATTCTTCGGCATAACCTCATAGGCCCCTTTAATAATCAGCGGCGCAATGACGGCTCCAGAAGTGATCGCAAAGACAAAGGGGCCGGCCTTAAACGGAGATAAGTTTTCTCCGTAGAAACGTCCACCTTCAGGCGATAAAGCAAATTTTTCATTATTTTGAATACGAGGACGAGCTTCACTGTAAACTTTAAAAACTTCTTCACGACTTCCGCGAGCAATCGGCAAAGTTCCGGCACTTTTCATAGCTGATCCAAATATAGGAATACTGAATAATTCGATCTTAGCTCCGAAACGCACATCCGGAATGACGCCAGCTAAAGCAAAAATATCAAAGAAGCTGGTGTGGTTAAATAAAAATACACATCCCTTTTGCGGAATATTTTCTGGGTTGTGTACATTCACTTTCACATTGAAAGCAGCACAGGCTAAACGAGCCCAAGTGGAAATAATCCAATCGTGAAGTTTTTTATTATTAAGCGTTAGAAAATTTGAGATGCCACAGATACTAAAAAATATCGTTAGCCCTGCGAAAACAAAAGTCATGATGATCGAGCGAATGATGAAAATCAGTTTCATATTTTAAGAACCCTTTTGCGAGCCGCTTCGATTTGACGGTTTTTATAAGCTGCGTGTTCAGAATCTCCGCCTTGCATTTTTGTGTAGGTGTCTTGATTCATAATCTGAACTTCGAACGGATAAAAGAAACTAAATTCTTTACCTGGACTGGTTTCAACGCGGATCAATTTTCTAGAAATAAATTTGATGTACTGAAAATCAGTGGCTGAAAACGGATTCGATTTTCTAAAGAGCTTTAAAAATCCTGTTTTCGTTTGAGACTTTAAGTGAGCCATTAATAAACGATCGATTTTCTCTGGCGAATGAGTCTGTTCATTTCCATGCTTTTCATTGAGCTTTTCACAAACACGAATAAATTCATTTACAGGGTATAAATTATTTGAAGATTGATCCGGCATAATGTGCGCGTAACTCATCAAATTTTCTTCGACTAAAAATCGAATCACTTGAAATGAGTCAAAGATCGTATTCGTTACAAAACGAACCCCGACTTTATCAAAAATTTTCATCGCTACAGCATCCGGCTTAGCTAAAAGCTTAATGACTGAGCTGCTTGACGTCTTGAACGGCTTTGTTTGGAAGCTGCACAATTCAACGCGAGAGTGTCCTTCTTTTTTAAAAGAACGTAAGTATAACTTTTCTTGCTGAACCACGCATTGTTCGAAGGAAGACAAAACTTGTTTTTGAATTTCTTCCGAAAAAGAGCTGAATAAATCTGATTCACTGTGAATAAAAACATGAATACAACGAAGCATGGCGCAAGACCATCTTTGCAAACTGTCATCTTTGGGACTTGAAGCCCAGATAAGTAAGTTGCGAAGATCTTCCAGCTTTTCAGGTACACGTACTTTTTCTGGAATTTCATTTTCAGCAAATTTTAATTTACTAGTTAGCAGCACCAAAGCACGGCGATG
>CAZXZW010000123.1:0-4670 GCA_964645745.1 uncultured Bdellovibrio sp.
GTATATTTTCTATCTTTTGTCCGCTTTAATTCTTCTTTATATATGGATTAAGAATTCATCGTTAAGCATGAATATTGTTTGGAGCTTAACTTTGATTGGATTCTTACTTCATATGTCGGGCTTTGCTTTCCGCATTTACTTAGCGGAGCGTCCACCGGTGACTAATATGTATGAAACAGTGGTGTGGGTTTCGTGGGGAGCTGTTCTCTTTGCGATGATCTTAGAGAAAATCTACAAGTATAAATCGATTTTGCTTTCTGGTTTACTGGTGGGTGTTTTCTCGATGGTTGTAGCGGATATGGCTCCGGCTGTTTTAGATCCAAGCATTCAGCCATTGGAAGCTGTCTTAAGAAGTAATTACTGGTTGATCATTCATGTGATGACGATCACGATTTCTTATGCCGCCTTCTTCTTAGCGTTTGGTCTAGGCGACTTAGGTTTAATTTATTACATCATGAGTCCTGAGAAATACCGCGAGCAAATTAAAAATATTTCAACAGCAGTTTACCGTGCAATGCAAATTGGAGTAGCATTTTTAGCTCCGGGAATTATTTTGGGTGGAGTTTGGGCAGATTATTCTTGGGGCCGCTTCTGGGGATGGGATCCAAAAGAAACTTGGGCACTTATTGTGCTATTAGGTTACATAATAGTTCTTCATGCGAAGCTTGTTAATTGGTTGCAAAACTTCGGAATGTTGGTTTCTGGAATCGTGACTTTCAATTTAGTGATCATGGCTTGGTACGGAGTGAATTTCGTTCTTGGCGCAGGGCTTCATTCGTACGGTTTTGGTGCCGGCGGCATCGAATATGTTTCTATTTTCACACTAGCCCATGTCCTGTTCGTGGCCTACGCAGCGGTTGTGCGGAAAACGCACCAAAAAACAACCTGATTTTTTGTCAATTTTTTGAGCCTTCCATCTGGGAAGGCTCTTTTTGAGCTACTCAAAAAAATTCAATGTTATCAATAAGTTTTCAAATTCCATAGTGACATTTGTCTTCATCTGATTTTAAATTAAGGTTCTATTATTTTTATATTAAAAAAAAGAAAGGCAAGAAATATGTCTATGCGGATCTTCGTGCGCGCACTAAAAAATATTTTTATTTTATTTTTTGTGGCGACTGTTTTTTCTGGATGTTTATTCCAAAACTCGGACGGTGGAGAAAGAGTTGGAATGGGTTACAACAAAGGTTACTCACCTGAGCAACCCATTGCGTTTAGTCATGAACTACACGTAGGTACTCACAAAATTCAATGTCAGTACTGTCATAATCAAGTGGAGCGTTCAAAAACTTCAAATATTCCTGCGCTTTCAACTTGTATGAATTGCCATCAGCAAGTTTCAGGAACAGTCGATCAAGAAGGTATCAAAAAATTACGTGATGCCTACGCAGATAATAAGCCAATTGAATGGGTTAAGATCCACATGTTACCAGATCACGTTCAATTTAATCACCAAGCCCACGTTACTAAAGGCGTAAGCTGTCAAACGTGTCACGGTGAAATCGAAAAAATGAAAAAAGTATTCCAATACTCGGATTTATCAATGGGCTGGTGTGTGAACTGTCATCGTCAACCTGAGAATAAAGCTCCACTTAATTGTACGACTTGTCATCAATAGGAATAAGCTCATGAATAATGATGTAAATACAAATCAAGACAACAACGAACAAAAACCAGCTCACTATCCAAAAAATATTGAGCGTAATACTAAATTCTGGAAATCTTTCGACGAGAAAAATAATACGGCAGAATTCCAAAAATCTGTTGATACAGAATTTATGTCTTCGCCTTTACGTGAAGAATCTAAAAATGAAGGAAACGATGGTTTTGCTCGTCGTGAATTCTTAAAATTAATGGGTGCTTCAGTCGCATTAACTTCAGCGGCTGGTTGTATTCGTCGTCCGGTTCAAAAAATCGTACCTTACGTTAAACAACCTGAAGAAGTAACTTTGGGTGTTTCTAACTACTACACGGCTTCTTACTTTGATGGACAAGAAGGTTTCGGATTATTAGTTAAATCACGTGAAGGTCGTCCTGTGCACATCGAAGGAAATCCTTCGTTCCCATTAAACGGAGCGGGTGTTTCTTCTCAAGCTCAAGCTTCGCTTTTAGGTTTATATGATCCTGAGCGTTTACAAAAACCTTATAGAAATTTATTAAATGAAGCTCGTACGAACAAGGAAACTGTAGGTATTTCTTGGGAAGATCTAGATAATAAGGTTGTTGAACAATTGAAAAAAGGTTCAGTCGCTATTTTAACTGGAAATATCGCAAGTCCGGCAACAAACGCAGTGATCAAAGATTTCTGTTCAGGCTTTAAAGCGGACCACTATGCATGGGAACCTTTAGCTCAAGACGACGTAGCGGAAGGTCAAAAAGCCAGCTTCGGTGGTGAGTCTGTATTCCCTGAGTATCGTTATGACAAAGCTAAAACAATCGTATCTATTGATGCGGATTTCTTAGGTGCTTGGGGTCCTTCAACAGCGGCTTCTTCATTATTTGCAGATGCTCGTCGTAATCCTGAAAAAATGGTTCGTTTATACTCTTTCGATTCAGTTTATTCATTAACTGGAGCCAATGCAGATATCCGTTTCCGTATTAAGCCATCACAACAATTAGAAGTTGTTTTAGCTTTAATTGAAGGTGTTAAAGGTAACGAACCTAAATTAGGTGAGTTAGCGGTAACAGCTGAAGCTTTCAAAAAATTAGTAGCTGAATTAAAGAAAAACGCAGGTTCTTCAATCGTGATCGCCGGCGGTATCTCAACTCGTACAGTTGATTCTGAAAATTTACAAATCGCGGTGAACTACTTAAATAGTTTATTAGGTAATGATGGTAAAACAATTTCAGCTCGCACTGAAACGTCAGCATCATACGGTTCAATGATCAAATTGATCAAAGACATGAATGCGGGATCAGTTAAAACATTAATTATCTATCGTCAAAATCCATTCTACGCTTTATCGACTCAATTCGGTTTCGCTGATGCTTTAAAGAAAGTTCCTAACGTAGTTTACGTAGGGGACACAATGGATGAAACAGCTCGTTTCTCTCATTTTGTTGCGACAGATAATCATGCTTTAGAAACTTGGGGTGATTCAGAATTCTCTAAAGGTGTTTACGGAATTCATCAGCCATTGATTCGTACAATGTATGATACACGTTCATTCCAATTATCATTAATGACTTGGGCATTTATGGCTAAAGTGGGTCCTGAGCGTATTCAAAAATACGAAACATTCTATGATTATTTACGTGCTTTCATTAAATCTGATATCTATCCAAAATATGGAAAAGGTGCGGGGTTTGATGATTTCTGGAATACATTATTGCAACAAGGTTATGTAGGGGAAGTAACGTACTCTTCATCATCTCGTTCATTCAAATCTGATGCATTCTCTAAAGTAAAAAAACAAAGTGAATCTCACAAGTTAGAATTAGTACTTTATGCTAAAACTCACATTGGTGATGGAAACTTAGCTAACGTAGGTTGGTTGCAAGAATTACCAGATCCAGTGACTAAAATCGTTTGGGATAACTACGCTTCTGTTTCTTTAAAAACAGCGGAAGCGATGAAGTTAAAACAAGGCGACATGGTTACAGTTAAAACTGGTAAAACTTCAATGGAGTTACCTTTACACATTCAACCAGGTTTACATGATGAAGTAGTTGCGATCGCTGTAGGTTACGGACGTACGCACGCGGGTAAAGTTGGAAATGGTATCGGCGTAAATGCGTTCCCATTTGTTGAAGTTGTTAATGGCAACGCGATCTTCGCAGGTCAATCAGTTGAATTAACTAAAACAGGTAAAAAATACGACTTAGTAACGACTCAAGGTCACGATTCAATGGAAGGTCGTCAGATCGTTGTTGAAGCGACCAATAAAGATTACGAAGCAAAAAAAGATGCGAATATCCACAGACATCACACTTGGTCTATTTGGTCTGGTCACCAGTACAATGGACACAAATGGGGTATGGCGATCGATCTAAATACTTGTACAGGTTGTTCAGCTTGTATGACGGCGTGTCAGTCTGAAAATAACATCCACGTTGTGGGTAAAAAATATGTGATGCAAGGTCGTGAAATGCACTGGATCCGTATCGACCGTTACTACACAGGTGATACAGAAAACGCTCAAGCAGTATTCCAACCGATGTTATGTCAACATTGTGATAATGCTCCTTGTGAAGTTGTTTGTCCGGCTGCAGCCACAGTTCATAGTAATGAAGGTTTAAATGAAATGGTTTACAACCGTTGTATCGGTACTCGTTATTGTTCAAATAACTGTCCCTACAAAGTACGTCGTTTCAACTGGTTCAACTACGCTAAATTAATCGAAACTCCAATGCACATGTCATTGAATCCTGAAGTCGGGGTTCGTACTCGTGGTGTGATGGAAAAATGTAGCTTCTGCGTACAAAGAATCAAAGCCGCTAAAAACGTTGCGACTCAAGAAAATCGTCCATTAAAAGATGGCGATGTTAAAGTAGCTTGTGAAACAGCTTGTGCGACTAAAGCGATTACATTCGGTGACTTAAATGATGATAACTCTCGTGTAGCAAAAATCTTCGCTAAAGAAGAACGTGCTTACGCCGTTCTAGAAGAATGGTACGCGAAACCGTCGATCCGTTATATGTCGAAAATCAGAAACAATGACGAAGTGACA
>CAZXZW010000124.1:0-4590 GCA_964645745.1 uncultured Bdellovibrio sp.
TAAATACTTTAGTATTTACAAAATAAGCCGAATAGTTATGCATCACCCACAATCAGTAGAAAGCATAGAGGCTACCTATGAATAACAAGCTTCCCGATCTTCAATATTATTTACTGTCCGCTCGAAACCCCTTGCCTCATCAAATTGAATTACATGACAAAGTTTTCAAGTTCTGGCTTAGCATTTGGAAACCCACATTAGCTGAGCTCGGATATGACGATTCACATTTGCACGACGATTTTATCAGACAGGATTTGGTTAGCTGCTTAGTGTACCAGGATCAAGTTGTTGGCGTTCTTCTATTCTCCTTTTTCTCACTTGGCGCCCAAGCCGTCATGGATTTTCGTTACATGAAGGACAACTACAACGATATCTATTTTAAAAAAATTGATAAACTCGGAGTTAAATCCGTTATGAGCATGCAATACTTAGCCGTTCACTCCGACTGGCATACGCGCAAAAACCCACCCGCACCTATCACAACTCTATTGGCAGGACTCGCGAACAAAGTGCGCGATCTCTACAATATCGATGCTGGAATTGCACCTACCCGTCGTGACTTCAAAGTCGCAGCTCCTTACTATGCACACGGTGGAGATTGTATCTTAGAAAAGGTCATAAGCCATAACGTTGAATGTGATTTAATTGCTAATATTCGCGGACGTACACATGACCACCCCGATTCTCAAATTCAAAACCTAGAAAATATCTTATGGGAAAAACGCATTGATAGCATCAAAACAGAGCCTTCACGTAAGCTGCGAGTCGCTTAATGGATAAAAAAAAATATTTAAGCCTACGCAAGCAAGTCGATCTTAAAATTAAAAATCGCATGCTGGCTTTACATCTTACGCAAGATGCACTTATGGTGAGTGCATGCGCCTTTCTTTTAACTCGGATGAAAGAGACCGGATGGGAATATCTTTGCATTCCTATTTTTGCCACCCTGATGTTCCGCAACTTTTCCCTCATGCATGAGGCCGTTCACGGACTAATCTCAAAAAACAAGTGGCTCAATGACACTGTCGGAGTGATCGCCGGGGGCTTATGCTTGCTTCCCTACGAGCCCTGGAAACAAATTCACCTTGAACACCACTACTGGAGTGGGAATGTAGAAAAAGATCCAGTCATGGCTTTAATCCGCACTTTTCCTCACTGGGATAAAAAACTACAAAACTCAGTTGGTTTTTTCTGGAAAGCTTGGATTCCTCTACTAGCCTTACTGCAATATGCCGTTTTCTGGTGGCACTCGAGTCTTAAATTTTTGAAAAACTACACATCCTTTAAACTTCTAACGAGCGTCTTTTTTCCAATAGCCTTAACCACAGTTCTATGCTTGGCATTAGGATCACATCAGGTTCTTACCTTACTTACCCCTTCTGTGATTCTTTATTTATTAGCGGTGGAAGTGGTGAACTTTCCTCATCATATCGGATTACCCTATGTCGATGAAGATCATCATTTACCTGCATGGGAACAGCACATTACAGCTCGTAGCTGTGTTTATCCTAAGTGGCTATCTCAGTTTATTGTTTTGAATTTTAACTACCATATCGAGCATCATATGTTCCCGGATGCCCCTTGGTATTACTTAGATCAATTACACAAACTCGTCAGTGCAGATCTTAAAGAGCAATACAACACAGACCCTCAGTTTGTTTGGATAAAACAAAACCGAGTTAAATCTTTGTCTCAATTATTTAGACCAGAGCAGAGATTAAAAGAGCAAACGAAAAAGTCTGCTTAAAGAAAGCGGATGTTTGTTGTGTCTTCACTTTGCGCGAGAACTTTAGCTCGCGAAGAGCAAATAAAGCCGCGAGGTGTATTTATGCTAAAAGCATTCTTTTTGGTTAAAGAGCCGAAATACATGAATTCAGCCAGAACGGTTCTTGGAACAAAAGCTTCTTCTCGCGAACCTACGTCGTAAACTTCATAAACTAATTGCTTTTGAATTTCGAATTTTTTTAAGGGAATGAAGTTACGGATAACCTCTTGAGCATCGTTCATAGTTTCTTCAATAGCTTTAACCGAACGCTGCCACAACACATACCATTCAAATACCGAGATATCTAATAGTGAATAACCTGTGATACGGAAAAAACTAAGGCTTCTGTACAACTGAACCATATCTTCACCGTAAAGTTCGATAATATGATCTTTTTCCAAAGTTTTCCAGAATTCTTCGCTGGCTTCTAAATTATAATGATCTAAGGCTTTTTGGAGACAGTGCTTTTCGATATCTTCAGCTGGTCCCGGATTCTTTTCTGGATCAATCCAATTTGACCAATTTTCAAAATAGGCTGTGATTTGTTCTTTTTTGTCATCCGGAACTTCGCTGAGTTTTTTCAGCGAACTTTCGGAATAAGATTCCATTTGGTAGCCATAAACTGCTAGCAACTGAGCAAAGCGAGATAATGTCGTTAATAACTTTTGGTTTTCAACCGATTTTAAGATTTCTTCGGCGTCGACATTAAACTTTTTCAGAGCCGCAGCTAGCATATATTACCCCGCTTTAGAGCGCGTATTTTTTTTGTTGTAAACTTTTGATTCGATGATTTTTTTCGAATCTTCTAACATAGCTTCAACTAGATCGACTTTGTTTAATTTCAACACGCCGATTAAATCATGGAAGCAGTGGCTTGGAGGTGCGCAAAGTCCGCGTTCCCAGTTAGAAACGAACTGAGTGTGAACACTTCCCAAAGCTTCAGCTAATTCTGTTTGAGTGTATTTAGCTTTAACTCGTTTCTCTTTTAAGTATTTTCCTAAACTTGCGAATTCTACATTTTTCATATGACTTCCCACTGTTGTTATCGTTACACGTTATCTAAATAAATTCACGTTTAATATTTTTTATTATAAAGCGTCGTAATGAAATATCATAACAAAAAATGTAGATTTTGCTATTTTTTTTATTAATTTTGATTTATTGAAGATAAATTCCAACATTTCTTCAAGAAAAAAACGCCTTTCTCATATTGTTTGTAAATAATTTTTGAAGCGCAACGAGTTCATATTTTTTCTCTAGTGCTCATACTCTATCAAAATAATTTTATTTGTCTGCGACGGCAAAAAGTAAAACATTTTGCCACAAGATAAGAGCTTATATATGCATCATTACCCGTCTTAATCAAAAATAAGTGGCTTTCACGACCAAAAAACCCGAGTTGGGTAAAAAATCTCTGCTGAAGCGACCTCATACAATTTTATTTAGCGTCGACTCTCCAATAGAGTTCATCTCATTTTTTTTTACGAGAGCGATAATCTAAAAAGCACATCATTCATTTTCTAGAACACTCTATTTGAATGAAAAGAAACTCAAATAATTCCACTCAAAAATTGAAAGCCAGAGTCATGACAAAAAGCATAAGATTGACGACTTTTTGATTTGTAAATAAGCATACGATTACACCCAATTATAACTATCAACCTATGAAATATATAAGTAATATCAAATTATACTTATACAAACTCCTTCAGCTCCGTTGAAGTGCAGACACAGGAGGTCTTTATGAAAAATACACTTATCATCGCATTATTAGGCTTATTAGCTTCTGCGCCAGCCAAGGTGAAACTTTAGATGAAATCACGAATATTAAGATGATCATGAACGCGAAGTTCAAGAATTTGAAAATAGCCGCCTATCTCAGGCGACTACTTTTGGACAATCTAAAACAACCGGCGTAGCCGTTTGTAAGCTTTAATTACTTATAGATATTTTGGTACTCGATGGGCGATTCGGAATGAATGCGATTCGCCACATCGGCCGGAATCGACTGTCGGTTTTTCCTTAAAGCTAACTGACAGTTAACCTTAACTTCCCCGTTAGGGTCTTTTAAGCAGCTCGCTAATGACTCAAAAATACTGCGATCTTTTAAGCTACGATTCACCAACGCCAAAGCTGAATACAAACGAACTTCATAATTAGCATGCGTTAAGAAACGAGCTAAGTGAGCTTGAACCGAAGGGCTATCAAACTTCACATCTACAAAGTAAAGAGCTGATTTTTTCAAAGTCCACGCATCCGTTTCACGATTCATTAAAGCCACCACTTCCGTGATGATTTTTTCGTCGTATGTTTTGATCGTACCTAAAGCACGAATTGAATTAGCGCGAACATCTGGGTTTTTATCATACAACATCGAAATCAAAGTCTCACGAGCCTGGATATCAACCGCATCTAAACTGATTAAAGCTTCTAATAACTGGCTACGCATCTCAGGAGCCGCTGTCGAGATCATTCCTTGCAAACGAGCTATGATCTTCGCATCTTTAGTTTTAGTTAAGCCGATCGCTTGTATGGAATGCGAACTGGCCCAAGTCGCAGGCGTGTCGATATCGCTATAACTGTACTTAATATAGCCTTCGTATGGGATTTTAAAGTCTACATTCATCATCAAGTTAAGCTCTTCTCGCGTAAGTCCTTTGGAAATCATATTGCTAAAACCACGAGATAAAATAGGAGTTATTTTTGATTTATCCATACCTAACTGCACCGCTAAAACACCGTAATCATATCCTAAGAAGAAGCTCATTTTATCCAAAAGGAACATCAAATCTTCTCGCAACTTTTGATTATTTTTAAGTTGACCT
>CAZXZW010000125.1:0-4554 GCA_964645745.1 uncultured Bdellovibrio sp.
GATATTCTTTTGGGTCTTTAACTATTTGACCTTCGAACAAACAAAACCCGTATGACGGCCTGACCTTTGATCGTTCTTTCCTTTGTTTCCACAATCTCATGGAAAAAGTATTCGATGTTTTGGTACTTTCCTTGTATTCTTTAATGACATTGAAAACCTTATGTCTTGTAAGACCTAATTCATTAGATATTTGAGTAATAGATTGGCCTTTTTTGTAGCATTCGACTATTTTTTCATTAAATTCAATTGACGATTTTTGAAAAAACTCAATAAAATCAAGAGGCGCTTGTCCGTTGCCAGTTGGTGGCATTGGACATCCAATCTCTTCATTGCGCAAATTTTCAAACGCATCACTCAAAGAATCTACAGTTCCACCCCGATACTCGCACGACTCGTTTACACATCCAAGAAAGACTTAAATAATTATTATTTCGTCAGATAATTCATTTGAAAAGTATGAGTTACAAGCGACTTAGCATCAATCCATACTTTTTGACTTTTAGAATTCGTGTGAACTGTGTATTTAGTGCTTATCGAGCTATCTAACGATGAATCTAAAACTAAAAATTGACACTTTTTAGTCTTAGAATCAATGCGCTTTCCAATAATGACTGCCCCATGTGGACCGCAACTATCTTCCTTACCATCTTTATCAACAATCCCTTTTATTCCATAAGCTTTATTCGAACAGTAAGATATACCTATCGGCTGCGCCGAACCAATAGGTTTTTGATCAAGTCGCTTAGCAATGCTTCGCTCAAATTCTACATTATACAGCGGATAAGACTTTTCTATCGATTTAACTTCATAAGATGGAGCTTTGTTTTTACGAATACATTCAAAATATTTAGCATCTTTTAATACTTTATATGTTTGATTGTTTTTTACAACATTAACAATATCCTTAAATGATTTAGTCTGACTCTGTAATTTTAATGTAGAATTATTCATATCAGAACAATATGACACATAAGCTTTTTTAA
Source organism: uncultured Bdellovibrio sp. (assembly GCA_964645745.1). Classification (GTDB taxonomy): domain Bacteria; phylum Bdellovibrionota; class Bdellovibrionia; order Bdellovibrionales; family Bdellovibrionaceae; genus Pseudobdellovibrio. The sequence continues at coordinate 984 of CAZXZW010000125.1, forward strand.
TTTTTAAAGAATCTCTGACTTTTGTTTTTTCAAGCCTTGTTTTAAGCTCATCAAAACCTTCCCATAAGTAATTAAAATCACCTTCTAAAAGATCACCATCAGCATCAGTTCCATCAATTTTAGTTTTCACTATAGGGCAAGGTGGATCAGCTTTTAAAGTGTTTAAAAGTTTCTTAATCTCACCACCATCTAAACCTTGTTTTTGCAAATCCGCCCTGGTAGCCGACTTTTTATAAATATAAGCAGCTGACGCCGGCGAGCTTTGTTTAATCGTATAACCTTTTTTTAAATGTGAAAATCTCCAAGCATCATAAATTTGGACACTTGCATGGGCATAACATGTTCCACTTTGCTGAACAGTTTCTTTCATCCTCGACATAACCCCATCCCCTTGATCCAGACGTACATCACTGCAATACGATGAATGATCTTTCTGAATTTGAGAAAAAGCAGAAACAGCAATTAGACTAAAAAATATCAATAAAGACATATTACAAGCTTAACAACAATTGAAACTCTTTATAGTCCTGAGAAACGAATAACGACCTAGGTCACGTAACAAAAAGAAGCCTTATTTCTCTGTAATACAATTAAGAATCATTTTCGCATCTAAACAAAAAATCTTCTTTTATTTTAACGACAAGGACTTATTAATGCTCAACTTTAAACATTTGTAAAATTTCAATTGACTATTAAGAAATACCATTGTATTTCTCACCTGTTTGTCGAAACGGCGCCGTCTCAATAAATAATTTACAAAATTAATTTAAGGAGACATATGAAAAATTTATTTCTATCAATATCACTGATTGCTTTTAATTCGCTATCGTACGGACAAACTTCCTCAAAAAATGAAATACTCATTTTCAAAAGATATTATAATACCAGCGTGTTATTTCAATGCACAGATTTTGAAAATCCGAATACGATACTTGTGAATCTCAGTAGTGAAATAGTAACATTAGAAGGCTGCGCATATGATGACTGTGAAGGCCGACTGATGAAGTCATCATATGCACTAAATAGCATCTCAATCACAAACTATAATAAAGAATCATCATTTGTAGAACTCAATTTAACATCAAATAAAACAGAAATTATCTGCGTAGGTCTACTACAACAATAGTGATCATTGCACTTTTTTTCGATTTGCAATTCAGTGGTAGAAATCATAATTTTCTATCATTGAATGCTCTTTTAAAACTCTCAACTCTCAATCAAAATGGACTTATCAAACGACTTGCCCACCCCTTAACACGGTCCAGAAAATAAAGTATACCGGTCTGAGCGGTAATATCGGAAACGGAAAGTCCTTTTTGATATAAAGGAGCGACAATCCAGATAAACGAGCGCAGTGACCAACCGGGAGTTTTTTGTTTAAAAAATTATTAAATCTTGAATCATTTCAATTACAACTCAGTTTCGCAAAATAAAGTCCCCTTGCGTCCATCAATAACATCCAAAATAACTTTGGGTATTTTACTTTTGCTGTCTACGACAATATGAGTACGATCTGATTTATTTTTTTTAATCGACAATAAAATTTGATCACCGCCAACATACGCCACGCGAAAATGATAGTCGTCCACTTGCACTGATGAACTGTGCAAACCATCTTCATCAATCATGCTGGATTGATTTAAAGAAAATTGTTTCATATTATTTTCAACCTGGGCCTGACAATTAATCATCTTGCTCACCGGTGTCGCCTGGGCAAATATTGAAAAAAATGACGCTAAAAATAGACCTATTTTAAATGACATACGATCTCCATTTACATAAAGCCGCAGTATAAACCAATTTTGAAATTTAGAAATATCAAACCATCATCCTATAAAGGCTACATCAGGTGTAAAATATATTTACACCCGATACGCTGGTATTGGATCTGCCCCTTATGAAAGGCTCTTTCGACCAGAAGGTCTTATTTTAAACGTTTGAACTCTGTTTCTAGATTATATTTTTTTACGATATGCGTAGGACTTTGATATTTTTTAATTCGAACTAATTCAGCCTCTCCTGAGTAAGAGAATACTGATTTTTTAAGTTTAATAATGGCTGTGACTTTATGATAATCTTTACTTTTCAAAAGACTTACTTCAGGCCCCTCAAGTTTAAAATTAGTTTCGTTATCATTGTCTTTATTAATGGTTAAAAAGATTTGATCGCCATCTTGCACCATCAAGTACCCTTCGATTTCATAAGTACCAACTTCGAATTTCAGTAAAGCCGAAGCCGTACAATTCATAAAAAGAAACAAAATGAAGAATCCTGTTTTAAACATTAAATACTTCTTTCCATACATTTTTTAATTTTATTGTACTTTTCAAGTTGCTCTGAAGTCGCAATATCTAAAAACGAAATTTGTTTTTTTAGACTTTTAATACGTTCGCGAACATTTTCTATCCTGTTTTCGAATTTAAGTTTTTCAAGCTCAATTTTATCTGATTTTTTAGCTCTTTCAGCATAGGCCGTATCACGCTCAGGGCCTAATTTCATATTAAACGTTTTTTGATGACTGCTTGATAATTCGCTTTTCTGTTTGGCATAATCACCTTGTAAATAGCTATCAAATGTTGCTTTGATTTTTTTAAGTTTCTTTTCTTCTTGCTCAATATTCATTTGCAAAGACAAACGAGTTGACTGATCACTGAGCTGAGATCCAGCAGTCTTAACTTCATTTAAATTATTTTTTCCTGAAGGGCAAACTAGAGCTGATCCCGATTTCGACTGAGACGGTTTTTTAGCTAGCTCATTATTTACAAAGTAGTCTAAGCTATTTTGTGAACCTACATTTTTGGTATTATAATCTTCATCTTTTGCATCAGCATAAGCGGCTTCAAAACTTTTAACTCCGAGGCTTTGAATATAACCTCGCGCAAAAGGACTGCTATCAAGTTCTGAAACACTTGGGCGCTTATCATCAACTTGTGATACGACACAAATTCCAGCCTCGGGATCAGTTAATTGAACCATAGAGCCGCCATAACAAATATTATTAGCAATTTGCACAGTAACGCCTGGGGGAACTAATTTTAAAAGTTCTTTCATATCAGTCATACTCATTTTCTTTGACTGTTGAGTTTTAGCGCCTTTATTTTCTTTTTCCCATTTTTTATCGTCAGCTGTTTTTAAATGATCAGGCTTATCTTCTAAACCCCACATCACGACTGAACCATCTGAGCTACCATGATCGGTAATAAAAAAACTAATCACATCTCCTGGTTTTGCTTTTTTACTAATATCTATAAACGCTTTTTTCAATTGAGAGATTTCGGCTGGACCATTTACATTAACTTCATTTTTTTTAAATTCTTGAGCTGCACTAAACAGTAAATCAGGCTTATTTTTCATAAAATCTTTATTCAAAACACCTTTTTTACGAGTATCTAATTTCCCTGAAGCACCGCTGCCATAAAAAGTATAGATATCTTTTTTACTCACTCCATTTTGCACAAATGCTTTATACAAGCTGACTGAATTATCATAATATCGATAGTGATTACTGGTTTCTTCAGCTCCACCACTTAAGATAATGCCATACGTTTTCGAACTTGAACTTTCGACTTGC
>CAZXZW010000126.1:0-1697 GCA_964645745.1 uncultured Bdellovibrio sp.
TTGCTGTGTTAATGTTTCGATTTCTTGAATGTTACCATTTGATAATTGGAACTTAATCGAAGCACCTGCCACCGGGTCCATTGATTTAACAATTTTTTGTGAAGCTCGAGCAAAAGGAACATACTTAACAATACGTAAATCCTGAGAAGCCGGATCCGCACCGTAGTCTAAATTAAATTTAACAGGCTTTTCTTCTGACACTTTTTGATTAAAGAAATCGAATTCTTTGTCGTAGATTTTTGTGTATTTTTCCCCGTCGAAAGTGGCATAAATCGTGAAATCGGTTTGATGAACCGTCACCATCGCGCTGGATTTATTATTAGGAACACTCAAGCTTCCATCAATTCCATACTGTTGAGTCACCCAGCCACCGTAAATCAAAACGATGATACCAATATGAACGAGAATAAAAGGATAATGATTCAACTTCCACGGAAGTCGATCCACCATCACAATGGTTAAATTGTAAATCAATAGACCCATCACCGTGTACATCATCCAGCTTTGATAAACCATTTTACCAGCTGTCTTAGCATCGTATTGTGATTCAACGATCGTTCCCCAGATGATCAAAATCATCAAAGCCGCGATAATAGGAATCCCCAGTTGAAATGAAGTTGAGAAACGCCAGAATTTTTGAAATTTTTTATTTTTAAATTGCATATTAAATCTTCACAGATTTTATAAACTGATATCTCATGGTTGGGAACTATTAAATTGTTGCACCACTGATGGCAGCCCTGCCTGAATATAAGCTAAAGCTTTTGCAATTTTCTTTTGCACATCCACATGAGAGTCTTTCAGCTTCTTCGTTTTCTCATCCATATAGAGTTCACGGTTAAGCTCTACTTGAATCGTGTGCTGTCCTTGAGCGGGCTGACCATATTGCTCAGTTAAGCGGCCTCCCACATAGGGCCAATTGTAACCAACTTTAAATCCGGCCGCTACATAAGCAGCGATCACTAAATCACGAAATTTTATGTTACAGCTTTTACCTAAAGAATCACTGATCACAATATCAGCTCTTTTTTCTCCCGGATCCTTGTGCATTTTTGTTCCCACCGAAGGCATCGAGTGCGCATCTAAGTGGAAAATATTTTTGTGCCCAGCTGATTTAAAGTTTTTGTATATTCCTTGAACCGCTTCATGAAACGGATCATAAATTAAATGTTTTAATTCTTCGTGATGTTTTTGATCAATGGGCTTTGGCATCAACTGATCATTGTATGTTGTCACCACCCAATGAAATCCACGATTAAATGATCCCGCTGGATTTTTTGAACCAATCACTGACGTTTCATCGATATCACTTGGGATACGATTCAAATCGACCGCGTAACGATGCCAATCTGTTTTGTGAGAAGTGATTTTCAAATCTTTCAAGCTTGGTTCATAAAGCACGTCGATATAACGATCTATGTCACACATCAGAATAGGTTCAGGTAAATTTTGAAGCCATGTGCAACTATCTGGGATTTTCTCACCTGAGTGCGGCATTGTTACGAAAAAAGGAATTTGACTCATACACATCTCACTTTGTTTAATAGATCTATGAAAATATACACCAAAGTTGGAGATAAAGGAACGACACGACTTGTTGATGGGTCCTGCGTCGAAAAACACAATCCTCGCGTAGAAGCTTACGGATCGGTGGACGAACTTAATTCCTACGTTGGCGTAGTGATCAGCGAAATCGC
>CAZXZW010000126.1:1797-4465 GCA_964645745.1 uncultured Bdellovibrio sp.
CGCGTTTCTGAAGTTTACCAAACACATCCAGAAACTTTACAAAATGTATTGATGTATTTAAACCGCCTCAGCGACTACTTATTTACATTAGCCCGCTTCATCGGACTTAAAACCAACAGCACCGAAGTGGTTTGGGATAAATCTCAGTGAGTGATCGTTCTCAAACCAAAGGCAGCCACGAAATCAAATTGCGCGAATCTACGCCGCTTGATTCTAGCGCTTTAAATGATTTCTTCTCGGGCATCCAGACTGAGGGAAAACTAAATATTAAGATTCGTCGCCAAATCGACTTTTTTTCTTTTTATCATCGCCTAGGTTTAAAATTTAAAAACTACGTCTTTGAAAGCACCAAACAAACTCCGCAATCCCACGCGCATAACGAAAAAATATTCAGTTTAGTGCCTCCGGATATTTCATCTGAAATATTAGGAACAGCCAGCTTCCTCTTACAGAATCGTTCTTTATATAATCGCGTAGTTAAAATTGCTTTAGCTTGTGATCTCAGAATTTCAAATAAAAGAAAAGCCATCATGAATTGGTCTAAGTTTTTCTTACCGAAAATTTCAGAACTTCAAGTTGAAGAAAAAATCGATCACTTTATTACATCGATCAACTTAACAGAAGCTAAGGCCATCAATGCCTTTTTACGTCCACGACAAATTAATAACAATCTGCCGATTTACGAATTGATTCAAAAATATAATTTGGTTTCCGTTCACGGGTTCTTCCCGTTAATTCATTCACTTGTTAAGAATATCAAAGTGGATTACGCCAAAGAAGGCGACAAAGAAGCTTTAGTTAAGTACATCAATTCAAAGCTTCAAGATTACGAATTGGTTCCGGAAGAAATTAAAAACAATCTTTATGATTATATTTCAAATTCTATTCTCTATTCATTTTCGCACTTCTTAATCGCTAAAGACCCTCAAGGGAATATCGTGGGCTGTACGCACCCGGTGAGCTCTGGTTTGCTACAAGACTATTTCCCGCAAAAGTATGACCAACAAGCTAATAACTTTAGACAATTTTTAAAATTCACATCATTCTTCCGCATCAGCCGAACGTTGACTCGTCCGTTCTCAAGTACTAACAAAGAACAGACACTGAACTTTAGAATGCTGCATTTTTTATTTTTCGAACATCCAGAAGTTCTTAATTCTTTAGTTCACACAGCCTTCCATGATTCGGTGACGAACGAATTTATTCTTTACGCTTATCAAACAAGCCAGTATTCATACCGACCTTCTAAGGGAACATTGCATGCCGAAATTCCCTATGGATTATTTGAAATTAAGAAACCGGATTCGCCGTCTTACCAAACCAAGATTAAAATTATGAAAACAATTTTCTTAGATTATCTTTGGTTCTAAAAGATCGCTGTCAAAAGCTTTGACACCCTAACAAATCAGGCCTGATTTATGAAAAAAAGAGGTGGCAATTCAGTTGTAAACGCTCGTGCCGCTCATAAGACTGGTATACTTTTCGTATAGAAATAGATATGGGAAAAGCACCTTCATTTCTATACTTATTCATCGCTTCAAGCCTAACGCTAGGGTTGATGTCTTGTAATCAAAGACTGCAAAGCAATCCAGAACTTAAAAACCAGCCCAATCAAAGCGTTGTCGATGAGAATATGATTCCTGCCGATGAGCCTACTGGTGCACCTGCAGATATAACTCCTGACGTGGCCTTGTCGCCACAAGAACCCCAATATGACACGACTACACCAACAGATATTCCCCAAAATAAACCCGAAGTGGCTGCTCCAAAAAATGAAACAACTCCTCCGGAGAAAACAGAAACTCCAGCGCGACCGACAGAGCCGGCTAAACATCCTGTAAAAAAAGAGGAAGCACCTAAAAAAATGCCAGAGGTGACTCCAACGCCGCCAGTGAAAAAAACTGAACCAGAGCCTGACGTAAAAAAAGTGGAACCTCAGCCAACTGAAACAAAACCGGTTGAAACAAAAAAAGCTGCGCCTATCACAGCTTCAAATTTCATTATTGCGGCCTACAACACTATGGTCAAAGAAGGTAAAAAAATTGGACCGGCTTGTAACTTCTATGTAGGACGCGTGCTGGAAGTTCTAGGATTCAAAAAAGTGGATTTTTTAGCGAATGATTTTGATGTGGCAGCTAAGAAAATGTTTAAAAACTACAAAGTCTTTACCTTTACCAATGCGACTGAATTAAAACGTCATCTTTGGTCTTACCGTGATCGAACGGGATTTATTCTTCAATGGGAAAGAGTGGGAGCTCCGGGGCATATTGCGATTGTTGAGCGCGTAGGAGAAACACTTTATATCTATCAAGCAAGCCTTAATAAATACACTGCTCGAGTTGATAAGACCACTCTCGAGCGATTGTTATTAGTGAATAATAATAAAGGTGTTCGCGTTTACTCTGATTTAGAGAAGTAACTAAACATTCGAATCGATAACGCTATTTAATTTAGCTTGATTCGGGAATTGATAAATCGTTTCACCTTGAGAACTTACAATACGAATTGAACCCATAAGACGTAGATCACGTGAAATTGTACTTTGAGTTACTTCAAATCCTTGTTTAAGTAATTCAGAGCAGATCTCTTCTTGAGATGGAGCCATTCCCACTTCAAGCAGTTTTTTTAAAGCAGCTCTTCTACTTTTTGCATCTTTATTTGCGCCCAT
>CAZXZW010000127.1:0-4429 GCA_964645745.1 uncultured Bdellovibrio sp.
GGGAAGTTACCACGTGGGTACTGCATCCAAGGACAAACTGATTCATTCATGATTTTATTCAAACATTCTTGGTCATTGAGTTGCAATAACTAATTACGTGAAAAACAAACGAATACTCCTTTTTTCAAGTGCCTGTACTTACTTGTGTTTTCTGGGTTTAGTTTACTCCCTGAAAAAGCCACTCTGTATTGATTCCACTGTCGTACAAAAATTAGACAGGGTCTCGACAGAGGGGAAAGTCACAAAAACCGAGACAGCTTTTGGCTGTAATCTGAGTCGTCCGGTCGAGTATTCGACTGAGTTGGAGAGCTATGTTGCTAAGGTCACTACTCCTTTAGAGAAGACAGCGGCTTTGTTAAATTCGATTAAACCGTTTAAACAGCGCCTTCAAATTTCAATTCGCGAAGATCGTCCTTTAATGTTCCAGGTGAATAAAAATAAAATCAATATTGGATCGAACTTCGTGAATATTGATTATCATCTGAGTCGCGCTGTTATTAAATCGTGGATTGCTGAGAATAAAAATTCGATGAAAGTGGATACCACTTTATTCGAAGAATCGATGACGGATTTTATTTTGTATATACTGACTGGGAAAATTGAATTAGAAGAGCCGACGGATAAAATTAGAACTAAATTGGGCTCGGTCAAATGGCCTCAGGTGATCAAATCGGCTAAAGGTTATTGTATGTCGGCTTGGAAGTATGCTGAGCATGCCGAAGACTGTGCTAAAGATTTTGAAGAGAAGAATTCGGATGCCGAGGCTGCGGCTTATAGTTTACGTCCGCTTTTAACATCATCTATTGTTGGAAGTTATAATGAATTGAGTATCAAACAGAAAAGTAATCTGGTTCAAAGTCTTCCAACGATTTTATCCGGTATGAACTTAGGGTCAGAAAAAATTATTGAGTCTATGTTGGTGGATTCAAATCCGCTTCATAATGGAATGCTGAATATTAACAAATTTACGGATCTCATTTTATCTTCGACATTAGAAACGCGTGGATCAGTTTATCAATTGTATACGGGAATTACTCAGCATCTTCAGCAGTATGGTGTGACGGACACTTTTGCTGAAGCCTACTTCGATTATATGATAGAATTTAATGGGAAGCTGAATGATCATTCTCCATTCTATAAATCATTAGCTCAAGCAGCGGCGAATAATCCTGACGTTCAAGTCGCAGTCAAAGATCAAAATAGTATTTGGATTCTACCTTCAAAAACGGCTTTGCCGATTAAAGTTTTTAATCAAATTCAAGCTCGTCAGATTGTTTTCATGGGTTGTGATAGTTCGAAGAATAATCATGTTGAACAGTTTTTCCAAAAAGCCGAGAAACTGATGTTGGTTAATGAGTGTGATCAGACGGTGGAGTATAATTTTGATTCTTTATTCCATGATGGTATTAAGGCTTTTATTGGAAAAAATCATAAATTTAATTTTGTTCAGCTACATGTTCCTTCGTTAGAAATGATTAGAAATGATTTAGCACCTTCGCAGAATTTCTTCGAGCTGGTTAAGAACCGCGATATCAGCCGTAAGGAGTTTAAAACCTTGGGTTGGAGTAAAATTCAATGGAAAAATGATCTTCATGCTTATCGTCCAGAAGCAGTTATCGACGCTATAGAGTACTTTAGGAATTAGATGCTGCATTAAAAATCCACTTTTTAAAAAAATGTGGAAAATCGAAAAAATCGCAGTAAGCTATATATATGAAAAATAAGCTTAAAGAAATTTGCTGGTCGGTAACATTATTCCTTATATTCAACCCATTAATTACATTTTCTGTATTAATTCCTTATCTAATTTGCTCAGATAATTACACGTCATCGGAAGTCATTTCTATAACAATATTCGGCGGTATTTTTGCTATTTTCACGAACTTAAGTATCACAATGGGTTATCATCGTTTATTTTCTCATAAATCTTATGAAGCTCATCCGATTCTTCAAGCTTTCTTGTTATTCATCGGAGCTGGGGCTTTTCAAGGTTCAGCTTTGAAATGGTCAAGCGATCACCGTATTCACCATAAATTTGAAGACACAGACAAAGATCCTTACAATATAAACCGTGGATTTTGGCATGCACATATGGGTTGGTTACTTAAACATGAAACGGTCAGTCTTCCGATTAGAGCAGTCGACTTAGAAAAGAATGCATTAGTTAGCTTTCAACATCATTATTATTATAGCTTAGCATTTTTAGTCGGCTTTATTTTGCCGACTTTTGTTGGGTATCTGTTTGGAAATGCTTTACTCGGATTTTTAATTGCGGGCGGATTAAGAATTTTTTTAACGCAACAATCTACGTTCTTTGTAAACTCATTAAGTCATATGCATGGTAAAAAAACGTACTCACATGAAAAAACAGCGCGCGATAGTATTTTAGTCGCAGTTTTAACTCATGGTGAAGGTTACCACAATTTTCATCACAAATTTCAGTTCGATTACCGTAACGGCATCCGTTGGTATCACTGGGATCCGACTAAATGGTCAATTCAAATTGCTAATCTATTTGGATTAGCCAAAAAATTAAAAACAGTACATTTTTCAGAGATTTTAAAAGCTCGTTTGAATTCTGAATCAGATTGCTTTGTCAAAACTCAATTTTACAGCGAAAAATTATTGCCAATTAAAGATAAAATAATCGAGTCTCAAATTCGTTTTGAACAATTGAAAATTCAGTACAAACAAGCCGGAAATGATAAAATAGATCAAATTAAGTACGAAATGAATTTAGCTTCTATTGAATTGAAGCAAAATATGCAAGTGTGGAAGCAGACTTTGAAGTCTGCTAACCAATTAGCGTTTACTTAGTTACTTTATAAGCCTGGATATTAAATCGAAATAAAGAATTATCATTTAATTCCTTAGTACTGTACTTGTGTTTCACTTTATTAATAAAACTTTCTACATCTTCCGATAAAGCCTCAAAATCTTGGTTATTAAACGCTAAGATAAGGCTTCTGAAGATCTTTTCCATCTGATCCATTCTGTTAGATAGGATCGCTTCGTTCAATGCATTCTCGTGAAAATTAAGAATAGCACTATTTTCAATGTTGTCTGGAAATTTTACGTTTTTATTAGTAGCTCTGTAGTTAGTTTTATTTTGCTCGATCAAGCCTAACTTCATGAGCTGTTTTAAATCAGTATCTAATTGTTCTTCAGACAAACGAATATATTTTAAAATATTTTCTGTTGTTCCTACGAAATCGGGAAATGATAAAATATTACGAATCAATGGAAGAGTTGGTGAACTGAGAAAAGTATTATAAGCCTCTTGGTCTAATTGAAGCTCATTGAATTTTAGATTTTCTAAAGCGCGATCTTGGAACACCTTTTTGAGAATGGCTATGTCAGCTTTGTCGTGATCTGTAATAAGAACGAAATGTTCATATTCTTTTTGCGAAAATTTGAAGTAATGTGCCAACTTCTCGGAAGAATCAGCACTGAGCTTTCTTTTTCCTGAACAGATTAAATACATGAACGATCGACTTTGGAAGCCTAAAGAGTAAGACCATTGGTCATAATTGAATTTAGGGTCTTGATCTTTTTTCATTTTATAATGAGTATTCAAAAAAATTAACCCGTTATCATAATTAAAAATATTTAGCTCTGTTTGAGTCGTGTTTTGTAAACGCATACTCCAAGACTATGACGTTAATAGGTGATGAAAAAGCACTTTAAAGTCCAAATAAAAAAACTAGACTTTGCTTCTATCGAGAAGCATTCGAAACTTTAAAAGTAGGAAAATAAAAGGAGAAATGTATGAGATTAAATATTTTGAAAGTCATGTGTATTTTAGTAAGTGTTTTCATTCTTTCGTGTGCTAGTAATACGAAAATAGATCGAGAACCAAATCAGGTTACTAATGTTGGAGGTGGAAAACCGACTTTGCAGGTTGATAGCAAAAATATTTTTAAATTAGATGGAAGTAAACACACCCAAGAAGAAATTGATGTTTGGTTTTCTTTATTTCGTTTAGGACAAATTAATGAAGCATTTCCTAATATCAACTCGGTTTATTTAAATCAGACAACTTTGGGCTCATATAATTCGTCGTTTGAACTTTATGATGTATCAGTGAAAATACATGGATTAATGAAAGCTTTTGGTTACACTGGATCTGAAAAAGCAACTGTAGATATTATTCAAAAATCCATTTATGCAAATACTACAGTTTATGATTTAGTTCTTAAACTGGCTGCTAATTATAAGTAAACACGGCTCGAAAAAAGATAGCAGTATAAGCGGCTATCTTTTTCTAAATTGAAGCGTTATTTCGATTTTTTATCTCGCTTCTCTTTACGTTCTTCAGCAAAGTTGTTTTTGTTATCCACGAAAACAACGGTCGGTTCAAACTTCTCGGCTTGTTCTAGCGGAATCGAAGCGTAGGCCACGATAATCACCACATCACCTTTTTGTACGT
>CAZXZW010000128.1:0-4392 GCA_964645745.1 uncultured Bdellovibrio sp.
GTAAGAAAGGAATGTAATTAAAATATGAAGAAGAAATCGCACTCATACCCGAAGCATGTGACGAAGAAAAACTATAATTTGCTAATGTAGGAGGAGAGTTTGAGCTGGCTGCGCGTATGACATGTTGAACAACTGCTAATTGATTGCGAACAGAAAAATGCGCAGGAGTTCCAGAGACTCTTGGTGAGTTACTGTTTGTTGGGGTACTGTCTCCAAAATCTTTTGGAATATAAAGTTTTGCTGTTATTCCTGCTTGCGATTTAAGTTTTTCGATAGATTTTTCTAATTTATCTTTGACGTAAACATTATAAAAATCAGGTTCTATTGAGTAGTAAGTTGTTTCAAATTGATTAGGAGCTACTACTGAAATTTCAATATCACGCATAAAAGAGTTTTGTCCATTTTCTCCTTGCGCTAATGGATCGTATTCGGGTTTCGACATATCTGCGACGAGATTATTCCATTCAGAATAAGAAGGCCAATTGGTCGGTTTACTGCTATCTGTGCCGCGTGTAGGTTCAACAGTTTTATTACTGGAGACGGGAGGCTGGGAGTCGTTAGCAACAGTACGACTAAGAAGCATGTCATGATAAGTGGCTACAACTTTTGTATCGGCGAGGCCCTTTGCATCACCTACATAATTGGAATAATTTAATAAAATTTTTATATTATCTTTTAGTGTAGAAAAAGTAGTCCCACTGGCTAAAAGATTTTGAATAGGAAGATTGCGATCAGTTTGAGTTGTGGCACCACCAGTGGCGTCAGATCGGTTAGAAGTTGGCACCCATTCTTTATAAGCACGAGGACCGACAGATCCCCCGAATGGCTGAGCGAAAGCCGAAGCATGTAGAGTCACTTTCGAAATTGGAAGGAAAGGAATGACAGGAGTCGAAGTGGCCTTAACTCCGTAGTAAACACCACACCATGGATTTTTTTCGATACCGATTGTGTGGTCCGAATTATTCTGAGCCATGATTTCTTGGATTCTGTCGGCAGTTGCTAAGCTAATTAAACTTTTGATTTGAGCGTGAAGATCTGGATCAAGTTTTGGAATATTAGCTAAGTCATAAATAGATTGAGCTTGGAAATTTCTATCACCATTTGAAGCAGCCTGTGTACATTTTAAAATAAAGTATTGAATGAAACCAAAATTAATTTCTGCAAATAAAGCTACAGAAGGATCACCCTCTGGTTTTCTAACATTAGTTACGCTGCGGTAACTGCATTCGCCTCCATTAGCTGGTGAAAGACTGTTGTATGTTTCGAAAATATTATCCTTGTCTAAACTCGAATTGTTAGCTTCAGTTAAATTATTTCGAAATGTATTTTTAACACCATCAATAACTTTATTTCCTTCGATATCAAGCTGCTCTTTTTCTTCGGCACTCATGTTAACCATGAGCATTTTCATGAAAAGCATTTTATTATGAACATCTTGTATGTAGCTAGCATAGAACTTTGCAAGCTGTGCTAGCGTTGTCGGACCCGTTGATTTACAAGCTTTATCTAAATTCATATTGGCTGAATCGATAGCTGAGTTGAAATTCCCAATTTCAAATAAATCCCAAACCCCAGCTCCGCCAACAGCCCCAGTTGATAATTGAGGGAGAGTTGTTGGAAGCCCATTAAAGTGACTGCAATTAGCTTTACAAAATGTTTCGAGAGTTCCAGGAGGAGAATTATAGTCCTTAAATCCATAATGTCCTAAGCACATGAAAGGGATGTCGGCCGGACCTAAGCCATTGGGACAAGTAAATCCATCACTCGCAGTGTTGTAAAACAAAGTCTTCGTAGCTAAATTATGTCCGATTGGATACTCGATAGGTGTGCCACCACTCTGATTCTGCATTCCGAAAGTACCCAAAATACGATAGCGCCAAGTCAGTAATTTATAAGCTTGGCGAATCTGAAAATTCACATGAGAAACCACATTCAACATTTCAGCCTGCTTCATGGCTCCGTAATAAGCAGCAAGATCAGTCGATTGTTGAAGATTGATTTTATGGTGAACCAGTAATCCAACGTTGATCATGAGTGCGAATAAAATAAAAACAACTTGGAAAATTAAGGCTACGAAAATCGCAACTTGTCCTTGGTAGTTTTTGTAAACTCGGTCCAAGAAAATTTGAAAGTGTTTGCGTATAAAATTTCGTAAACTCATGAATCATTATTTTAGTGCGAATTGAGACGGTTCGCAACCATGCAGTGAGGTAAATAGGTATCTAGACCTTAGTACTGTCTCATAAAATTACGCGTCGTAAGAAGAACTTTAAAAACGAGAGACTATTTTTAAAATATACCGCAAAATAAATGAACTATTCGCACATGGAGTTGGTTATGAAAAAGTATCTTTTAATTGGAGTTTTGAGTTTAGTCTTAACGAATGCTTTAACAGCTCAAGCAGAAGTTCTATTCGAGGGATACTACAAAGTAACTCAGTTCAATAAACATATTGGTTTTATCGTTCAAAGAAATGAATTAGATGAAAAAACTAAGGAATTCAGAACGACAAGCTTTTTAAAATTGGCAAAAAACGGTTTTGATATGACAGAATCTTTGCAAGCCAGCTCGACCGCGGACCTTGTTCCTTTGAAATACTCTTATATTGCCACTGATGGTAAGAAAACTAAGACAATTGATGCGACTATTTCTAAAAATAAACTTAAAGCCATCATCATTGAAAATGGAAAAACTAAAAAAACAGAAAAAAAAGTTAATAAAGATGCTTTTTTATCAAGCGCACTTTATTACATGATGCTTAAAAGCAAAGTCGGCTTAAAAACAAATAGCAATTTTGATTTCTACGCCATCGCGGAAGAAACAATTGATGATACTAAAGGTTCTTCACAAATTGATAAAAAATTAATAACAGTGGATAAACTTCAGTTATTGAAGGTAACAAATAAATTCGCAGGCAGTGAATACGAAAACTTACTAACGGATAAAGGCGAAGTCTACAGTTCGCATACTCCGGCCTCTGATATTAAATCGGAATTAGTTAAAAATCCAGACGATGCGACTGAGGGAATTAAAATCCCAACAGGTGTATTAGAAAAAATATTCGGTGGAGTTCCCGCTGGAAAAATCAATCCATTATTTACAAAATAGCAACATCACGAAGTAGGCACTATGAAATTGAATGAACTAGTTGGACAGCTGACATTAATTGGAATCTCAGGACACACTTTAACTTCTGAAGAGAAAAAATTTATCGTAGAAAATAATATTTCCGGAGTTGTCTTATTCGCTCGCAACGTAGCGAATCCTGAACAGATCTATAATCTTTGCAATGAAATTCAATCACTACGTCATCAAATGGCTGACAAAGCACCTTTGTTTATTGGAATTGATATGGAAGGCGGACGTGTTCATCGTTTGAAACCTCCATTTACGCAGTGGCCGGCTTTAAAAACAGTAGGTGATTTAGATTCACCAACAGTAGCATTCCAATTTGCTTTACAAATGGGTTTAGAACTTATGGCTGTAGGAATTAATTTAGATTTTGCTCCGTGCGTGGATATTTTCAATAATCCAAAGAATACTGTTATTGGAGATCGCGCAATCGGCACAGATCATTTGATGGTAGAGAAAATGGCTTCAGCTTTAGTGCGTGGCTATTTGAAATCTGGAATTTTCTCGTGTGCAAAACATTTCCCAGGTCATGGATATACGGTTATTGATTCTCATGAAGAGTTACCGATCGAAGATTTTGATTTACAACGTTTACAAGATGTTGAATTAGTTCCTTTTAAAAAAGCCTTCCGCAGTAAAGTAGATATGGTGATGACGGGACACATTTCTTTTCCGAAAGTAGATCCAAAATGGCCTGTAACTTTATCTGAAACATTTTTGAAAAAAATGATTAAAGAAGAATTCAAATATCGTGGTTTGATTATTACAGATGACTTAGACATGAAAGCCATGGCTAAGCATTATGACAAAGGTGAAATTCCTGTTCGTTCATTTGAAGCAGGATGTGATTTATTATTATACTGTAATGAACCAGCCTCTCCTCCAATTGCGATTGAAACTGTAGTTAATGCGATTGAATCTGGTCGTTTATCAAAAGCAGATTTGGAAGCTTCACACCAAAAAGTATTAACCGCTAAAAAAGAAAAACCCGGCATGATTAATACTTTGTCTTTTGAAGAAGCGATGCAGGTAGTAGGACACAAAGATCATCAGTATTTAGCTAATTGTTTACGTAAAAAAATGATGCCGGAAGGCTTAGCGCTAGAACACAACTAGCGTTGTTGATCTTTATTCAGTCTTTGGAAGGCCAGATTTTGAATTTCTTTAGCTAGAAATAAATTCTGGCTCAGTAAATGATAAAAATCATTTCGATTTATTTCTAATAATGTCGTAGGCGCGTTACTAAATACCGAAGCAGTG
>CAZXZW010000129.1:0-4377 GCA_964645745.1 uncultured Bdellovibrio sp.
CTGCGATTAAAGCTTCACAACGCGGGGAAATTAAATTTATCGAATTTATCCCACGCGCACTAGATGCTGGTGTTCATGATTACACTGTTTACATCGCCGGAAAAAAAGTGATTTATTTTGGACGAAAAGGGGAGTTTCATACTGAGTTATTCCCCCAACCTAAATAGCTGATGACTAAAAAAATACTTAGCCAAAACGGAAGCTGGATACAGCAATTCCACCCATGAAATTATCTTCATGATAGCTTAGCTGGCTCGGTTCGTTTTCCGCGGCGCCAACAGCGACCATTAAAGGGATCAAATGATCTTCTTGAGGATGTGCGACCCGAGCGGAAGGGGCTTTCTCCCATTCTAATAATTTTTCACGACGAGCTTTGGGTTCTAATTTTAAAGTTTCTTGCAACCAAGTATCGAATTCATGAGAAGGTTTTGAAGCTCGTTGATCAAACATTCTTAAATTGTGATAACTAAGCCCACTTCCGATAATGAGAACACCTTCGTCACGTAAAGATGCTAAAGCTTTTCCCACTTTAAGATGAATTTCTGGATCGTAATCAGCACGTAAAGATAATTGCACAACAGGAACATCTGCATTTGGATATGAAACGGCTAATGGTGTAAATGTGCCGTGATCAAATCCACGATGTGGATCAAGCTTTGTATCGATACCAGACTCTTTTAATAAAGACTGAACTTTGAAAGCTAGTTCTGGTGATCCTGGAGCCGCGTATTTAATGTGGTAAGTGTGTTCTGGAAATCCACCGTAGTCATACAGCATTTCAGGTTTTGGATTTGTCATGATAGAAAAAGAATCTTCCTCCCAGTGACCTGAGATCATAAGAATAGCTTTCGGTTTTTCCGGTAATTCTTGCGGAAGTTTTTGTAAGGAAGCTTCCAGCTGACGATAAGCTTCGCGGTAAGGACCTTGAAGCCAAGGCCACGGGCCTCCGCCATGAGAAATAAAATAGACAGGCATTTTCGTTTTCATATAAATCTCCCTCTTAGAAAGTACCGTCTAAAATAGACCTTGCGACTAGAGGGTAAAACCGAGAGAGACTCTACGGATATCCGTATAATGCTTATAAGCTCGAATAAGTCCCATTTTGCCCCGCTAAAACACGGAGAATTGCTTAAAAACCCAGGGGTGGTTATACACGTAAATATGAAAAACTTAAAAACTATATGTTATAGCGTTGTATTTATTGTGGTCTTAGTTTTAGGTCAGCAAATCATTTCATTATCTATAGCTAATCAAGCTCGTAAGCAGGATTATGCAGATATAAATAATATTAAATATGGTTTATTCAGTGTGAATCAATGGAAAGAGCAGCTATCTGCTATTATTAATACCGAAGTTTCCAATTTAGATTTATCTGAAAACAAAGAGCAAATTAAGCCCATGTTAGAAACGCAATTGAATCAACTTATTGATGGCGTTAATCAGAAAATGAAAGATAAAAATAAGAAAACAGTTAAAGGTAAAATCAAACAAGCGTTCATTAACACCTTTGTTGATATTGATGATATTAAGGCGGGTATTCCTCAGTATGCCGATGAAATTATAAAGTTGATGGAGAAACCTAAAGTTAAACGAAACTTAAAAGGATTGATTCAAGATAAAGTAGATAAGTATTTTGAATCTACTTTTGAAGAGCAAGATCTCACGCTGATCGATGCCATTGTTCAAAGAGCAGGAGCTGCAAACATAGATGAAGCTAAGGCGAAATTAAATGAAACGATTGCGGCGGCTCAAAATCAAATTTTTGTTCTGACATGGATTATTATTGCCATAGCTGTTGGATTATTTGTGGTAGCTGGATTTAGTACCGATCTTCCCAGTTCGCAGTATATTATTTTAGTTATGGTTTTATTTGTCTTGTTAGCTAGCGGCGTGACGGTTCCGATGATTGATCTTGAGGCTAAAATTTCTGAAATGAGCTTTGTATTATTTGATCAACAAGTGAAATTCGTTAATCAGGTTCTTTATTTTCAAACGAAAAGTGTATTGGATGTTTTCTGGATTATGATCACGCATGCGGAAATTCAGATGAAAATTGTCGGAATTCTGATGGTGGTTTTCAGTGTCGTTTTCCCCGTTACAAAATTAATTTCATCGATTGTGTATTACTTTAATCATTGGAAGTCGCGAGATAATAAAATCATTCAATTCTTCGTTTTAAAGTCAGGCAAATGGTCTATGACAGATGTGATGATCATCGCTATCTTCATGGCTTATATCGGATTTAATGGTGTGATCTCGAGTCAGTTCGGGGTATTGCATTCGGCAGATGAAGAGATCGTTTTATTAACAACCAACGGAACTTCGCTGCAGCCTGGATTTTATCTTTTCCTAAGTTACACGATTTTAGCTTTATTCTTATCTGAGTTCTTAACGAAAAAAACTAAAGGTGTTCCAGCTCTTTAAAGCATCAACGCTAAAGAGCCAATCAGTAGTGCCGCCATCGTCCAATTGAAAATGCGGAGACGTTTTTGATTGGACAACCATTTTTGCATTCCGGTTCCTAAAACGACCCAGCTACTGATGACAACCACATTAATTAATCCAAATAATAAAGCGATCAGTAATACCGAATGTAAATCGTGTTGAGGAGCATAAACAGTGACAGCAGTCAGAGCCATAGTCCAAGCTTTGGGATTTACCCATTGAAATAATCCCGCTTGAATAAACGTAAATGGTTTTTGTCCTGCAGCTTTTTCCTCTGGTGGAGCCGCAGTGGCAATTTTCCAAGAGAGCCAAAGCATGTAGATCACACTGACGACTTTTAATACGTCGTAGATCGACGGCCATAATTCAAATAAACGAATCACGCCGACACCGATCATGGTGATCATAAAACAAAATCCAAAGCCCACGCCGAACATGTGAGGAAGAGTCCGTTTGAAACCGAAGTTAGCACCGGAGGCCATCAGCATAAGATTATTTGGCCCTGGTGTCGCTGAAGATACAAACGCAAAGGTAAACAAAGCTAAAAATGATTCATGTCCCATTATAATTCTTCCGCGAAAATTTTTTCTGTGATCTTCCAAAACTTATCTTGTTTTCGAGCAATGATGAAAGCTGGTAATCGGTATAAGCTTTTAAAACGAATAGCTTCAGCTGGAGAAGTTAAATCCATAGCTAATTCCGGACGTTTCAAATGAGATCGTAAGAAATTAATGTTAAACTTTTTAATTGAAGAAGGATTACTGAAGAAGTGAGCTTCACTGATGTACTGCGCATCTAAATCATAGTATCTGATTTCTAAGTAGGGATTAGAATTTTTATCTTTACGTTCTTCAAAAGTAATTTTATCCGGCGTCATCACATGAGCATTCTTAGACAGACGGGCTTGTTTGAGTTTCGCATCTGCATCGATCAAGACCGCTTTACACTGTTCGCATTCGCGAGCTGTGATATCGTTCTGTGCTCCGCAGGCGTGACAAATTTTTAATCTGAAGCGATAACCACAGACTGTAATTTTCAAAGTGTCCGGATCTTGAGTAGCGCCACGACATTTTCGTCCAAAGTGCTCAATCACTTGGCCGTCATCATCGACACGTCCCCAGAAATCATTTTCAAAATCACATTCAGGACAAGGAATAATAACGGGAACGGTATCTTTAGCTGGACGCTTATCACTAATTTCTGGAGCATAAATATCGTGGCTCATGCCCGTGTAATCTAAAACGTAACAATCTTTTTTTCCGTCAGATAAGCGAAGCCCACGACCGATAATCTGTTGATACAAGCTATTTGATTCAGTTGGACGAAGAATCGCAATAACATCGACGTGAGGCGCATCAAAGCCTGTTGTTAAAACCGATACATTCACTAGATATTTAAATTTTTTCTGTTTGAAGTCTTCGATAATTTGATCACGCTCAGTCATATCTGTATCGCCTAAAACGATGCGGGCATCACCTTCAGGTAAATACGTCATAATTTCTTCAGCATGCTTAACTGAGCTACTAAAGATCATAACACCTTTGCGATCATAGCGGTCCGTGATGTCGATAATATTTTTAATAATAAATGGAGTTAATCGCTTTTGTCCTTTAAGCACTTCTTCGACTTCTGCGGCGGTGAAGGGACGGCCACGATCCGTTAATTCAGAAAAATCATAACTAGTTACGGGGATATCAATTTTAACTGGAGTGGTTAAGTATTTATGCTGAATCATATAAGATAGAGGCAATTCGTAAACACATTGTTTAAAGAATCTTTTCTTATCTGTTTTGAGTTCGCCTAAATTAGAATATTCATAAATCCATCCCAAACCTAAACGGTAAGGAGTAGCCGTCAACCCAAGAATACAAAGCAAAGGATTACGTTCTTGTAATTTTCGAATGACAGTTTGATATTGTGTATCGCCTTCTT
>CAZXZW010000130.1:0-3965 GCA_964645745.1 uncultured Bdellovibrio sp.
GTTTCTGAGACTTCGTTACGTCCTGCATTTTGCATTTGATTCGCGGCGCGTTCAAATACGCGATGCACAGCCACGGTCAAGTCAGATTTCCATTCAGGATCTAACACCATAGGATCATCTGCTTTTAAACTTTTGATTTTATCTATGAAGATTTTAATTTCAGATTTCACAATGGAAGCATTTGTTTCCAGCTCTTCAAGAATAGAACTGATGACGGGGGCTTCCACTAAGCAAAATAGTATGTGATCAAGGGTTGCATATTCATGCTTTTTTTGAGTTGCGAGGTCGATGGCTTTACCCAATCGTTTATCTAATTCTTTTGTCATCATACAGAATCCTCCTCTACAAAACTCTTTAAAGGATGCTTGTTCTCTTTTGCCAATAAGTTCATTTGCATAGATTTTGTCTCTGCAATTTCATGCGAATAAACACCACCAAGGCCTGCGCCTTTTTTGTGAATATCCAACATAATTTGATACGCCTGACCTTCGTCGTGACCAAAAATATTTTGCAAAACGTAAATGACAAAGTCCATCGGAGTGTAATCATCGTTAAGAATAATTACGCGATACATAGATGGTTCTTTCGTATCGTTATCATGCATAATATCTGAATCTGTCTCATTATCATATCTTGGTTTAGTCATATGACCTATATCATGACCTATCTTGAGAAAAATATAAAGACTTGCTTCGGCATAAAAAATGGAATGTAATAATAGTGTCGGGTACAGTTATATTTAAAACCAAATAAGGGAGTATTTTTTATGAAACTTACAAACGCAGTACGTAAATCACAAGCAGGTTTCTCGTTAATCGAGCTAATGGTCGTTGTTGCAATCATCGGTATCTTAGCAGCTATCGGTATTCCTCAATACGCAAAATTCCAAGCTAGAGCACGTCAATCAGAAGCGAAAACAGCATTAAGCGCAATTTATCAAGCAGAACAAAGTTTCCAAGGTGAGTGGAGCGTATTTAGTGCAGATTTAGCACAAATTGGTTACTCTGCCACAGGTGCAAATTTAAGATATAAATCTGGTTTCGGAGCTGTTTGTACTGGTGGTACATGGCCAGTAAATTTAGCTGCACAAGTAGCTGGTAATATTGCTAATACAGCAGCGGCAGTAAGTCCGACGGCGAACTGGGCTGGTGGAGCAGTTATTACAGGTTTAGCAATTCAGGCAGCTTTCACATGTAATAATGGTGCGTCTCCTGCTACATTCACTGCGGGATCAATCGGAAGAGCTCGTAATGCTGTAACTGATGCGCAGAATGATGAGTGGACAATCAATCAAAATAAAGTATTCACTAATACAATTCCTGGTATCTAATAATTGTCTAAATCAAAATGATTTAGTTTTAATTGAAATAAAGCTGACAGAAATGTCGGCTTTATTTTTTTGAAGGTCTTTAAGCGATAAATGAAAAAAATAATTTCATCACAACAATCTTTTTTGATTGCACTAGCGGTTCTGTGTTTTTCAGCTACTGTGTTTTTTGTTCATCCTGTCGAGCAGAAACGTTCTGATTATTTGCCGCCACCTGTAGCTGTGAAATATCTTAGCGTAGGGTTGAGTTATCAATTAGCGGATGGTCTTTGGTTGCGTGCCACTCAAGACTTTGACTACTGTGAAAAAAAAATTAATGAAATGGATTGTAAAGGCAAATCTTGGCTATTTCAAACATTGAATTTAGCAACTGAGCTTGATCCGTTTTTTGAACCCTCTATGTATAGGGCTGCTGGATTAGCTTTGACTATTATTATTTCAGATTATGCTGGTGCTTCAGTGATATTTGATAAGGCTGTTCGTCGGTATCCGAACAACTGGAATATAGCCTACGCGGCTGCCTATCATGCTTTATACGAGGAAAAAAATAAGTTAAAAGCTGCCAAACTTTATGAGTTAGCAGCTGCAAATGGTGCTCCTTCTTGGGTGTTTGCATTAGCAGGGCGTTTAGCTGTCGATGGTGGAGCAGATGAATACTCTCATAACATTTTAAAAGGAATGATAGATTCAAAACTTGATCCTGTTATTATTGAAAGATTGAAGAAAAAAATAGCTGAAGGTAGAAAAATAGACCCTTGATTGTGATGTTTTGAAACTACTGGCGAGTAAGCCTCCCGAAAATCTCCTAAAAAATAGAAAAATCCCCATAAAATCACATCGTCCAGTTGACGTTTTTTAAAAAAATAGCATAGTTGTACGCTATGAGTACGAAAATGGATTATTATCAAGTTTTGAGCGTCGAACGAAACGCCGACGGCGACGTTATTAAGAAAGCTTACCGCAAGCTGGCTATGCAATATCACCCGGATCGCAATCCTGGCGATAAGGCTGCTGAAGAAAAGTTCAAAGAAGCTGCTGAAGCCTACGATGTGCTTTCTAATCCAGATAAGCGTGCTCGTTATGATCAGTTTGGTCACCAAGCGTTCCAGCAAGGTATGGGCGGCGGTGGAGCCGGTGGATTCCATGACATGGGCGATATTTTCTCTCAGTTTGGTGACATCTTCGGAGATATTTTTGGACAAGGCGGAGGCGGCGGTTTTGGCGGTCGTCAACAAAGTGCGCGTTCTAAAAATTCTCCTCGTCGCGGAGCAGATCTTCGTTACATCCATCAAATGGATTTAAAAGATGTGCTGACAGAATCTGAAAAAGAAATTGAATTTGAAACAGAAGAGCAATGCTCTGAATGTACTGGAACCGGCGGAGAAAAAGGTTCAGCTCCAGTCACGTGTAAAACGTGTCGTGGTGCGGGACAAGTGGTTCGTCAACAAGGGTTCTTCACTATGGCAACGACATGTCCTACGTGCCAAGGCCAAGGCGAAACCGTTGATAAACCGTGTCGTCCTTGTCACGGAAAAGGCCGTGTAAAAGCGAAGCGCAAAATTAAAGTCACGATTCCGGCAGGCGTTGATAACGGAACTCGTTTGCGTGTTTCCGGCGAAGGTGAAGGCGGTTACCGTAGCGGTCCTGCCGGAGATTTATTCGTTGAAATGCGCGTAGACGATCACGATGTTTTCGAGCGTGAAGGCGATCATTTATTTGCAAATCTTGATGTGAATTATATCCAGTTCTTGTTGGGCGGAGAAGAAACGGTTGAAGCTTTAGACGGCGACGTTACTGTTGAAATTCCTCGTGGCAGTTCTCCAGGCGATCGTATTAAGATTAGCGGACGCGGAGTTCCTTCTCTTAAAGGATCTCGTCGCGGTGATCTTTACTACACGATAAATGTTGAATTTCCGGACAAACTGTCTGATGCGGAAGAGAAAGCATTGCGTGAAATTGCCACAGACAAAGGCACTAAGGTTAAAGCCCCTAAAAAAGGCCTGTTTGGGCGCTAAATCATCGCTTATAAGCCTGTAAAATTACAGGCTTGGCCTTGACGAAATCCTAAGTCAACACACATTGGAATCATTCTAATAGTAGGTAAAGGATCTGTTAGAGGCGTTGCATATTACTTATTAAAATTATTTAAATGAAGGAGTCTTAAAATGGGAAAAATTATCGGTATAGATTTAGGTACGACAAACTCGTGCGTAGCTATCATGGAAGGCGGAGAGCCTAAAGTATTAGTGAACGAAGAAGGCGCTAGAACAACGCCATCGGTTGTTGCTTATACGAAAGACGGAGATCGTTTAGTTGGTCAAATCGCAAAACGCCAAGCTGTAACGAATCCAGAAAATACAATTTATTCATCAAAACGTTTCATCGGTCGTCGTTTTTCTGAAACGGCTGAGGAAACTAAATTAGTTCCTTACACAGTTGTTTCTAAAAATAACGGAGCCGATTCAGCGTTCAAAATCGTTGGTGATAAAACTGTAAGCCCTGAAGAAGTGGGTGCTGCGGTATTAGCAAAATTAAAAAAAGTAGCTGAAGATTATTTGGGTAGCGAAGTAACTGATGCTGTTATTACAGTTCCAGCTTATTTCAACGATGCTCAAAGACAAGCGACAAAAGATGCCGG
>CAZXZW010000131.1:0-3840 GCA_964645745.1 uncultured Bdellovibrio sp.
CTGCGGCTCCAACTAATTTTAAACCTTGCTGAGTCCATACACCTGATGTGCGCGTGAAAACCCAGGCCGCTCCTTTTGATCCGTTGTCTTGAAAACCGCCAACCAGAACTGTGTCACCATCTGCACTAATCGCTACGGAAAATCCTTGTCCTGAATTTGAAGAACCATTGCTTCCTACTAACTTTGCTCCTTGTTGATTGCTCGGGGGACTTGATGCTACAAACGAAAAATCAGAGTCTGAAGTGATTGGACTTCCACTTGCCGGAGTCAGTATAACTTTGCCATTCGTAGAACTTAATGAAAGTACAACTGCACTTGTACTGGTGCTTTTTAGAATAATCGCATTTACACCATCGATGGTGACGGAACTGGGATTTAACAAATCAGCACCCGTCGCTGTTATTGTTATTATTGTTCCAACACTTCCACTTGTCGGAGAAAAACTAATCGCTGGAGTTGGAATGACTACGGGAGTAGTTGTCGGTAATGATTCGTCTTCAGTTTTAGGCGTGCAACCGTAAAAAGATCCGAATATTGTTAAAACGGCAAAGAAACTAAGACCGAGTTTTTTAATGTTTTTCATCTAAGACAGCTTAATTAAAGGGATTAAAATTAAGTACATTTTTATTTTAAAACTGGCCTTTGGTTGAAACTAAAATACTGAAATACTGAAATACTGAAATACTGAAATACTGAAATACTGAAATACTGAAATTTAAACTCGTCTCTTACCAGAGTCTACATTTATTTGATCAGTTAATATCTCTAATATCTTAAATATAGTTTCTATTTCTGGCAAAAACTGAGTCTTTAAATATTCATCTTTAGAAGCCAGCCAACTCAAATACTAGATAGTCTAAGCTTTTACAATTGGCTTTCAGCACAAAAAATAGATTTATCTTATCTTGAAAATGAGTATCAAGAAGTCGGCTATCGATACGCCCATCCAAAGTTTGGCCATTTAGCTATCGCAGGTAGCCTGGCAATGGGTGGAAGATTTAATATTGGCGGAGCACAATTAGACAAAAATTTTCCAAGTCTTAAAATGTTTTCGTGTCTATATATTGCTTCGTCAGAACAGTGTGCCATTGAAGAAGCTGTAAAACCGCTAGGCGGACTTCAAATGTACAAATTAAAACCTAAAAGACCTCTTAAACTTTGGGACTTACAACAAGTAATAATAAAATTAAACTATCCAAATCTAGCAAACCAGGTGAAATCTTATCACTGTGAAAAAATATGGGCATATCAAAAATTCCCAATTGAATCACAAATTCTTTCACATCACCTAAAAGAGTTAGGTGGCGATGGCATTTTCTTTGGATCAACCAAATTAGATGGTCATAAAAATATAGTGCTATTTTTTGCTAACGATTTAGAAGCAGTAAATAAAATGGAAATCATTGTTTAGTAGCAAATATCTTTAAAGACTTTAATGCTTCTAAAAATCACTTTTGTTAGAATTTCAAAGAATCCAACAAAGCTTCTAACACGAATCTAACAACAGCAATTATGTCGATTTATCTGGAATGATGAAACAGTTTGGCTGCAAGTATAAGCTACTTCTCTCAAATTATTGATTTTGTTTTTCTTTGATTGGTTTACATTCGATTTAATTTAGGAGGAATTTGGTAAGGAGAGTTATTTCTCCCACAATACAATGATTACAAAGACTTAGTGATTTGACAACTACACCCAACTACAAATACACCGTTTAATTCAGACTTGCGCCAGGTTTAGTTAAAATTTCCTTAATGACCATACTTCGATGTTACACTAAAGTTTAATTATGTCGAATTTCAATCTGGATCACATTTTTTGTTTCTGCGAACCTGCTCTTACAGATGAAGTCAAAGCAGTTAACAAATCAGGTCTCACGCTTCACCCTGGAAATAAACATCCAGGACAAGGAACAGCTAATCGCGCAATCATTTTTGAAGAAAATTATTTAGAATTTATTTTTTTAGAGTCTCTTGCGGAAGCAGAAAATAATCCACTTCAATTACACAAGAGAGCTGATTGGCGAAAAACAGGAGCAAGTCCATTTGGCATCTGTTTAAGAGGAGTGATTTCCGAAGATGAGATGAATCAATTTTGGGAATACAATCCTCCTTACTGGCCTAGCGGAGCCATTTACATTCACAAATCAAATGAAGATGCACCAGAACAGCCACTAATCTTTGTAATTCCATCCAGTAGTCGGCCTGCTGACAAGCCCAACATTAATACTGTTTATTTGACCCATAAAACAGGATCAAAAGCGATTAGAAAAACTGAAATTGTAGGACCCAATTATAAATGGCCTCAAATTTTCAGACCCCAGCAAATCTTTTTTTCTGAAGCTGATCATCCGCACATGAAGATTATTATTGATGGAAAACCTCTGAGTGAAATCGACTTAAATGATTCACTTTCGATTGTTAGCCCGTAAAAGTTCTGAAATCTATCATACAATCGAAATGGTAGGGAGTCTAATTTCTTCCTACGGCCCAATCATTATAAGTAGTTAGCAGTTTGACAGCTACACTTAACTACGAAATCATTTAAAATATGTTGTCAAAATCTAATCATTAGATTCTCTATCTTCTAAGATGCTAAACCATATTCAAATAGTTCATTCAGTCTTAACACGTTCGACGCCGTATCCTTTTCGTTTTAAAAGTTCCAATACGTTTTTTTGGCCTACTAAATGAGCTACACCAACTGCGATGAAAAATTTTTCATCTTGCGAAACATATCTTTCCGTAATATTTCGCTCGATAATCGGCATCCATGCTGAATTTCTATCAACAACAAGACAGCTATCAAAATTATTCTTATTTTTTTCGAAGTACTCACTTAAAGCTTTTTCGTCGCCTTGTCGGTAATAAAATTCTAATTCATCAAGATTTTTTAAATCTATCTCAGGTCTTGAAGTTAAATTATTTTCAATTTGGTAAAGTGAAACCTCCGCCAAGCACTCCGGGGATAATTCTTCTGGTATTTCTAAACTAACAATTGGCTTATTTAAGACGTGAGCCTTATCTATTAAGTTTCGATCTAATGACCACCGTGGATCGAATCGCTGGGCTTTCGCTCCTGAGATTAAAACTCCAGTCGGTCTTAAAACTTGCAGTATCTCAGTAATTGATTCGATGTGAAGATTTTCGATCGTTCTTTCATCAAAGAATGGAGCTAGTTCCAGAACTAAAAATTTCCACAATTTGGGCGATAACCTTGTTCTCAAAGATTCACCCGCTTTAAAATGCGATGATGGACGCAATTCTGTGACGCTGGAATGGACCGCATACATTGCGCTGTAGCCTGCCTGTAAGTAGAGATTGTTCAATTTATCGGTTGCAGGGTGTTCAGAAATTAATTTTTGTTTTTCTAGACTATAAACTATACTCTGCTCTAGATCATGAACTAAATCCATATTACTATTTTTGGTGTAACCAGCTTGAATGAACTCTGAAGTAATATCACTCTCGACAAAAAGTATTTTTGAATTTTCAAATTCTTCTCGAACATAAGATGGCAGATCGTTGTAAGGAATTCCTAAATGCATCGTACCTAGAATATAACTTATTTTACCATCCCCGGCCGTAGCTTTATAAAAGAATGGCTTTTTCAAAGTGGTGCATCCAAAAAGCCCAATCATAAAAATAATTAAAGATAATTTAAACATTGCTTCTCCTAAATATATCTGTCTTTGAGAATAAAAATCGAAATGGTGGCGAGACTTGAGCTATGAAAAACTTCAATCATTTCAAAGCTCTTTCTTCACGTTAACTACAAACTACTACAATTACCTAAACTTCCATATACATTGTTAAGTTATCAATCACTTTTCCATCTGGC
>CAZXZW010000132.1:0-3788 GCA_964645745.1 uncultured Bdellovibrio sp.
AGACAACACGATCAAAAAATTCATCGCTCGTTACGCTCGTTTAGAAAAAGTTTAATCGATATCAAAGTGCAATTTAACTCTTGCACCAATAACTTTCCCAGCTTCATTCAGACGGTTTTCAACGGAAACATCCCCACGGTGAAGCTGGCAGATCTTTTTAATCACCACAGATCCTAAGCCAATCGAAAGACGACCATTCTTAGAATCCTTTTGAGCGATAATTTGACGACTCATTTTACGACTACCGAATTGTTTAATCTGATCATCCGTAAAACCAGGTCCATCATCATCAATAATGATTTCAAATTGATGAGCATCCAATAAAGTTACCGCTACACGCAATTCCTGACGAGTAAAAGAAACCGCATTATTAAACACATTTTTAAGCATTCTTAGGAATAGCACGCGATTACCTGAAATTTCGATCTTGTGAGCTGACGCCTGAACATGGAAATCAATTTTCAAATCTGAATTACGATTCTTAATCTTTTGATCTTCAATTTCTTCTGTCACAATTTCCGAAATATCAATTTTTTCTGTATCTGTACTGTAATGAGGTTCACTGACTTGTGATAGCAACAAGAGGTCTTCAACCAATTTTCCAAAATATTCAATTTCTCGTCCTGATAACGTCAATAATTCCTGACGAACCTCAGAACTGAGCTGATTGTTCTTAGTCTCTAACGTTTCCAATAAGCTTTTCATGGAAGCAATCGGCGTTCTTAAGTCATGCGCTAGCTCTTGCAATAACTTCGTACGCGCTAATTCCACGAATCGTAAGTGTTCGACAAGCTTTTCGATTTCATCAGCCATCTTATTAAAGCGAAGCATCGCCTCACTAAATTCATTATTACCTACGATTTTAAAACGCGCTTTCAAATTACCCGATTGAATTTGTGAGATAACACCATCAGCTTCGTTGATTTTCTTGTTTACCGATAAGTAAATAATCAATAACGTCACTCCGATACCAATCAATAATGATAAGAATAGTGATCCCATTCCTAAAAATTGAAATGTACGCGGATTAAAATCTTTCTCAATACTCGTGTTCTTAAAGTCAGGTGGACTAATCACTAAGTACTGAGCGGGTTCACCTTGAAGACGAATCACCGTTGTTTGCATTTCACGTCTTGGAGGAGGTCGCATATTCGGACCGCCTTCACCCGGAGGAGGCGGAGGAGGACCACCCGGCCCACCTGGAGGTGGGCCGCCAGGACCGCCGAGACCACCACCGAAAAATCCAGCTCCTGGAGGCGGACCATTTAAGAAACTGTCTCCTCCAGTTTGAATATAATCATAAGGCTTAACTAATTGAGATAGCTTATCCACTTCAGGAAGATCCGGCGTATTTTTTGTCGAGCTAAATAAGACTTCTGCTTTATCATTCACTAAAGTTAACGTTGGGCCATTTTCCCCATGCCAACTAACAAGGTTCTGAACCGCTTCGAGTTTAGTTTTAAAATGCAGGTTATCCACTGTCTTAGCTAAAAAAATCGGAGCTAAATTCTGTCTTTGTTTAAATTCTTTATTCGAACGAATATTACGAGCGACTAGATCCGTTAAAAAAAAACTCAATAACACGAACATCAAAACGATACCGACTGCTAAGAAAAAATATTTACGAAGCATTTTGCCTGGAATCATACTTTTTCCAATCTGTAACCTAAACCGTAAACTGAAGAAATTTTAATATCTTCAATACCTTCTTGCTTAAATGATTTACGGATATGACTGATATGAGAATCAATCGTACGATCAAAAATATCATTTTCATTATTTAATACAGTCATTAAAGCATCACGCGTAATGATCATTTCCGCATGACGTACAAAATGCGCTAAGATATCAAATTCTTTACGATTCAAATCAATGTTAAAATTTTTGTACTTAACAGAGCGAAGCTCTAAGAATACAGACAGATCACCAAACGTGTATTGCTTAGAAACCAAGGCTGGTTTTCTTAAGGCCACCTGCATACGAGCCGAAAGTTCTTTATAGCTATAAGGTTTCTTAACAAAATCATTAGCTCCTAATTGTAAACCTTTAACAACAGAGTCTTCATCAGACTGAGCAGATAAAATAATAATCGGTGTATCAAGCCCACCTTCACGCACTTGAGTTAAAAAATCGAAACCTGTTCCATCAATTAAACCTAAATCAAGAATAATAAATTGAATACTTTGACTCGTTTGCATGATCAAAGCGTCTTTCACTCCGGTGCTTAGAAAAACTTTGTGTCCATCCAGTTCAAGATTGATTTGTAAACTGCGAGCCAAAACTGGATCGTCTTCTATAAGATGAATATTCATAACTGTCCCCATGCCTAGGCTTTAATATCGTCTAATAATTTCATCTATTAATCTACCAAATAAGTATGGAAGAAGTATGGAACAGAAGTCCTGCTTTGAGACGAAAATAATTAAAAAAAGATGTTTTTTTCCATAGTTCTTCAATATTCAAGCGGCATTCTAGACCTACAACGAACAAGGAGATTTATGAAAAAACATTTAATGGCAACCACACTTATGGCTTTAACTTTAATTCTAGCTCATGCGGCTGTTGCGCAACAACAGCAGAGGCCTGAAAGACCCGAACCACCAGATGCGGCCACTATGGCAAAAATTGAAGACTGTGAAACTTCAAGTGGTATGCCTAAACGCGAAACTCATATTAAGCCCACAGAAGAACAACGCGCGAAATTCGAAGCGTGCTTAAAATCTAAAAATATTAAGATGCCTCACCCTCCAGGACGTGGCGGACCGAAACAAGAAGAATCCGAATCAAATGATGGACCACCACCTCCTCCACGTGAACGTCGTTCTAACACTGGCTCTCAAAACTAGGAGATTATATGTCGAAGAATAATTTAATTAAGCCCATCAACAGACGAGAATTAATTAAATACGGAGGCCTGGCTCTCGGGGCCGCCTCTTTAGGAATTCTCTCGAACTGCGCCCCTTCCGTAAATACCTCTTCTACTACAACGAATTCTAATGACGGTTCTGTAGGATCAACCGCCTGTGGAATTATTCCTTCAGAAACAGCGGGTCCTTATCCTGCGCATGATGACAGTGGATATAATTGCTTGCGCTACACCGGAATTATCCGAAGCGATATTAAATCCAGTCTTGGATCATTGGCTACCGGTGGGGCCTACACCGGAACAGCGACGGTCACGGGTGTTCCGTTAACGTTGAACCTCAAACTTGTAAATACAAATTCAAATTGTTCAACGGGTCTTTCGGGATATGCCATTTATATTTGGCACTGTGATGCCAGTGGAAAATATTCGATGTATAATTCCGGTGTAACGACGCAAACTTTTTTACGAGGCGTGCAACAAACCGATTCAAGCGGAAACGTCACATTTCAAACAATTTATCCAGGATGTTATTCTGGAAGAATGCCCCATATCCACTTTGAAATTTATCCCTCGTTAGCTCAAGCCGTTGATGATCAGTATGTGGTGAAGACTTCACAACTCGGTTTCACAACTACAACCTCTAACTCGGTATATAATAATGTCTCGACTTATAGCGCGAGTATTAACAATTTTGCCAATATCAGTAACGCCACCGATAACGTTTTTAGCGATGGGACAACCTACCAAATAGCTAATATTACTAGTGGAAATTACAGTTCAGGTTTAGTGGCCAGCTTAAACATTGGGCTTAAGGTTTAATTATACGTTAATCCGCATAGTATTTACAATTTATACGGACTATTCAAAGGGTTCAAAAAGATCTATTCTGTTTTCATCAAGACTTAACAACAAACAGGAGAAA
>CAZXZW010000133.1:0-3552 GCA_964645745.1 uncultured Bdellovibrio sp.
AATGCTAAGAAGTGGCCATGATTATTCTCATCTAACATGATGAGATTTTTTAAATTCAAATACGGATGTTTGATTTCTTTTAATTTTTTAATAAACTGTCGTTGAAGCATTTGAACGTAAGCGTGAGTTTCGCTTACGGTCATGTGGTTATCTTTGTAAAGTTTCAAAACAGCATGAAGACGGTAAAGCGCGGTGTAATCTAAAGTCGATCCGGCAAAGCGGTAACCATCATTAGAGAATGAAACTTTATTTGTATTGTTTTCTAAGTCGTGAAATCCTGCATACCAGCCAGTTATACTAGGTAAGACTTGGCAATTGTGAGGAACTGTCATGAAGCAACAGCCTTCGCCACCTTGAGCATATTTGTATGATCCTGCAATATAGAATACGCGGTTTTCAATGGCAGATAGGTCAGTTGGAACAGCCATAAAGCCGTGGTAGCCATCGATGATGATCATCGTATTTTCATTTTTTACAGAGCTAACGATAGAGGTGATATCTTCGACAACGATTCCGGCGTTAAAGAAAACCTGACTAAGGAAGATCATGTCGAAATTATTTTTTTCAATTTCAGCTTTAAATCGATCTGTGAAGCTATCATAAGGTACGGTAGGGACAATGGTTAAATCGATAAGATCTAATTCATTTAAGCGGAGAGCTTGACGAGAAAAGCTATAAAATTCTGAATCAGTTGTTAAAACTTTAATTTTTTTATTCTGAAAAGTTGAAAGTAGACGAATAAATAATTCATGAGTGTTTGAAGAAAAACAAATATTTTTCGGATGAGAAAAATTAAGAACTTCTGCAATTAATTTTTGTGTTTCAGGAACTTTTGTTCCCAAGATATGTCCCCATTTGTCGTCGACCAGGCGAGCTGAGTCTTCCCAGTATTCCACCATGGCATCGAAAGTCACATCAGGCCAGTAGTGATGGCTGTGGGCCGCGTAGTGCTGTTTACCTTCGTTCGCTTTTAAAAATTTTGAATAATACTTTTTATACATTTTGGAAGTTCAATTGTTTCTTCACATGATCCGGTAACTGCGGAAGTAAACTTTTTGGTAAGATGTAAGTTGATAAGTTGAATAAATCTTTGAATGCTTTGTTTGTATCAGCCGCTTTTTTTAAGTATTCATGACCTGATGAACCACCAGTTCCAATTTTAGTTCCGAGCATACGCTGCGCCATTAAAGCATGACGGTAACGCCATGTTGTGAAGTTTTCGTCGATATCCATCAATAATGAAATCATACGGTGAGGTAACGCTAACATCGGCTCATCACGGTAAAGTAAAATGAATAGAGCATTTAAGATCGCTTTTTGTGACAATTTACGTTTTCCAGTTTTAACAGCTTCGTCATGTTTATCTTTGTCGAAAAGACTTAAGAAAGAATACTCAGTCGTCTTTAAGTTTTCGAGCTGCATTTTTTTACCTTCTTCGGATAAACCTGCTGCATTAGCTTCAATTGTTTTGCGATCTTCTTCGAGCATGTTATGAATCACTTTTTTATACTCATTCCAAAAATTGAAAGTATCTTGGTTCGTGTACGGAGTACGCTCTAGCCATTTTTCCATTAAATCAAATAATGAAGATTCATTTTCTAATTTAACTAGGATGTCTTTATCTTTTTCAGATAAGCGGCCTAAGAAGAATTCACGATCGACCATTTCACGGTCCGTCGTTTTTAAACCTAGTTTAATTTCAATTTCACGGAACTGTGTGCTTTGGAAACCAGAAGCAGGGATAAGTAAATTTCTGAATTCTAAGAATTCCATCGGTGTCATGGTTTCTAAGATATCCATATAACCTAAAATCATACGCTGAATTTTAGTGATACGATTTAAACGATTCGTGATCATTCCAAAAGATTGATCTTGGACTACGGGCTTATTGAAAACTTCCAAGATCGAATTTAAATCATGAAGCATTTGTTTAAACCAAATTTCATAAGATTGGTGAACCACAATGAACAACATTTCGTCGTGAGCTTCTGGATTTTCTGCTGTGCTAAATTTACGGCTTAATGGCTCCTGGGCTGAAAGAAGAGTATCAAGCATAAGATACTGACTGTAATAAACCGGGCCTTTATTTTGATGCATAGTCACCTCTACCTGTAATGACTAAAAAGCTATTGCAATTTGCCGGGGTTGTCGACTAGAACTTTAAGTGATGTCAGACTTGTTTTCATTCTCAGAATCTAAAGATTTATTGCCACTAGCCGAAAGATCCCGTCCTAAGGATTTAAGCGGATTAATGGGGCAAGGGCATCTCTTTAACTCGAAATCTCCGATCTTGGCGTTGCTTAATAAAGGGCAATTGTTAAATCTGATTTTGTGGGGACCTCCAGGAACTGGGAAGACCACTTTTGCATTAAATTTAGCTCAGCAAAATAAATCCAACTTCCTGCAATTAAATGCGGTTGATGCTGGAGTAAAAGAATTAAAAGCCGCTTGTGAAGCGGGTCGAACCCATAAATTAGAACAACGTCAAAAAACAATTTTATTTGTAGATGAAATTCACCGTTTTAATAAAACACAGCAAGACGTTTTACTTCCTTATGTAGAACGTGGCGACGTTTACTTAGTGGGGGCGACAACAGAATATCCAAGCTATGAATTGAACAAAGCCTTACTGAGTCGTTGCCAAGTTTTAGAATTTAGAAAAATTCCAGAAGCGGATTTGAAAACGATTTTAGAAAATGCCGCCAAAAAAGAAGATCGCGATTTAACGAAAATTCTAGCGCCTGATGCTTTAGATGTATTAACACGTTTTGTAGACGGGGATGCTCGTCGTTTATTAAATATCTTCGAAATTATTTTAAACGTTTACTTGCTAGAAACAAATCCTGAAATTTTCCCGGTGAACGAAGAAGGTTTAGAAACATTCTTGAATAAACGTTTACTGGCTTACGATAAAAAATCAGACAATCACTATGACAGCATTTCTGCTTTCATTAAATCTATGCGAGGATCAGACCCCGACGCGGCGATTTATTACATGGCACGCATGCTCGAAGGCGGAGAAGATCCAGTATTTATCGCCCGTCGTATGGTGGTCTTCGCTAGTGAAGATATTGGTAATGCCGATCCTCGTGCTTTACCATTAGCTATTGCCTGTCTTCAAGCCGTGGAAGCTATCGGAATGCCTGAATGTCGAATTAATTTGGCTCAAGGAGTAACGTTTCTAGCTTCATGTCCTAAATCAAATGCCAGCTACGAAGCGGTGAATGCGGCGATGGAATTCGTTGGTAAAAATACGAACCATGCTATTCCAACTCACATCAAATCTATCGGTAAAGCTCAAGGTTACAAGTACCCGCATTCATATCCAAAAGGTTACGTGAAGCAAAGCTATTGGCCTGAATCTATGGAGCCTCAGAAATTCTACGAACCAAAGAACATTGGTTTCGAAAAAAATATGACTGAATATCTTATATGGGTGAATCTGCAATATAAATCGGTATACGGTATGGATTTTAAAAATAATGATGAGTTGGATGCATATATTTCGTGGATCAAGAACAAATTCTTTGATCGATCATCTTATAATTCTTT
>CAZXZW010000134.1:0-3527 GCA_964645745.1 uncultured Bdellovibrio sp.
GCTAGATTCGTCAAAC
This sequence comes from uncultured Bdellovibrio sp., assembly GCA_964645745.1. Classification (GTDB taxonomy): domain Bacteria; phylum Bdellovibrionota; class Bdellovibrionia; order Bdellovibrionales; family Bdellovibrionaceae; genus Pseudobdellovibrio. The sequence goes on from CAZXZW010000134.1 coordinate 17, forward strand.
CTGTCTTAATTTTAGCCGCGAAACTGCCGATCACAAGATAACTCAAAAGAGGTTATAATGGGATTTGTAGGTATAATCGTAGTATTTGTCATGGTGTTTGGAGGGTTCCTTCTAGCTGGTGGACATCTATCAGTTATTTTGAAATCAGCTCCGCTCGAACTGATGATTATTGGTGGTGCAGCGTTAGGTGCATACATCATTGGTAATCCTGTTAAAATTATTAAATCGGGATTTAAACTTGGAATCAAAGCGATGACTTCAAAGGGTCCTCAAAAACAGGATTACCTTGAGTTATTACAAATGATGTTCCAATTATTCCAAGTTTTTAGAAAAGAAGGTCCACAAGGGATCGAGAAGCATATCGAAAATCCTGAGCAAAGTGATATCTTCAAAGCTTATCCGTCAGTAAATAAAAATCACCATGCCGTAGATTTTATTTGTGACACGATGAAGATGACATTGTCGGCAGATTTATCTCCGTACGATGTTGATGATTTATTAGATGGTGATATTAAAGCGATTCACGCTGAAGAACATATGGCGCAACATGCGGTGCAAATGGTGGCCGATGGTTTCCCTGGTTTAGGGATCGTAGCAGCCGTGTTAGGTATCGTAAAAACAATGGGACATTTAACTGAGGGTGTAGAAAAAATCGGATCTTTAGTGGCCGGTGCCTTAGTGGGAACTATGTTAGGAGTTTTCGGAGCCTACGGTCTTATAGGTCCAACAGCGACGAAGATGGCTGCCGATATCGATGCTGAAGGTCGTTACTTACAATGTATTAAAGCCGCTATCGTAGCATTACAACGTGGATCTCCTGCTTTGGTTTGTATCGAGTACGCACGTCGTTCGATCACTCCGGAAGAGCGTCCATCTTTTGATGAATTAGATAAAGCGACAAAAGAAATTAAGAAAGCAACTGCAGCCTAATTAAGGCTGCCAGTCGCAGTGATAGAGGAATAACAAGTGGCAAGCAAAAAGCAAACGATCGTAATTAAGAAAATTATCGTTCAAGGCGGCGGACACCATGGTGGATCATGGAAAGTTGCTTTGGCCGATTTTATGACGGCGTTAATGGCGTTTTTCCTTGTTATGTGGCTATTAGGGCAGAATGAAGAAACGAAGAAATCAATCTCTGACTATTTCTCAACGCCTTCAGTGATTGAATACAATTATGAAAACTTCGGTGCTGAAGTTACTTTAGAAAAATTATTCTTAGATTTCGTAAATGAGCCTATGAAAGCGATTCAAAGTTTCTTTGAACCAGCGGACAAAACGCCGAACGTGATGGATTTAGGTTCTACAAAAGTTGTTGCTGCTTTCATGGCGGATAAATTAACGGATGTCGCTAAGAACGTAACGATTTCGCAAGATGGAATTGATTTCGATATTCCTGATACTTATTTATTTGAGCGTGGAACGGCAAAACCAAAAGCAGATTTTATTTCAGTGATTGAGAAAATAACGGGAATAACTGCTGGTCTTAAAGATTCAGAAGTTAAAGTTGTTTCAGCCTTATTTATTCAAGCCATTGAAGGGCAGAATCAACTGACTGCGGAAAAAGTAGCTCAAGCACGTTTAGATTTAGTCAAAAATAAAATCGCAGCAACTTTTGAACACTCTTCAAATAAAGCGACAGGTTCAATTAATGTTAAAGACAAAAAAGGCGAATTTAACTTGGAGAAATTGATCGGATTCATCCGTATCAGTATCAAAGCTAAAGAAGGCGCTGGCGCTGAGAATAAAAAGCGTACCGTTTTAGAAAAGAGCGCGGCCGCGGCGACGGATTCAGATTTGAACAAACCCGTTTTTGAATCATTTGTTAAAGAAGCCATTGCCGATGGTGATCGTGATACGAAAACGAAAACAAACTATCGTAGATATTTAGAAAATTTACGTCGTCATAACGGAGAAAGAACGGCTGAAGGGATTGACCCTAATTTGGCCAACCCAGTTGAAATGGAATTAAATAAATTAAGTGAAGAAGCTGAGCCGATATCGAAATAAGTCGGCTCCGAGGAGCGTTTATGAAAAAAATAATATTAACTAGTTTAGCATTGGTAGGCTTTTACGGTTTACAAGCGAAAGCACAAGTAGTTAATCCGCCTCCTCCAACAGCTCAGATTCAGAATTACTACACAGATGTTGGACAAGAAGAAAACGTCGAATACTTTCAAGATTTAATATTAAAGGGTTGTAAGAATCCTTTAGATAAGCAGCCAGCTATCGATAAAGAAGAGATCACTTTTGTGGTAGATCATGTTAAATCTATTTTACAAGATAAATTTTCAAAGGCATTTGCTGAAAATCCTCAAATTAAAACAATGATGGATAAATCATTAGATGCGATAGCCGCAGATCCGACGTGTGCTCAAGTAGGAAATGATTGTCGTACAAGATTAGTGGCGACGGCGACTTACTTCATGCAGCCATTAAGACCCAATGTTCCCGGATGTGATGGTTACGTCAAGTACGACTACACAACTAAAGCAGCTAAAAAGAAAAGAGCAGAAGATAACGGTTACATCAAAGAGTGTGAAGTAGAATTGCAATACCGTAATAAATCTTTGGCCGGTGCAGGTCGTTCAAACGGTGGTATGGATCAACGTGGCGCTTACCAAGACATTCTAATTCAAGAACAAAATAATGCGTTAATGGATATTCAGCAGCTGGTATTGCTTGAAACTGAAGACAAAGAGTACAAAAAGAAAAAATTAGTTCAATTAAATAAATCAAGAATGAACATTTCTATTTGTGGACCGGTGACGAATGGAGTTATTTATTCTTACCCATTAAAAATCGGATTATACAAAGACAACTTCGGTGGATTAGAAACAAATAAACCCGTTACTAAAAAGCCAGATCCAGTTCCAGAGAAAAAAACAGAACCGTGTGTGGAAGAAATTAAAGTTCTTCACTCGGAATTCGTTCCAGTGAATTTCGAAGAGGGAAGTTCAACAGTTAAGTCTTCTGAGATTAAGCCCGTTAAGCAAAAAATCGAAGATTTTATTTCTGGTCACAGTAATTTAGTGATCACGAACATTGATGTAACTTCGAGTTCATCGAAAACGCCTTTTTATAAAACAGAAGGTGGAAAAAAAGTTTACGATAAAGCATATAGCGACGCGAAGAATTTAACTTTAGCGGAAAGCCGTGCGAGTTTTGCTCAGACAGCTTTGGATTCGATCAAGACCGGCCATCCTGAGTTAAACGAAGCAAAGTATACAACCGCCGGAGCTATTAAGGGCCCTGATTTCGATAAAGATGACTTGAGTGATCGTTCTGTGACAAGTAAAGATCCTAAGTATAGAGCTTTAGTTGAAAAATTATATGCTGAGTACAAAGAAATGTTAGCACAAGACGCAATGGTTAAATCATCTCAAGAATTACAAGATACAAAACGTTTCACAAGTTTATATGATGCTAAATACAAACCTTATCAGGGGTTCAAAATTGTGATTTCAGGCTATTCGAAAGAAACACGCAAGTGTGGCGAAAAAGACGTAAGTCC
>CAZXZW010000135.1:0-3450 GCA_964645745.1 uncultured Bdellovibrio sp.
TGTGTTGATGGAATCGTTGCGAACAAAGCTCAAATTAAAAAACACTTAGACAATTCTTTAATGTTAGTGACGGCTTTAAATCCTCACATCGGTTATGATAAGGCTGCGCAAATCGCGAAGACCGCTCATAAAAACGGAACGACATTAAAAGAAGAAGCCGTTAAATTAGGTCACTTAACAGCTGAGCAATTTGATCAGTATGTAAAGCCTGAGACAATGATTGGACCTATTTCTTAATGACTGAGATCGAAGGGGTGAATCCCGTTTTAGCTAAAGCGGACTGGTTTGGTTCGGATGATATTCAGCCGTATGTTTTCGTACGTCCCGAGAATAGCATCGCGAATCCTGGTACGCGCCACGTGATAGATTGGTTTCAAAATAAAAAACCAATCTATAAAAATCCTTTAGATCTTAAAGAGCTTCCGTTCGCTGAAGCGGTTTATCAATTAGAATGGAAATCATTCGGTGATAAAGACATGGCGATTCCTCGTTGGGCTTTCTATGATTGTGCCGCTATGCCAGGCTTTATCGCGGGCTTCGCCGGTCGCACATCGAAATTACCAAAAAAGATTTTAGATACTTTAGAGTACTCAACGGAACACGAATGGTGTCCGTTGTCTTTGTTTATCATTATTCCAACCATGCACAAAGGTGAGTGGGTGGCTTACGATCTTTGCGCCATTAATTCTTTATTGCCTCGCGAAGAGCAATTCTACGGAATGGGCTTTTTATCGAAAGCATTTGCCTTGTGGTACGCGAACGTTGAGCAGTGTTCGGGAATGACTCAGTGGGGAAGTCCGGCTTTACGTCTTCATTCTCATTATGGGCATTTGGAAATGATCGGAGCCTATGCTCCGCTTCATACGCATGCCACGACGATGACTTACCGTTGTCAGGTGGATACAGAATGTTGGGAAAAGTTTTTCAGTAAAGAAGAAGACATCGCCTTCTTAGAAAAATATAAATTAACCAATATGGTGGTTGATCCAAATAGCGTTGAATCCATGATCGCTATGCAAAATAAAATTCAAAATAACGAAGGTCCTTTTTACTTAAGTGCCTCTGAAATTTCTAAAAACAAATTAACTGATCCCCAACGGATTTACCAAATCAAAAGAGAGAACACATGAGTGAATTAACTTTGCCTCCAGTCGCCAAATCATTTTACACGTTTTGCAAAAAATGTGATATCGATCGCTATCACATGGTTTTAGCGCACACTTCGGCGACAACTGCAAAAATTGAATGTGAAGTTTGTCACAGCCGTAAATCTTTCAGCTTACCAAAACCAGGATCTGAAGCTCGTAAGGCTAAAGCTGCTGGAGTGAAAATAGCTGCTCGTAAAACATCTCACACAGGTGAATATGAATTACGTAGCCAAAAAAATGCGGCTAAAGAAGCGATTGCATTTAACATCAAAACAACATTTAAAGATGATCAAAAAATTTCTCACCCGAAATTTGGTATTGGCTTCGTTCAAAAAGCTCATACTGATAAAATTGATGTGATCTTCTCTGATGAAGTTAAATCTTTAGTTCATAACCGCGTTTAAGTCGTATGAATTGGCTCGAGGGACTAAATCCCGAGCAGCAACAAGCTGTCAGTCACAACTATGGGCCGTTACTTATCTTAGCCGGAGCCGGCTCAGGTAAGACTACGGTCTTAGTGGCCCGAACGGGCCGATTGATCGCAGAAAAAATCGCCGACAGTAAAAGTATCTGTGTTTTGACCTTCACCAATAAATCGGCCAAGGAATTAAAACACCGCGTACAGAAAAAAGTCGGAAATCAAGCTAAAGGCTTATGGGCCGGAACATTTCACTCGTTCGGCCTTCAATTACTTCGTAAGAATTATAAATTAGCGGGCTTACCGGCGCAGTTCGGAATTTTAGATCAGTCGGATTCTCAGCACGTGGTCAAAGATCTCATTAAGAATATTAAAAACACGACCAAAGAAAAATTTGATATCGATAAGATTCTTAATTTGATTAACCTTAATCGCTGCGGAAAAACGGCAGCTCCGGACTATTTGCCGGAGTACCACGAAATGGCGGAAGTTTTGACTCCGTTGTACGAACGTGAACTTAAAAAATTAGGCGTGACGGATTTTGAAGGTTTATTGCTAGAGCCTTTGCGGTTATTTAAAAAACATCCCGAAGTTTTAGAATCAGTTCAAAATCAATATCAGCAAATCATGGTGGATGAATTCCAAGACACAAATAAAGAACAATTGGAACTTGTGAACTTTATCGCGGCCAAACATCTTAATTTGTGTGTGGTCGGGGATGATGATCAGTCGATTTACGGTTGGCGTGGGGCTGAAATTCAGAACATTCTGAATTTCCCAAAAGCCTACGAAAAATGTGAAGTAATTAAATTAGAAAGAAACTACCGTTCAAGTTCTTCTATCTTGGATTTAGGTAACGCCGTTATTCAAAAAAATATTAAGCGTCACGGTAAAGTTCTCAAATCAGAAAAAATGAAAAAAGCGGAACATCAAAAACCCGAAGTTTTCATTTTAGAGAATGAAGACGAAGAAGCAGACTTTGTTTGTCGTGAGATTATTAATTTCAAAGCTCGAGGCATTCAATATAAAGATATCGCCATTCTTTATCGCTCGAATACCCAAGGCGCTTTCATTGAATCTAGTCTGCGTAAAAGCCAAATTCCTTACACTATCACAGGTGGAACATCGATCTTTGATCGTAAGGAAGCTAAGGACTGGTTAGCGTTCTTGAAGCAATCAATGGATGATGATGAAGTTTCATATCGTCGTATTTTTAATTTACCTCCGCGTGGCTTAGGTGAAACGACTTTAGATAAGTTAGCTGCTTACGCAGAAGCAAATCATTTGAATTTACCTCAGGCCTCTAAAAAATGGCATAAAGCCGAAGTTCCTGAAAAGCAGGGTGAAATCATTGATCAGTTTAATAACTGGTTGTGGACTTTCCCTACGCGTCTTTTGGAAGACAACACGATTGGTGAAACGATCGGTAAGCGTTTTGAATTTTTAGTGCGTGAAATTGGTTACCGCGATCACTTAATGAAAAACACGATTGATCCGGTTACTGGATCGGGTGCTGTATTTGATAAGCGCTGGCAGGTGATTGAAATCGTCGGCCGTATCTTAGAAAGTTTTGTTGGGCGTCGTGATGCTACTTTACAATCGTTGAAAGCTTTCGTCGACAGTATGCAGTTACGTGAAGACGTCGGTGACGACGAAGAAGCGCAAAACAAAGTGCAGTTAATGACGTTCCATGCTTCTAAAGGTTTAGAATTCCCCGTAGTGATCTTGGTGGGATTAGAGGAAGATCTTCTTCCGCATAAGCGTTTAGGCGGCGATATCGATGAAGAGCGTCGTTTGTTATACGTAGGTATTACGCGTGCACAAGAGCGTCTTATTTTAAGTTATTGTCGTGAGCGTAAGAAACAGGGTTTAGTTCGTAAGGTA
>CAZXZW010000136.1:0-3423 GCA_964645745.1 uncultured Bdellovibrio sp.
ATTCCTCATTGTTCACTCCCACAAGCGATGGGTGAATTTATTATCGCCGATCGCAATTCGTTTGTGGTGTCAGGAACTCACGGGAAGACCACAACCACATCAATGACAAGTTGGATTTTAGATCAAGCTGGTTACCAACCGGGATTCTTAATCGGTGGAATTCCTAAGAATTTTGAAAAAAGTTTCCGTAATCCAGCTCAAGATACTTTCGTGATCGAAGGTGATGAATACGATACGGCTTACTTTGATAAAGTGCCGAAGTTCATTCATTATAAACCTCAGCAAGTGATTTTAACTTCAGTTGAATTTGATCACGCGGATATTTATAAAGATTTAGATCATGTGAAATCAGCTTTCAGAAAATTAATGGAATTGATTCCAGCAGGTGGAAATTTCGTTTACTGGGGTGATGATGCGAACGTGAATGATGTGGCAAAAACTTGTCAGATCAAAAACAAATTTTCTTTTGGGTTTAATGATAGCAATCACTTTGTGATTCAGATGACTCAGGAAAATGATAAGTCTTCAAAATTCAAAATTCTTGAAAATGGAAAAGAATTAATTGAAATCGAAATTCAACAAATCGGTAAATACAATGTGTTGAATGCCGCTGCAGCAGCGATTATCACGTATTTAAACAAAGTTCCGTTACATAAGATTTCTGAAGCTTTGAAAACGTTCCAAGGTGTTAAACGTCGTCAAGAAATCCTGGGGGAATTCCGCGGAGTCACTTTGATCGAAGATTTCGCGCATCATCCGACAGCTGTGAAGCAAACCATCGAAGCGGTTCAGAAAAAATATGCGCCTCGCAAAGTGTTTTCGATTTTTGAACCACGTTCAGCGACCTCACGTCGTAAAGTTTTCCAGAACGATTACTTAAATGCCTTCAAAGCTTCACAGGAATCCATTATTGCGGAAGCTTTTGATCAATCAAAATTGAATGATCAGGATCGTTTTTCGACTCAAGAATTGGTGAATGAGCTTAAAAATACCGGTCATAAATCGCACTGTTTTTCAACAGCGGACCAGATCGTGGCCTACATCGCAGAGGCTGCAAAACCGACAGATATCGTGCTGATCATGAGTAATGGCGGATTTGATGGAATTTACGACAAATTGATAGGGAAGTTACGCGGTTAACGGGTCGCGTAAACACTATTTATTTGAATAGTGGTCATGGGGTTTTTAAAACTATCCCATGACTAAAGAACTCACTCCGTTAATGAAGCAATACTGGGAAGTTAAAGCTCTCCATAAAGATAAAATTCTTTTATTCCGCATGGGTGATTTCTTTGAAATGTTCTACGATGATGCTACCACGGCGGCACCGGTTATCGGAATCACTTTAACTCAAAGAAATAAAAAATCGGAAGACAGTACGCCGATGTGTGGGATGCCTCATCACTCAGTGGCCGGAGCCATTAATAAATTATTGGCTGCAGGCTATAAAGTGGCTATCTGCGATCAAGTCGAAGACGCAAAATTAGCTAAGGGTTTAGTTAAAAGAGCGATCACGCGTATTTTAACTCCAGGTATGGTTTATGACTCTGATAACTTGAAAGCTACTGAATCTCATTACCTTTGTTCTTTCGATGCCAACTCAATGAGTTTGATCGACGCCACAACCGGTGAAAGCTTTTATTTCTCGGACATTTCGACCGTGGAACGTCAGCAAATTTTCTCAATCCTTCCGATCGCCGAAGTGGTGTTGCCAACCGCGATTCAGCTTCCAGAAAATTTTTCTAAAACCATTACTCAGACGGTGCATAATTTTGATCGTAAAGATCAAAACTTAAAAGATGATCAATACACAGGTCTTCCGGATTCAGCGTTATTATTAATTTCTTATGTGTTAAGTCTTTCAGATCAAAAGATTAAGAATGTTTTACAACCTTTCGAGAAAAGATCTTTAAAAGGTCGTCTGCATTTAAATTTCAACACGATTAAGCATTTAGAAATTTTTACGAATTACAAAGGCGAAGAAAAAGGAAGTCTATTCTACGCCGTTAACCGCACGTTAACTTCGTCAGGAGCTCGTCTGCTTCGCCAGTGGCTTCGTTTCCCATTGCTTGATCACGGAGCGATTTCTGATCGTCATTTCTTTATCTCTTATTTCCGCGATCATTTATTTGAATTAAAGAAAACGCGTGAGATCTTTCCTAAAATGGGAGATATCGAGCGTCGCCTAGGTAAGATCGCTTTACCACAACGCCATGGCCGCGACTTAACTTCATTAGCAACAGCTATTGAAGCCGGTCTTAACGCCATTGAAATTTCGGATAGCAAAATCAACTTCTCAAAAAAATTGAATGTACAAAAGCTTCAAAGCTTAAGCCAAACGATTTTAAATACCATCGTTGAAGATGCACCTTTGTCGAATAAACAAGGCCACATCATTAAAACCGGTGTCAGCCAAGAATTAGATGAAATCATTCATATCTCATCTAACGCACAGTCATTAGTTTCAGATCTTGAGGCCCGTGAAAAAGCGGCGACGGGAATTACATCGCTAAAGATTCGCTACAATAATGTTTTCGGTTTTTATATTGAAGTCACAAATTCGCATAAAGATAAAGTTCCTGAACGTTACCAACGTAAACAGACTTTAACTAATGCGGAAAGATACTGTACCGATGAGTTGGTTGAAATCGAACGCAAAGTCTTAACGGCACAAACTCGTCGTAACGAATTAGAGTTCTCGATCTTCGAAGAGTTATGTGAGCAAATTCTATCGAACTCAGCTGATCTTATTAAATTAGCTAAAGCTTGTAGCGAGCTAGATGTTTACAGCTCATTAGCTTGGTTGAGTTTAGAAGAAAGCTACTGTAAGCCAACATTAGTTAAAAACGGAACTTTGAATATTCAAGACTCTCGTCACCCGGTGATTGAGCAATTCCAACGTGATCAAAGCAAGATTTCAAAGTTTGTTGCGAATAACATTTTACTTCAACCAAGTGATTGTTATTTGATTACAGGGCCGAATATGGCCGGTAAGTCGACATTAATGCGCCAAGTGGCCTTGACGGCGATCTTAGCTCAAATGGGATCTTACGTTCCAGCTACAGCGGCCGAGCTTCCATTGTATGATTCAATTTTCACGCGTATCGGAGCTAGTGATCAGTTGACGGAAGGTTTATCGACTTTCATGGTAGAGATGACTGAGACGGCGGAAATGCTCAACCGTGCGAATCACAATTCATTATTAATCTTAGATGAAGTAGGGCGTGGAACATCAACTTTTGATGGTCTGTGTTTAGCTCAAGCTATTTTAGAATATGTTTTAAATAATATTAAAGCTCATGTCTTATTTGCGACTCATTACCATGAACTAGTGGTTATGGATCAGCGCTATAAACAAGTTAAAAATGTTCATATGGAAATTAATGATAAAGGTGATGCGATCCAATTCCTTTACTTACTTCG
>CAZXZW010000137.1:0-3412 GCA_964645745.1 uncultured Bdellovibrio sp.
TGTTGATACGCGTTCATCTTTTGATGGACCATGTAAGTCATCGTCAAAATCATCAAGATAATAAACCAGTTTCGCATTTGCATATAAAATAACATATGAGACTTTTATAACTTAGGTTTTTGGGAAACGTAAAGCTGAATGTACTGCCAGCCACTTAATAGGCTCAAACCTACGCTAAACCAGAGTAAAAAATATCCGATTTTCTCGGCTGACAAGGATTCAAGACCAATAAAGCCAAAGTTCAAATCCAACAGGATCATCGGGATGGAAATCATCTGTAAAGCGGCCTTCCACTTGCCTGTGGTTTGTGCAGATATAATAACCCCATCAGCTGAGGCTGCGGCACGAATTCCACCTATCAGCGTGTCTCGAGTGATAAATAAAATCACCATCCAGATGTCTACTTTATTTTGGAAAACGAAAAGAATAAGTAACGAAGAAACTAAAATTTTATCGGCTACTGGATCTAAGAATTTTCCAAGATTTGTGACCTGATTGTATTTGCGGGCGAAGTAGCCATCATAATAATCAGTAATGGAAGCCATGATAAACAAAACGATAGCGGCCCAGATCATCCACTTTTCAGTGCCTAAAGCTAAAAGAATAATCGGAAGTGTCATGACGATGCGAAGTAGAGTGAGGAATAAAGGAAGCTTAATGTTTGTTAGCATAAGTAAATGTTGAGGTAGTTAAAACTCTCTGTCAATATAGGTTTTTAAGAGGAGTCAAAAGTGGATCGCAATCTTGCCTTAGAATTTGTACGTATTACTGAAGCCGCTGCCTTATCTTCTGCCAAGTGGATGGGACGTGGAGACGAAAAAGCCGCTGATCAAGCGGCGGTTGATGCCATGAGAAAAGCTTTTGACTCAGTTAACATCGATGGAACAGTTGTGATCGGTGAAGGCGAACGTGATGAAGCGCCGATGCTCTACATCGGAGAAAAAGTAGGTCGAAAAGGACAGGATAATCCTCAGATTGATATCGCTCTTGATCCTTTAGAAGGAACAACAATTTGTGCTGTTGGCGGAGTCGGTGCCATTTCAGTTATTGCGGCGGCAGAAAAAGATGGATTCCTTCATGCTCCAGATACTTACATGGATAAAATCGCTGTAGGCCCTGGTTCAAAAGGTGCGATTGATATTGATTTAACTCCGACACAAAATATTCACCGCGTAGCGGAAGCTTTAAGAAAACCAATTGGTGACGTGACAGTTGTTATTTTAGATCGTTCTCGTCACTCAGATTTAATTACAGAAGTTCGTAAAACTGGCGCTCGTATTCAATTAATCGGAGACGGCGACGTTTCGGCAGCGGTAGCCGCTGGATGGAATGACTCAGGTATTGATATGTTAATGGGAATCGGTGGAGCGCCGGAAGGCGTGATCTCGGCTGCAGCGATGCGCTGTTTAGGCGGAGACTTCCAAGGTCGTTTGAAATTTAGAAATGAACAAGAAAAAGAACGTGCGACTCGTATGGGGATTAAAGATCTTCATAAGAAATTCACTTTAACGGAATTAGCTTCGGGTAATGTGATTTTCTGTGCGACGGGAATTACGGATGGACCACTTTTAACTGGAGTGAAATTACTTCCAGGTGGACGTGCTAAAACGCAATCGATCGTGATGCGTTCTCAAACGGGAACAATTCGTAATATCGATGCTCACCATAATTTTTCGATTAAAAGTGATTTAAGATAAGGAAACGTAAAACGGATGAAGGTATTTTGTTTTCATTGCAAAAAAACAAATGAGAATTTGCTTCAGGTAGGACGCCGGGATGAATGCTCATTTTGTAAATCAGATTTGCATGTTTGCAAAAATTGCCAGATGTACGATCCAAGAAGTTACAACGAATGTAAAGAACCCTCGGCAGACGTTGTAAAAGAAAAAGAACGCGCTAATTTTTGCGATTTCTTTAAAGCCAAAGAAGACGGTGATGTGGTAGATCAAAAAGCCAAATTACTGTCAGCGGCCGAGGCCCTGTTTAAGAAAAGTTAAAAAGATAAAGAAACCAAACTGATAAAAGGAGTTATCAAATGGCTGAAGCTGAAGTGACCGAAAAGTTTAATTGTACCGCAGAAGAATTTTTCAATCTGGTGGTCGATTTCGAAAAATATCCCGAATTCTTATCGGATATCAAATCAGTAAAAATTTTGAAAAATGGCAAAAAAGAAAAAGAGATGGAATTCTCAGTAGCCATTATTAAAACCATTAAATACAAAATCATCGCTACGCAAAAATCACCATCAGAAGTTGATTTCCATTTCACTGAAGGTGATATCTTTAAATCGATGGCTGGAAGCTGGAGAATTTCAGATCTTGCTGGTGGAAAATGTAAAGTGAAATACACGATTGAAGCAAGTTTTGGCTTATTAGTGCCTGGGGCGATCGAAAAAACATTAGTGAGCGTTAATCTTCCGTCGATGATGGAAAGCTTTAAAAAACGCGTAAAAGATAAGTATAAAAAATAGTATGAAAAAAAATAAAGAAAAGAAAAACAACGTCACCGATACGTTTAAAAAAATTATTTCGGCCGGTTCAGCTTCGGATATTTCTAAAGAATTATTACACACGGCCATGGGGCAAGTGAATAAAACTAAAGATGATATCTCAGCAAAAGTAACTAACGAGATGATTGCTTTGATTCGCAAAATTGACTTTGTGAAGGAATTTTCAAAGTTTGCTGAAGATCATAAATTTAAAATCTCAGCTGAAGTGGAAATTATTAAAAAGAATAAGTAGGTCTCATCATGAACAAAGAGTGGACTGTTTACAATACCCATACCGGACAAAAGATTCGTAGCTACCAATATGCGGATGAATCCGTTGTATTGAAGTCACTTGAGAAATTGCACGTTGGGTTTGATAAGTGGAGGCAGCTCCCTCTGAAAACACGTCAGCAAAAAATGATGGAAGTCGTTTTGATCGCTGAAAAAGACCAAGCTAATTTGGCCACTGTGATTTCTCAAGAGATGGGTAAATCATTCGAAAGTGCCCAGGCGGAAGTTAAGAAATGTATCGATACGAGTAAGTATCTGTGTGCTTTAGATCTTCATTTTCTTGAGCCTCAGGTGGTTAAGAATACAACTTATGATCATAGTGTTGTTAGTCATGAAGCTTTAGGTGTGATTATTTCGATTTTACCTTGGAATTTTCCGGCATGGCAGGGGTTCCGTGCATTCTTCCCGAATATGCTGGCGGGAAATGTTATTCTGTTAAAGCATTCTGAAGTCACTCCAACGGTAGGGGATCTGCTTCAATCTTATTTTGATCAAGCGGGTCTAAGTGACGTGTTTATTCATCAACTTTTCTCTCATGAAATCACGGAAAAGCTAACAGCGGATTCACGCGTGGGCGGTGTCAGCATTACGGGCTCAGTTAAAGCGGGGCAAGTGATCGCAGGTTTATGTAGT
>CAZXZW010000138.1:0-3256 GCA_964645745.1 uncultured Bdellovibrio sp.
TTAGCGTTAACTAAGTCATGTGGTTGCATTGCTTCGATATCTTGTAATGACATACGTTCTTTGATCGCGCGTTCCATACGAACTAAACCGATACGGTATTGGTTTTCTAATAATTCACCAACCGAACGAACACGACGATTTCCTAAGTGATCGATATCATCAACAACACCACGACCGTTTTTAAGATCGATCAATGTTTTAACTGTAGATAAAATATCTTTGTGAGTTAAAACGCGGAATGATGGAGGACATTCTTCCATTGGGATATTGAATTTATGATTGATCTTGATACGACCTACTTCAGATAAGTCATATGCTTCTGGATCAAAGAATAAACGATTGAAGTAAGCTTCTGCCGCTTCTAATACTGCAGGCTCACCTGGGCGTAAACGTTTGTAGATCTCGATTAACGCTTCGTCTTTGTTAGAAACTTTATCAACTAATAATGTATTTCTTAAGAATGGACCAACTGTTAAACCATCGAAGAAGATGATGTAGAAGTTTTCAATTCCTACCGCTAATGCTTTTTTGATTAATGAAACTGTTAATTCATTATTCGCGTCAGCGATGATTTCACCTGTTGATTCGTCAATTAAAGGTTTAGCTAATACTTTACCTTCTAAATCTTGAGGTTGAACTTCGATTTCAGTTAAATTTAAATCTTTAACTTTTTTGATGATCGCGCGAGTGATACGACGACCAGACTTAACTAACACTTCTCCAGATTTAGGATCGATGATGTCAGCGATCGCTCTTTGACCTGACATACGTTCGATATCTAATTTTCTGAATAATTGCTTACCTTTTACGAAGATCTCATCGATATCGTAGAAGTATTCTAATAATTTTTCAGTATTTAAACCTAAAGCTTTTAATAAAATAGTCGCTGGGAATTTACGACGACGATCGATACGTACGTGGATAACGTCTTTTTGATCGAATTCGAAATCTAACCAAGAACCACGGTACGGAATGACTCGTGCAGAGTAGATTAATTTTCCAGAAGCGGCGTTTTTACCACCATCATGGTCAAAGAACACACCTGGCGATCTGTGTAACTGAGAAACAACAACGCGCTCAGTACCGTTGATGATGAAAGAACCGTTTGAAGTCATTAAAGGGATTTCACCTAAGTAAACCTCTTGTTCTTTAACGTCACGGATGCTGCGTGCCTCAGTTTCTTCATCAACATCAAACACGATCAAACGTAAAGTTACTTTCACAGGAGCTGCGAAAGTCATTCCACGTTGACGGCATTCATCAACGTCATATTTAGAAGGTTCTAACGTGTAACCCACGAATTCTAAAGATGATGTATTGTTGAAGTCTGAGATTGGGAAAACAGATTTGAAAACTCCGTTCAATCCATCTTCGCCACGACGATCAGCATCTACGTCTCTTTGTAAAAACGCTTCGTACGATCTTTTTTGCAGCTCGATCAGATTTGGAATCTCGATGACTTGTTTGTTCTTGGTGAAGGACTTACGAATACGAAGATTCGAAGCCGTTACTGGAGTCTTATTCATTTTATTTTCTCCGATGACGATTAAGACTAATAAGTTTTTTACATTTATTAGGAAGCTTCACTTCGGGGGGAAATCTTCAAGGCCCACATTAAATTTTACTTTAAATTTCTTAATTAAAATGAACTTTTTATCATTCGCTTTAATTAAAAAATCCAGGAAGCGACAAAAAGTCGGTTCCTGGATTAAAATACATTGGGAAAAGATTACTTAACAGTAACTTTCGCGCCTGCAGCTTCAAGAGCTTTTTTGATTTTTTCAGCGTCTTCTTTAGAAGCGCCTTCTTTAACTGCTTTACCGCCAGCTTCAACTAAAGCTTTCGCTTCAGCTAAACCTAAACCAGTGATTCCACGTACTTCTTTAATTACGTTGATTTTGTTCGCACCAGCGTCAACTAAGATTACGTCGAAAGCCGTTTTTTCTTCAGCAGCAGCGCCACCAGCAGCAGCTCCAGCAACCATTACTGGTGCAGCAGCAGAAACGCCCCATTTTTCTTCTAATTGTTTTACTAATTCAGCGATTTCTAATACTGATTTCGCTGATAATTCTGTTACTAATTGTTCATTTGTCATAGCCATTTTAATCTCCTAAAAATATTAAGCTTGTGGTGCTTCCGTAGCAGCTTCTGTAGTTGCCGCTGGAGCTCCGTTTTTCGTTGCGTACTCGTTTAAAACTCTTGCCAATCTTGCGCTTGGCTCCTTCATTAACATAAGAAGCTGTGCACGTAATTGATCTTTACCTGGTAATGTAGCCAAGAAGTTGATTTTTTTAGAATCAAGAGCTTCTCCATCCATCATACCCGATTTAATTTTCAGAGCTTCAACATCTTTTCCAAATTCTGCCAATGTTTTTGCTACCGCAATAACTTCGCCAAATGCAAAAACGATCGCATTTGTTCCAGTCATGTTAGCTGCAAACGCTTGATCAGCAACTGGGTGATCTTTGAAAGCACGACGTGCTAGCGTATTTCTAACAACTTTCATCTCAGACTCAGCAGCATGAAGCTTTTTACGTAAATTCGTAACTTGCTCCACTTTCATGCCCTTAAAGTCTACGACGAAAGCTCCTTTTGCTTTGGCGAAACCTTCAGAAATCAACTTGATATCTGTGTCCTTTTCACTTCTAAGCATTTAAGAACCTCCTTTTCGAGAGTATTTAAGTGCATCAGGTCGGATTTATTTTCTGCTTTAGGACTGGGTTAAGTCTTTAAGCTATGATAAGCCCGTCTCGGTTGGACTAAGAAATTCACTGGAACTTCAAAATTTAAATCTCAATACTTGTGAGATTCCAACTGTCACTGACGCTTTAACGTCTTTTTATGGACGACCAGACGCTTTCGCGCCTGATAAGTACCGATCGCATTGCTACGATCGGATAATAAAAACTATTCTTCAGAACCCGCCA
Source organism: uncultured Bdellovibrio sp. (assembly GCA_964645745.1). Taxonomy (GTDB): domain Bacteria; phylum Bdellovibrionota; class Bdellovibrionia; order Bdellovibrionales; family Bdellovibrionaceae; genus Pseudobdellovibrio. Next base: position 2,928 of record CAZXZW010000138.1, read on the forward strand.
TCGCTTCATTAGCGTCAAGACGGATGCTTGGTCCCATTGTCGAAGCTGTAAAGATCGATTTAAGGTAAGTACCTTTAGAAGTCGATGGTTTAGCTTTAACAATCGCACCCATGAAAGCATCGAAGTTATCTTTTAACTTAGCTGCACCCATAGATTTACGACCGATAGAAACGTGAACGATACCAGATTTATCAACGCGGAAATCAAGTTTACCTTTTTTCTCTGCTGTAACTGCTTCGCCAACGTTCATTGTAACTGTTCCAACTTTAGGATTCGGCATTAAACCGCGTGGGCCTAACACTTGTCCTAATTGTCCAACAACGCGCATT
>CAZXZW010000139.1:0-3230 GCA_964645745.1 uncultured Bdellovibrio sp.
TTTTAGGAACTAAAAATATTGCTGTTCATATCAACGCGAAACACTACTGCGTGATCTCGCGCGGGGTGCAAGATACTCACAGCACAACGACGACATCTGATTTGCGAGGAGATTTCAAAAATTCTCCAGAAACACGCACGGAATTTTTGAAACAGTGCCGCGTTCGTTTTAATACCGACTGATTTATTTAGCGATTTGGTTAAGGTATTGTAAAGGCTTTTGACGTGTCCGGCTTTTTCAGTAAGCTGTATCTCATTTTGAGACAGTCAAGTTCAGGTCCAGTTATTCCGAACGGATAGCATGATTAAAAAGATGTTTTGGATGATGTTGTTGAGTGCGTGCTTCACATGGTATTCCGTAACGCACATGCCAGCTAATGGTAAATTTGAAAAACAAAATGCACTGACATTTATGATGACCGCGTCGAATCAGTTTTACAAAAATTATAAATCTGTTCCGCTCAAAGAAAAACTCAAGGACGCAAAACTCCGTTTTGCTGGCTATGAAATTCCTCTGAATTTGAATAAAGAAAGTGTAAGTGAGTACATCAAAGCTGAGCCTCGGGCGCAGCGCGCTTTGTTTGTGTTTGGGCTATTTATGCTGAATGTTTGGTTATTGCCTCTGGTTGGCGGGGCAAAGCAAAGACGATTGAAACAAGAACTGTTTGATCTTCATCCGCAGTTAGTGGTGGATCATATGTCTGAGAGTCGAGAAACACCTTATTATTCGAGTACTTTTTTTGATCGTATTCTTTATATGTTTTATCCAGGACTGTTTTTAATTGCATTATCTTTTGCCTCAGCCGCTGCGACCGTAGTCTTAGTGGGAAGTATAATGTGTTATGCCTTTTTCAATTACACATTAAGAACTAGAAAATACCAATCTGTTGAGAATTTTGAAGAAGCTATGTTGTATCAGCAAGGCCTTTTTTCCAATTTGAAGCAAATCATTTCATTTTTCAATCCAGGAATAAAGCAAAAAGAATTTGATAAAGCCTACAGAGAGGCTTTGGAGAAAGCTAAAAAGGATTCATCAGATCGTAAGGTCAGTTAAGCTTTTAAATAGGGTATGTTTCGATGTTGCAGACAACTAGGAATATGGCATAGTAGATAGGATGGTTAAGTTCATTTTTATCTTATTGTGTCTTATTCCTTTGGCATGGAGTAATCGAGTAAACGCCAATTATTTCACAATGAAATCGTTTCTTCTTTATTTAGTCGGTGGACTCTCTTTTTTCGCGATCGCTTTCCACAAGAAGGATCACGTAAACATTCCCGCGGGTCAATGGAAATGGTGGACGGGTTTCTTTATCGGACTGCAGCTCCTTTACGCTTTTATCTTTGGCTTTCCGTTAGGTCTTTTCGCCTTGCCGAAACTACTTTCTCTGCTAGGAATCGTACTCTTTTTAGTATTTATTCAGTTTGATTTAAATCATTTCTTAAAAAAGCAAGAATGGTTGTTTTTATTTTTTTGGGGCTTGTTGTTTGTTTTAACTAGTCGTGATCTTGTGACTCAGTTGATGAACTCAGGGCTTCATTATCAGGCGCTTTTAGTGATTCACCCTTTCGGTAATGTGAATATGATGGCTGAATTTTATCTGCTGTCGGTTCCATTGGTTTATTATTGGATGACGCAAAAAAATGAAATAGCTAAAAGTGTAAAGGTCATCGCTTTTATTTTAGTTAATATCTTTTTGCTGGCGACAAAGTCTCGATCGGCCTATTTAGGTCTAGGTTTGTGGTGGGTGCTTTGGTTCTATCAAACGTATTTTCAACAACGAGCTAAACTATTTCTGACGGCTTTTGTGGCCGCTGTTTTGGCCGGTGGACTTTTCGTTTATAAGTCTGATTTTTCTTTGGCCGCAAGTAAAAATTATTCAACATTAGAGCGTATGAATTTTTATAAATCGGCCGTTGATTTGATCAAAGATTATCCCTTGGGAGTAGGGTCTCAATTCTCAACAAAGATTGTTCCTTACCGATTGCAATATCCGGTTGGGCCAGCCGAATCAGAGTATCCGGATCAACCTCACTCAGAAATTTTAAAGTGGGGAGTTCAGTTCGGTTGGCTGGGATTAATTCTTTCTTTGATTTGTATGAGTTTCATGGCAAATCATATCGTGCGTAGCGGATCCTTTTTGCTTAAAGGCGCGGGCTTGGTTATTTTGCCTCAGTTATTTTTTCAATTTCCTTTTGAAAACCCAGCGACGATTGTTATGCTAGCCATTTATCTTTATCTTTTTGCGCAGTCTTTACCGCAGCAAGCGGTGACTTGGAAGAGGTCCTTTAAAGCTTTAAGTGTTTTGACCGGCCTTGGTGTTTTTTATTACGCCGCGGTTTTTATCGGTTCTATTTATATCGAGTCAAACTATCCTCATAATTTAGAGAAAACCACACAGGCTTGTCATTTTAATCCATCTTATTTACGTGGTTGTGTGCGTAAGAATTATAATTTACTGAAAGATCGTCAGTACAGTGACGTGAAAAAAAGTTTGAAAGAAGATATGCGGTTAAATTACTACGCCGCTGACTATTTAAAGGTTTTATCGGACTCTGTGAATGAAGGAAGTCTGGAGCCAGACTTAGTGATGCAAGACGAAAGCCTGACTTCAATTTCTGTTTACGATTCAGTTGAGAACCAGTCTAAAAGCATCGAAAAAACCTGTCAGATTCATCACGTCTATGCTTTCATATATAAAGATCAACAACATTACTCTGCCGACGATGTTAAATCATGCCAAGATACAGCGGCGCCTTTTGATTTTAAAAAATCTCCGGCAGAATTTGATCGTGAATATAAAAATTGGTTAGCGACTTTATTAAAATAAAAGGACACAAAATGAAAATTTATAACGATATCACGCAAACAGTTGGTAACACGCCACTAGTTAAATTAAATGAAATGAATACATCGTCGAATGACGTGTTATTAAAGTTAGAGTTTTTCAATCCGTTGGGATCAGTGAAAGATCGTATCGGAAAAAATATGATCGAGGCGGCGGAAATTTCTGGAAAACTTAAAAAAGGCATGAAGATTTTTGAACCGACTTCAGGTAACACGGGAATTGCTTTAGCTTTCGTTTGTGCGGCTAAAGGTTATGATCTGACATTAGTGATGCCAGAGACGATGTCGCAAGAACGTCGTACGTTATTACTTTTATTAGGAGCTAAATTGATTCTGACTCCAGCGGCGAACGGGATGAAAGGTGCGATTGGTAAAACTTTAGAGCT
>CAZXZW010000140.1:0-3227 GCA_964645745.1 uncultured Bdellovibrio sp.
TTTCTTATTATTTTTTCTTTCATTACAGTCGTAACGGTAGCCAAGCCGGCCGCCGCTGCTTGCACTGACGAAAAAATAGAATCTTATAATCCTCATCTCAAATCTTTCTCGACGATTGAATCCGAAGATTTACATAAAGTGGGTGATCATTCTAAAGAAAATCACCACACAAGTCACAGTTGTCACTTAGGACACTGCTCTTTTATCCTAACGACAAACTTGGTTCCTGCTAAAAATTACGAATCGAATGTGATCAAATTTAAAGAGACTTCTTTAAGTCTTTCTAATTTTCAAACGCAACTCTTTAGACCACCCATCGCTTAAGCTTTTTTCCACAAGCTACCCGTTAAAATATAAAAACATTTAAATTTTGGAGATTTTCCATGAAGAATCTATGCATTCTATTAGGAATGACACTGTTTGCTCTAAGTACTTTAGGCAACACAAAAGAAACAAAGTGCCAACCAAACTCTTACGCTGAACTTGTGAAATGTGCTGAAAAAAGCTCTTTCGACATCCAGATATCAGAACAAAGAGTTCAAGCTGCCGTCAAATTAGAAGACGCCGCTAGCCAGTTTATCAACCCGGATCTTGAAGCGAACCACACGCAGAAAGGCACAGAGAAATCTGAAACGACGGCCACCCTGCTATTTACTCTGCGTACGGGAGGAAAAAAATCAGCGTTAGTTAACGAAGCTCGAGCCGGATACAAAAAAACTCAAGCGGAACGTGATTTCAGCGTCGGTGAAGCTCGCTTAAATCTGATGCTTTCTTTTTATCGACTTATTCATTTAAAAAGTGAAATTGAGATCGAAGACGAGACCATCGGAACTTTCAGTAAAATTATTCGACAGTTCCAATCACGCGCTGGCCGAAACCCTGAACAAGACGTTTCTCTGAGCGTCTTCACGATGGCCATAGAAGATCACAAAGTCAGATTGATGCAGATGAAAACGGAACAGGAACGAATTTTCCGTGAAATCGAAGTCGCAACTGATATTCCACGCGCCACAGTCGAAAAGAATTTGCCACCGATAAAAAATTCGTGGCCCGAAGTTCAAAGCGTAGCAAATCTTGAAGATTCTCCGCAAATGAGATTGGCCCAAGCCGAAACACAGCTGGCAAAAAGTTTGAAAGAAAAAGCTGAGGGGGATTCTTGGCCTGATATCAGAATAGGACCTTCTATTCGCACGACAGTGAATGATCAAGAACGTGACACATTTGTAGGTGTGGGACTTTCAATGCCGTTACCCGTCCTGACATTCAACGGAGGTCAACGCGCCGTTCATCAACAACGCTTACTGGAAGCCGAGATGAATTTGAATCAATCGCGAAAACGCACAGACTCTGAAAGAACGCTTTTGGTCGAGCAGTACAATCAAATCAAACAGACATTGAAAAGTTCTTTGAGTTTGAAAGCCTTAACCGAAAAACATCAACTTATAGAACGACAGTTTTTCCGTGGACTCGTCTCTAGCGCCTTAGTTATCGAAGCTCATAGGCAATTCATCGATTCGGCCGTGAGAAGAAATTCTTCAGAAATTCAGGCTTTAGATGCTTACGGAAAAATTTTAATTCTAGACAATAAATTTAACGAGGCTATTTTATGATGAAAAGTCTACTCATTTTGACTTTAACGACTCTAACTCTATTTTCTTATCAAGGCCATGCAGAGGATTCACATGAACATGAAGATGATCACCATGATGAAGTGAATCACAGCGATGAAGATTCAGGATTTAAAATTTCAGCCGAGGCTGAAAAGAATTTCGAAATTAAAAAAATGAAAGTTCCCAAAGAATCTTCTTTCGAGATTCCGAAATCAGCTATCGTAACCACGGGCTTAGAAGTTAACATTTACAGATTCCGTGATGGCTACTTCAAACGCATTGATTTCACTTTCGTAAGCAAAAAAGAAAAAAGCAGTTTAATCAAATCATCCGATCTTCAAAAGGGTGACGAAATCGTTATCGCCGGCACAGGTTTACTTCGCATCGCTGAAATTGCAGCGTTCGGCGGAGCTCCTGAAGGCCACTCTCACTAACAAGGAATAACTTATGTTGAATAAAATTATAAAATTCTCCATTTACAATCGTGGCGTCGTTCTGTTCTTAACTTTACTGATGATCGTCGCAGGTATTTACAGCTTTCAAAGTTTACCGATCGATGCCGTACCTGATATCACGAACAATCAAGTTCAGATTAATACGGTGATCAACGGACTAGCTCCGGAAGAAATCGAAAGAATAGTCACGTTCCCGGTGGAATCATCTATGCGAGGCATTGGTGGTGTCGAACAGGTTCGCTCGATCACCCGCTTTGGTTTATCTCAAGTCACGGTCGTATTTAAAGATCAAATCGATATTTACCGCGCTCGACAATTAGTTTCAGAGCGCTTGCAAGGTATACGAAGTGATCTTCCGACTTCGGCGCAACCTGAACTCGGTCCAATCTCTACGGGCCTTGGTGAAATCTATCAATATGTTATTGATTTCAAAACGAAATCGACTGGCGAAGAAAGAACTAGGCAATTGATGGAATTAAAATCCTTACAGGATTGGTTCATCAGACCGCGTTTACTCACAGTAGAAGGTGTCGCAGAAATTAATACTTCGGGTGGCTTCGAAAAACAATTTCACATTCAGCCTGACCCAAAAAAAATGGCCACTTACGGAATTCATTTCGATGACATCGTTGAAGCTCTAGAAAAAGTTAATAAAAATGTCGGCGGAGGTTATGTTGAACAAACAGCTGAGCAATTTTTAGTACAAGGCATCGGGCTTTTAAAAAATATTCCTGATATTGAACGCATCCCAGTCAAAACTTTAGAGAACTTTAAAGTGGTGACCGTGGCTGATATCGCCACGGTCAAACTGGGAAAGGAACTTCGCACAGGATCCGCTACTCATAATGGTGAAGAAGCCGTTTTAGGTACGGTCATGATGTTGCTCGGAGAAAACAGCCGCACTGTTTCAACTCGTGTTCACTCTAAAATTACAGAAATTCAAAAAACATTGCCTGAAGGTATCGAGTTAACGACGGTCTATAATCGTTCTGACTTGGTTAATGCTACGTTAGGTACCGTTGAACACAATTTAATTATGGGTGCGATTCTTGTGACGATTATTCTCTTGATCTTATTAGGAAATATCAGAGCCGCGATCATCACAGCTATCACGATTCCCCTTTCTCTTTTGGCTACGTTTTTAATTATGAAGCCACTAGGA
>CAZXZW010000141.1:0-3219 GCA_964645745.1 uncultured Bdellovibrio sp.
TTATTATGATTTGGGCGTTATTAGTTGGTTTAGTGGTTGGAGCTGTTGCAAAGTTTATTATGCCTGGAAAAGATCCTGGAGGAATTTTTGTGACTATGCTTTTGGGGGTTGCGGGTTCAGTGGTAGCGAACTGGATTGGTAGAAACGCCGGTATGTATGCTGAAGGTGAAGTGGCCGGCTTTATTGCTTCTGTGATCGGTGCAATGATTCTATTGGTTGTTTACAGAATGTTTACAGGGCGTCGAGCTTAGGCGCGAGTTATCTCGCGCTTTGAATTTTATTTTTTGCGTTTCTTCGCTTTTAAGCGTTCTTCTTCCGCGGCGATCAAGTCGCGGAAGTCATTTGTTTCTTTCACTGGTGCCATCGTAATCATTTCATAATTTTTGTTACTCACTTTGATCACTGGAATCTTAATATTCAAAGCTTTTTCAATTTCTGCAAATGTAGCATTTTCCTCTGGAGAGCAGAATGAAATCGCTTCGCCTTTATTGTGACCGCGACCAGTACGACCGATACGGTGAACGTAGTTCTCTGGTTTTTCTGGAAGATCGTAGTTAATCACATGAGTCACATCTGAAATATCAATACCACGAGCTGAGATATCCGTGGCGATTAATATTTTTGATTCTCCCGCGCGGAAGGCGCGCATAACTTCGGTGCGGTCCGCTTGATCTTTTTCTCCGTGAAGAGTTGATGTTTCAATCTCGAAAGTTCTCATAGATTTAGCGACACGTTCTGCGCGCACGCGTGTTCTGACGAAGACTACGATTTTAGCCTCAGGATGATTTTTAATAAATTCTTTTAAGAAGAAACGTTTATCTTCCATATCGATAAACATCACTGCGTGATTAATATTTTTTGAAACAGGGTCGTCCGGAGAAATTTGAATACGGATGGCATTGCTGCGAACTTGATCGTAAGCCATTTTTTTAATTTTTGGATTAATCGTCGCAGAGAAAAATAGCGTTTGATGACCACGAACCAGTTTACGTTTGATCGATTCGATGTCTTCGATAAAGCCTAAATCTAACATGTGATCGGCTTCATCTAAAACTAACGCTTCGATGCCACTAACATCGATGTGGCCTTGGCTGATCAGGTCAAACATGCGTCCCGGAGTCGTGATTAAAATATCTAAACCATCTTGAAGTTTGCGAATTTGTTTTTCTTGTTCAACACCGCCGTAAAGGGCGAAAGATTTTACTTTTAAGTTGCGGCAAAGACCATTGAAGACTTCTCCGATTTGTTGTGCGAGCTCACGTGTGGGAACCATAATCAAGCAGCGAAGACCTTCAGTTCGTTTGCTTCTTTTTCTTGAATGAATATTTTCAATAATGGGAATAGCGAAGGCTGCTGTTTTTCCAGTTCCAGTTTGAGCGATAGCTAAAACATCTTCGCCGGCTAAGATTGGTGGAATGGCTTTAAATTGAATATCCGTTGTGCGAAAAAATCCTTGGTTGTGGAGATTTCTCATGAGTTCATCAGATAAGTGGAATTTTTCGAATTTCATAAAACCTTCGTATTTTGAGTCATTTAAAGCGCTATTGATACCATTTTGAAGGTCTTTCTTCAACGGCTATATGCTCAGACGGTCCTAGTCTCAAATCATAGGTATTTGAGACTATTATCTATGAAAAAAATGCTCACTTGAGAGGGTTAGAGCCACTCTCTCAGTTCACCATTTTTGAATTCGAAGATTTTGACCATGGCGCTTTAAGTTTGTTATGATTTGAAAAAATAAGGTGTATTTATGAATAATTCTCGTAAGCCTCATCCTGAAACAGAACTGACCGTTAACGGCGTAGCTTTTACTCATCAAAGTATGTTTGATGTCATCGATGATTTTTATACCCGTATTCAAAAGGATCCCGCTTTGCAAATTCCATTTAAATCCGTCCATGACTGGCCTGAGCACATTGAGCGTTTAACACATTTTTGGTGGACGCGTTTTGGAGGTGAAACCTACATGTTTGCAGAATACAATCCACCGCTTAAACATTTTCATGCCGGTTTCAATGATGAGCTTCTTAATCGTTGGATAGAGATTTTCACTGAAACTTTGAAAGATCACTTAAAGCCTGAGCAAGTTAAGCTGTGGGGGCTTATTGCGCTTCGTATGGGCGAATCATTGTCGATGAAAAATGAGTATTTAAAGCAAACTATGGGGCGCCCGAATCAGGATTAATCTGCAACAATTCGTTGCTTGGTATTTTCAGTTAATAGAGCTATAACCAAAAACATGAAAAATGCCTCTACCCCTAATTATGAAATGGCTTTTGAAAGCTCAAAGCTAGTTTGGCTGGTTAAGCTGCGTTGGGCGGCTATTTTATTATTTTTCTGTTTGATCGCACCGGGATATGTGTTCGGCGTTCTAGATCGATTTTCCACTATTGTCTTTGCCGGTATGGTTGGATTTCTTTTTGTATTTAATTTGATGACTCAATTGGTATTTGTTGAAAATAGAAAACCGATTGAACCTTTGTTTATTTGTTTTCAACTTTCTTTAGATTTATTTATTTTAACCAGTCTGTTATTTATTTCTGGTGGATTCATAAATCCTTTTGTGGCTTTATTTTTGTTAAATGCCGGGCTGGGCGGCGTTTTAATTAAAGGGCATCTTTCTTGGCCGTTTGTATTTTTATGTCATACGCTTTTGATGGCTCTTCAAATTAAATACTTTTTTGAAGTTCGCGAAGAGCCTATTTCGAATCTGTTTTGGATATATGTTTTTGCTTCGCATGTTTTAGTTTTTTCGGTCTGGTTAGTAATGAGATCGCTCGGAGAATATTTAGAAAGACATTTTGAGTCGCAAGCGGTTCATCGTATTCAGTTTGAAAAACAAGATCGTCTGCGGGCTTTAGGGGCCTTGGCCGCTGGTTTTTCTCATGAGTTTGCTAGTCCCTTAAATGCAGCTAAACTTCGTTTAGATCGATTAAGTCGCTCATTTGAAAATATTCAGTCTACGCCGGATTGGGTGACAGGGGCGACGGAGAATCTTTCGGCGGCTAAGAAAAGTATTGAAAGTTGTGAAGCCGTGATTCATTCGATGAATTCATCGCAGTTAGATGTGCGCGATCAAAATATAAAACCGATTAACATGAATGAATTTATTAAAGATGTAACAGACTCATGGCTTGAGAGTCGTGAAAAAGTTGATTTAAAAATTGATAATACTTTGAATGAAGCTTTAAGTGTTTCTCCGATTAACTTAGCTCAGGT
>CAZXZW010000142.1:0-3149 GCA_964645745.1 uncultured Bdellovibrio sp.
GAATAGGGCTTGGATGAAGAAATCACGCCAAATAAGTTCGCTTAACCAAACTTCAGAATTTAAACGAGCGATGGATGTTAAATAGCGAATGGAAGCTGTTCCGAAACGTAAATGTAAACCTAGGTGTGAAGTGGCGTCTAAAGCGGGGAAATCTCTTTTGTCTTTATAATTTTGAAGAAGAGTTTTTGTAAGCTTTAGCGGTGGGTAGTCGGACCCAGTGTATTCAAAGCCAAGTTGCGAGACGGTCGGAATCGCATCTGTTTTGAACTGATAAAAATTCTTCGAATATTTTTTATTAGGGTAGGCTTTAATATAAAAAGGACTTAACGAAGCCGTCCATTTTTTTTTGTAAGGGGTGTAGACCGTATAAGATTTGTAACTATCAGATTGAATCTCATTTTTTTCAAAAATCACATGATCTTTATAAGTTTTAAACTCGGCATTATTCTGATGACATATTTTTTGAACTTCAGCATCTCGTTCGATGGCTTTGGGTTCGTAATCGTGATTGGTATATACGTTTTTAACATGATACTGCTTGAGTATCTTTTTATAAAACTCAAGAGGGTGATCATGAACGACCATCAAATCGGAACCTATAGATTGAAGCTCGGTTTTAATTTTAGTTAAAGCATCGTAGATAAATTGAATGCGTCGATCTTGTTTGGATAAAGAAGCTAATATATTTTTATCGAAAATAAATACAGGGATGACATTTTTATTTTCTTTAAGCGCATAAAATAAAGCGGCATTATCTTCTAAGCGAAGATCGCGACGAAACCAAAACAATGTGACTTCAGGTGAATTCATGGAGAAATCATGACATAAACAGGACCTGATGGGTACAGGTTTGACCTAGGTCTCGTGTCTCAGGTCGATACGGAGGGGTATTGGTAGTCGTTTTGGTCGCAATTTTTACAAAATAAATAGGACTTTGTCGGGGCGGGCCTTCAGATATTCGCATAAAAAACCGACCTGTAACACATAGGGGTAGGTATGTCTGTTGTTAATCTATGGGGAAATGTTCCCGACTGGGCTTATGATTCTGTACGATCTTTGTTACAAGCCTTAAAAGCGAGTGAGCCAAGTACATACGAACATTGTCTTCGTGTAGGTGAGTATTGTCGTCGTTTAGCACGAGATATGGGGCTCAACGAGTACGAGCAGAAATTAGCTGAGTTCTCTGGTATGTTGCACGACATTGGAAAAATCGGAGTGGATAAATCTATTTTATTAAAACCCGGACGCCTCGATCCTATGGAATTTGATATTATGAGAAATCACTCGATCATGAGTGAAACCATCGTTAAGCCACTAGCTCATCATCCCTTCTTTGCGCAAGTCCTTCCAGCTATTCGTGGTCATCATGAAAGAATGGACGGAGAAGGTTACCCAGATAAAATTATGGGTGACGAAATCCCTTTAATTTCTAGAATTATTTTAACAGTTGATACTTACGATGCTATGGGTGAGAACCGTGCATACCGTAAAGGTTTACCTGAAGAAATTATTTTCGCCGAATTAAAACGTTGTAGTGGAAGTCAGTTTGACCCACAAATCGTTAAGATTTTCTTACAGTCACAACCGTTTTGGAAAAATGAGACGGATGATGACACGTCTCATTTAATTATTAAAAAAATCGCGTAATATCCAATTACGGAGTCGGAGCCGGCGTCACAGGTGTGGCCGCTGGCGCAGTCGAATCAGCGATAAATTTGAAAACAATACCGATATCAAAACGAGTGGCATTCAAAATCCATTTTTTGTCATTAGAGATAAACGCCATAAATTGTAATTTCTCAATCACAGTCTTGGGAGCTTTTCCGTACTTCAAGAAATAGATAAATACGCCAGGGTATTGTTCTTCTTTGATTTTGCTAGCGCTTTCCATCGAAGTTACAACTTTTTTAATCATGCTTTTAAACGTTGGGAAGGCGGCTAAGGCTTCATCTTTATCGAGTTCACCATTACGGTCAGCATCGAATTTAGCGTACATCATCTCGATGTATTGAACGATGTGTGGGAAATTATCAGCGTCATCTAACAGAACAACTTGTTTGTCGTTCGGGATAAGGCCAGCTGCTAATAATAAGTTGTAGCTGTATTCTTTATTCTTAGCTTCGCCCAGGATAGTTTTTTGAGCTGTAAATTGAGGTAAGAACTCAAACCCTTCGTTAAATAGGAAATAAGTATCTAATAGGCAAAGATCATATATTTCGGTCTTACGATTTAAAGGTAAAGCCGCTGGCGTTAAACAGTGGTTGTAGATATTGTCGTGCATTTTAGCCGCGCGAGCTGATCCCGTAATTAAGTGGATCGCGATATCATGAATTTCAAGAAAGCTTGCGAAGTCATCACCATTTGCGCGAGAGACAAAAAGGTTAGCATCTTGGAAACGTTTTCCCATGAAGTCGACCACTTCGGGATTAACGATATCTTTTTCGTAAATAACTGGTTTCAATTGATCGAAAGCAAAGCGAAGCTCATCTAATGTTAACTGACTTTGCAATTGATCCATTTGTAGCATGTTATCTAATGACGAAGAGTAAGATAACGTTAATAAACGAGCTGCCACTCGAACGATATTCGACATTTGTATGTCGGCATAACTGTATGAATCAGAATTCACATCTAGAATTCTTAAAAGGCCATTTTGCGTTGTTAATGGAACCGGTCCAGAGAATGCGGCATCCATTTCTTTAAGAATCTGTAGTTCATAAGGATCTGTTGTTTTATTCATGAGATCATGAATATTCGAAACAAGTTTTGCTTGAGTCGGATTAGCATTCGTTGTGAACAATTCAGCGCCTAGTCTATTTCCATCAAATAAAAGTTTCGCGTACATGTATAGATTATTTAAGGCTTCTTGGTTAAGGCCAGGTAAAATTTGGCCTGAGATTCTGCGGTCTGGATTAATCAAGATATTTGACCAAAGAGCCTTAAGCGCGACTTCTAGCGATTGATTTGTTAAAAAGGCTTTAAGTTCTAAATCTCTGCAGGCCAATGAATAAGTTTCGATAAAATCTTCAGTCGAGAAGAATCCATTAAGATTATATTTTAAAGCGTCTGTTAAAGTTACTTTAGCCTTAGGAAGAATATTTAAAATAGCCGGAGCAAATTTTTCATTCTTATATTCAATCGGTTTGATA
>CAZXZW010000143.1:0-3113 GCA_964645745.1 uncultured Bdellovibrio sp.
ACAAAAATACAGCCAGCCCAATTCACAGTTAATGAAAATCAATATTTTAACTCTCTCAAAGAATGTAAATTAATATGTCTGAAATAAAAATTATATTACCGGATAATTCCGTTCGCAGTTTTGATCATGAACCAACTACTTTAGAAGTAGCCAACAGCATTGGTGCGCGTTTAGCTAAAGATACTTTAGGAGCTAAGGTTAACAATTGCCCTGAAGTTATTGATTTTAGAACACCTTTAAAAGATGGAACACGTTTAGAAATCGTTACAACAAAATCAAAAGAAGCGGTTGAAGTGGTACGCCATTCGGCCGCTCACATGATGGCTCAAGCTGTTCAAGAAATTTGGCCGGAAGTTAAAGTAACAATTGGTCCTGTTGTAGATAATGGTTTCTATTATGATTTCGATTCTCCATTTACTTTCACGGAAGATCACTTCGCTCAAATCGAAAAAAAGATGGAAGAGATTCAAAAGAAAGATCTTCCTTTAGTTCGTGAAAATTGGCCCATCAACAAAGCGATTGAAACTTTCTCAGGATTGGGCGAGCGATTCAAAGTTGAATTGATTCAGGATCTAGCTAGCAAAGGTGAAACTGTTGTCGGAATTTATCATCAAGGCCCTTGGTTCGATCTTTGTCGTGGACCTCACGTTCAATCAACAGGTCAAATTAAGGCGTTCAAACTGATGAGCGTAGCGGGAGCATACTGGAAAGGTGATCAAGCCAACCAGATGTTACAGCGCGTATACGCTACTGCGTTCCAAGATAAAAAAGAATTAGACGAATACTTAAAAAATTTAGAAGAAGCGAAAAAACACGACCACAGAAAATTGGGTAAAGAATTAGGAATGTTCACGTTTCATCCGTGGGCTCCGGGTTCTCCGTTCTTCACAGGTCGCGGAGCGATTGTTTATAATGAACTTCAAAAATACTTAAGAGAATTATATTTCAAGTATGGTTATAACGAAGTGATTACACCGCAGTTTTTCGATACAGAGTTATTTAAAACTTCAGGGCACTTGGCGAACTACAAAGACAACATGTTCTTCACGAAAGTGGATGAGCGTGACTTCGGCGCAAAGCCGATGAACTGTCCGTCGCACTGCTTATTATTTGATTCTGAGAAGTACTCTTACCGTGATCTTCCTTATCGTATGGCGGACTTCGGTCGTTTACACCGTAACGAAGTTTCCGGAGCCTTGTCTGGTTTAACTCGCGTTCGTACTTTCTGTCAGGATGATGGACACATCTTCTGTACGAAAGATCAATTGCAAGGTGAAATCAAAAGCTTCGTGCAAATGTTGAATGAGATTTATCAAAAATTAGGAATGAGCGAATACAAAGTATTCCTTTCAACTCGTCCTGAAAATCGTATGGGAACAGAAGAAGACTGGGACAAAGCTGAAGGCGCTTTAGAATTGGCGTTGAAGTCTTTGAACATTCCATTTGAAATTAATCCAGGCGATGGCGCTTTCTACGGGCCAAAACTTGATATTATGTTCGTTGATGCGTTGAAACGTTCTTGGCAATTAGGGACGGTTCAGTGTGACCCGAATCTTCCATTAAACTTCGGTTTAAAATATACAGGTGAAGACAATGCGGAACATACTCCGTTGATTCTTCACCGTGCCGTTTTAGGATCGTTAGAGCGTTTCATTGGGGTTTATTTGGAGCATACAGCAGGACATCTGCCAACTTGGTTGTCACCGACACAAGTTTGTATTTTAAATGTAACTGATCGCGTAAATGAATTCTGTGAAAAAGTTCAATCACGTTTAAAAGAAAGTATGATCCGTGTTGAGTTCGATCGTCGTAATGAGAAGCTAAACTTCAAAATTCGCGAAGCTCAATTACGTAAAATTCCATTCATGTTGATCGTAGGGGATAAAGAAGCCGAAGCCGGAACAGTATCGATCCGTCTTCGCGATGGAAGCCTTCACAATAACATCAAATGGGAAGATGCTTGTCATATTATAATTAACAACTCTCAGAACCGAGAGTTAACAATTAACTTACCACAATCTGCTGTAACAAGCAGTGCTACCTAGGAGGCAGCTATTAATCAAGTTGGTCGTGATCCAAAGGGTCCAAACAAATTCGATCGAGACAAAAAACGCGGCGATAAAGATGGTCTACGTGTCAACCGAGACATCCGCGCTCAGCAAATTCGTGTGATCGACGAAAACGGCGAAATGCTAGGAGTAATGACGGTACCAGAAGGTATCCGTATTGCTGAAGATCGTGGTTTAGATTTAATTGAAATCGGTCCAACAGCTTCTCCTCCTACTTGTAAAATCATGGATTATGGTAAATACAAGTATGAAAATAAAAAGAAGGCTGCGGCTTCTCGTAAAAAACAAGTGATCGTTGTGATCAAAGAGATCCAAATGCGTCCACGTACGGATCAGCACGATTTCGAAACGAAAATGAAGCATGCTCGTCGTTTCTTATTAGATGGTGATAAAGTTAAAATCAATCTTCGCTTCATGGGCCGTGAGATGTCACATCAAGAAATGGGATATGAAGTGATCAAGAAGGCGATTGAATTCGTAAAAGATCTTTGTATCGTGGAAGCTCAGCCTAAAACTGAAGGTAAAAACATGTTCGCTATGATCGCTCCAGATCCAGTTAAAATTAAAGATTACTTGAAGGCGAATCCGCCTAAAGGTACGAAAGAAGTTTTACCTGAGTTGTCTAAAGATGATTTATCTTCTTCATCTCATACGGAAGAACACGACGAGTAAGTCGTTTCCGGTTAAAAATTGTGTATCAGATTAAGCCGCTGTTAGGGTAAATCCGCAGCGGCTTTTTTATTTTCATAAAAATTCAGGATCTGTCTAAAGTCTGGGTTTTCAGTCTCCGATTAAAGTGTTGTGCGAAATAACATTTTTAAACCAAAGGGGATCACATGAAAAATAAGACAATCGTAGCTTTAGCGCTTTTAGTAGTAAGTACTGTTTCAATGGAGGTTTCAGCACGTCCATTTCATCAATGCGAAAGAAAAAGAGAGAAAGTGATTAGAGAAGTTTGCTCTGCATCTTCATCTGAGGAGAAGAAAAAGGAATGTGTTACATTCTACAAAAATGCAGCTTGCAACACAGTCGCATTGCATGAAC
>CAZXZW010000144.1:0-3107 GCA_964645745.1 uncultured Bdellovibrio sp.
GGTCTGATGTTTTTAGGATCGATGCGATCAAAAAATTTTGGATTGCGAAAGTAGCTGTCGTTGACTGCATCAATATTGAATAGGCTAATCACATCGGGATAACGAGAGCTTAGTAAAATGTCGTGGGCCGTGCCCCAACAATTTGTACTATTATTCAATTCGGTTTGGACGCGACCACCTAAATAATCTGCTGAGTATTTTTGGAACCATTTAGGCATAGGATATAAAATCGTTCCATTGGTTCTTTTATTCATTAAAGCTTGTGCTTTAGGTGGTAAGAAATCGGTCATCTCGTAAGATTTATTGGGATTGTAAGTTGGTAAAAATTGAGCCGGAAGTTTTGAATAAGAGAATTTCTTTTTAGCTGCTTCAAATTGGCTCGGTGTTAGTTTTCCAAAAGTAATTGTTAAATTTTCTGAACCTGGGTGCATAACCACAGTAGGGGTTGGTAATCCCATGTAACCAAATGTACTGATCATTTCTTTCATATAGGCGGCATGTTGCTGGGCGAATTCGTCAACCTGTTGAGGGGTGCGGGCTTGAGTTGGAGGTTCGGATTTATGAGTGCAGGCTGTGAATAGAAGACATGTGCTAACGGTCGCGTAAATAATTGATTTCATAAAACCTCTTCCTAGATATTTTTATTATAGGAAGAGGCGTTGGCTAAATAAAGATTCTTTTGATAAATGCAATTAGAAGGTCTAGCTATTAACCCTTTTTACTGAGCGATTTTAATGAATTCCACAGGGAAGCTGAGCTCTTTGTCCGGAGCAGCTAATCGTTGGTAGAACAGCATATTGCGCGCAATAATTTTAACGTAACTGCGAGTTTCATCGTAAGGAATATTTTCGATGAATTCGAACATATCTAAAATCGGCTCGCGGCTGACCCAGCGGCTCAGGGCATTGGGGCCGGCGTTATAGGCTGAGGCTACGAAGGAAAGTTGACCATTTTGTTTTTCGACTTGGTCTTTCAATTCGTAAGTTCCTAATTCGATATTGACTAGCGGATTGAAGAGGTCTTCAGGTTTTTTGAAAGATTCGATTTTATATTTTTTCGCGAGAGTCTTCGCTAGCTTAGGAATAACTTGCATTAAACCAAAGGCATCAGCATGGCTGCGACTTTCGGGATTAAATCCAGATTCTTGTTTCATGATCGAGTAAATTAATGACGATGAGATATTTGTTTTTTTACTCATTTCATTGACTTTATCTATATGTAATTCTGGGAACAAAAGACGATTGTATTTGACGAATAAATCTTTTTTGTCAGCGTTGTTTAAGCGCGTAAACCCAAGGAACAACGGCATATAGAACTGTGCATTTTCGGCTAAGTAAATTCCGGTGTTGACGTATTCAGTGTTGCCTTTCGTTAAAATTAAAGCTGCGCGATCAATCATTTCAAATTCTTCATTTTCAATCAATGCAGACAAGAGATCTTTGTCGCCTTTGCTCATGAAAGTCAGTTTTGGATCATAGGCAAAAGTTGAAGTCGATTTGATTGATTCGATTGATGGAAGCGGCTTTTCTAACTCATGGTATGAAGCCAAAGCATAGAAGCTAAAGAAATCGTTAGCGATATTTTCTTCTAAGGCCTTTTTAGCTTCATCGGCTTTATTCATTTTTTTATAGCTTTTAGCTAAGAAGAAGAGCGCTCGAGATTTTTCAGCTACATCACTTGTGTTGTCCGCAATTTCTTTAAGCGAGGCTGCCGCTTTAGCAGGAGAACTATTTTTGTATTGAATCCAGGCCTTGCTCCACTCGACGCGGGCTTGGTCGAAGGATTTGTCGACTGCTAGTTTTTTATCTTTGGCTGATTTATAGCTAGCAATAGCTTCATTGTAATTTTCGATAGCTGAATCGAATAATAACTTTTCTTCTTGGATTTTTCCAATTAAGAAGCTGATGTTGTAAGTAGGTTTGCGATCTCCGATAGTTTTCATCGTAGCGCGAAGAATTTTTAAAGCCTCATCGGATTTGTTATCATTCCAAACGGCTTTAGAATAAATCTGTGTCGATTCGATATAAATATCGTAATAAATTGTTTGAGGCTTTTTAGCTTTAAGTTGTTTAGCCACTAATTTTTCGATAGCGGTGTGGTTGCTTTTGATAAGACGGAAAGAATCGTCCTTGCGGCCAGCCGCGCGATATTTTGCGCGAAGTTTTTTAAAGATATTAAACTTTTCCTCTGGAGATTTTTCATTTTTATACGCAAGCTTTAAAGAATCAATCGTGTCGGTATCTTTTGTGTCCGGTTTCTGAGTAGGATCAACTTCATCAAACTTAGCTTTGAAAATTCTTTTCTCGGTATTAGTTAAAGTTTTGAAATCAAAAGTGTAGTCCTTACATTGGCGATGAGCATATAAGCCGGCTAAGTGATTTAAGATATATTTTTCATCTTTGGCTTTAGCTAACAAACGATCGCAGTCTGAATCCTTCAAAGTTTTATTTGAAGCTACAGTTTCTTTTAAATTGGGAACAGTTGGGATAGTCTCTTTGTCTTTAGCTGCGCAGGCCACATAAGCGGTAAAGTTAAAAACAAAAAGAGGTATGACGAATAGTTTACGCATCAGAGCTTTCCTTTTTCTTTTGAGCATTTATCTTGGCGGCTTTGGGTGCGGTCATTTGGGTTTCTACTTTGTTGTTGATATAATCGACGTGTAGATCGCCACCGTGTTTCAGCTTACCAAATAGCAACTCATCAACCAAAATTGATTTTACGTGTTTATCAATAGTCCTAGATAAAGGTCTTGCTCCATAGGCAGGGTCATAGCCTGTTTTAGCTAGGAATTCGATCAGAGAATCAGAGTAAGAGAAGTTAATTTTTTTAAGCGCTAATTGAATTTTAAGCTCATTCAAGAATTTGATGACGACTTGTTTGATGAGATCAAAGTTTAAACTGTTGAAGTAAATCACATGATCTAAACGATTTAAAAATTCTGGTGTGAAAGTTTTCTTGATCGCTTCAGCGCTCACAGTTTTTTTATCATCTTTTCCGCCAAAGCCAATCATACCTTTAGCTACGTCAGCAGCTCCGGCATTTGAAGTCATGACGATTAAGCAATTTCTAAAATCAATTTTTCGTCCTTGGCTGTCGGTCATGGTTCC
>CAZXZW010000145.1:0-3068 GCA_964645745.1 uncultured Bdellovibrio sp.
ACTCGCGCCGCTCACATGCACAGTGGTATTCTCGTTGTTTCTGCTGCTGAAGGTCCTATGCCACAACCCCGTGAGCATATCCTTTTACCACGTCAAGTGGGTGTTCCAGCTCTAGTTGTATTCATGAACAAATGTGACATGGTTGACGACGCTGAATTACTTGAACTAGTTGAAATGGAAATTCGTGAATTATTATCTAAATACGAATTCCCTGGCGATGCGATTCCAATAGTTAAAGGATCTGCTAAACTTGGTTTAGAAGGTGCTACTTCTCAATACGGAACTCCAGCTATCATGAAATTAATGGAAGCTTGTGATGCTTACATCCCTGAACCTCAACGTGCTACTGATAAAACATTCTTAATGCCAGTAGAGGACGTATTCTCTATCTCTGGTCGTGGAACTGTTGTTACTGGCCGTGTTGAGCGTGGTATCGTTAAAGTAAATGATGAGATCGAAATCATCGGTATCCGTCCTACTCAAAAAACAACTGTAACTGGAATCGAAATGTTCCGTAAGTTGTTAGATGAAGGTCAAGCTGGCGATAACTGTGGTGTTTTATTACGTGGTACTAAAAAAGAAGACGTTGAACGTGGTCAAGTATTAGCTAAACCAGGCTCTGTTAAACCGCATAAAAAATTCAAAGGTGAGGCGTACATCCTTACTAAAGAAGAAGGTGGTCGTCATACTCCATTCTTCACTAACTACCGTCCTCAATTCTACTTCCGTACAACTGACGTAACAGGTGTTGTTACTTTAGCTGCTGGAACTGAAATGGTAATGCCAGGTGATAAAGTTCAAATTAACGTTGAATTAATCGCGCCAATCGCAATGGAAAACCAATTACGTTTCGCTATCCGTGAGGGTGGTCGTACTGTTGGTGCCGGCGTTGTTGTTGAAATCATCGAGTAATTATTAAGCAATAGGCAAAATGCCTTAAAAACAGGCATTTATATAAGCTTCATAAATATTTCAAAATTCAGGCCAAAGGGGCAATTAATAGTTGTCCCTTTTGCTATTTTGGGGTTATATTCTCCGTCTTGTACGAGTAAGTTTTATTTAAAATTAATATCAGCAGGGGTTTAGCTCCAGTGGTAGAGCGAGCGACTCCAAATCGCTAGGTCGTGGGTTCGAATCCCCCAGCCCCTGCCAATTTATTTTTTTAAATCACTCGTGCATTTTGAGTTAAATAATTTTTTATTTATTTTAAATTTTTAAAGGACTGTAAAAATGGAAAACACGAATTCGAAATACGTAACGTTAGTATTTATCGCTGCGTCTGCTTTAATTGGTTTTACAATCGCGGCTTTATTGCAGGCGTTGTCTGGTGCTTTTGCGGTTATCGCAAAATTATCAAACTATGATTTATTCAAGCATGGTTTGCCAGTAGCGATCGCGTTCGGAATGTTCTTCTACTTGCAATTCAACA
Organism: uncultured Bdellovibrio sp.; assembly: GCA_964645745.1. Lineage (GTDB taxonomy): Bacteria > Bdellovibrionota > Bdellovibrionia > Bdellovibrionales > Bdellovibrionaceae > Pseudobdellovibrio. The sequence goes on from CAZXZW010000145.1 coordinate 1,430, forward strand.
AAAATATTTTAGCTTGGGCTGATGAAGTTATCGCTGAAATTAAAAAAGTTGTTTGGCCTCCAGTTAAAGACACTCGTGCTATGACGGTAGTTGTAATCATCATGGTATTTATCTCTTCTTTAATTATCAGTGTTTTCGATTTATTTTCTGGTTTTGCATTAAACCAACTTATTAAGTAAAGGCGGCGTTCATGTCTAACACGACTGAAAATTCGAATAATCAAAACGCTTCCGCAATGGTAAAAAAGTGGTACATCGTTAACGTTCAGACAAACTGTGAAAACACAGCTAAGAACGCGATCGAAGAGCGTATCAAAACAAACAAAATGGAATCGTACTTCGGTGAAGTTCTTATTCCTGCAGAAAACGTTGTTGAGCTTGTTAAAGGTCAAAAAGCTACAAAATCTCGTAAATTTTTTCCTGGATATATTTTCGTACAAATGTTCCTAAATGACCAAACTTGGCATTTAGTTAAAAACTCTTCTAAAGTAACTGGTTTCGTAGGCGGAGCTAAAACTCGTCCTCCTGAAGTTCCAGAAAATGAAGTTATGCGTGTTACTCAGCAGATGGCTGGCGTGGCTGAAAAGCCTCGTACAAAAATCAATTTCTCTATTGGTGAACAAGTTACTGTAGTTGATGGTCCATTCAACAACTTCACGGGAACGGTTGAAGACATCAACGAAGAGAAAGCAAAAGTAAAAGTATTAGTAAGTATCTTTGGACGCCCAACTCCGGTGGAATTGGATTTCGTTCAAGTAGAGAAGTCATCGTAATTTAAATTTTTTATTCGTTTTTCCATAGGGGAAGAACGAATTTATTAACCTCTTGCAAAGTGGGATCAAAATGGCAAAAAAAGTTACAGGTATGATCAAATTGCAGATACCGGCAGGGAAAGCGAATCCAGCTCCACCCGTTGGACCGGCACTTGGACAGCATGGGGTAAACATTATGGAATTCTGTAAGCAGTTCAATGCTCGCACGCAGCCTATGGGCGACTCTATCGTGCCGATCATTATCACTGTTTACCAAGACCGTTCGTTTACTTTCATCACTAAGACGCCTCCGGTATCTTCGTTGATTAAAAAGGCATTGAAATTAGAATCAGGTTCTAAAATGCCTCAGAAAGACAAAGTTGGAAAAATCAAATCCGACCAAATTAAAACAATCGCAACTACAAAGTTGCCTGACTTAAACTGTGTGAAAGTAGAATCTGCAATGTCTCAAGTTGCGGGTACTGCGAAAAGCATGGGTATTGAAGTACAAGAGTAGGTGAAGTATGAGTAAAAAATTTAAAGCAGCAGCAGCGAAAGTTGACTCTGCAAAAAAATATTCATTCGCCGATGGTCTTAAATTGGCAGTTGAAACGGCTCCAGCAAAATTCGACGAATCAGTTGATGTTGCTGTACGTTTAGGTATTGATCCAAAACAATCTGATCAGCAAGTTCGTGGAGCTATCGCTCTTCCTCATGGTCTTGGTAAAAACGTACGTGTAGTTGTTTTCGCTAAAGGACCAAAAGAAGCAGACGCTAAAAACGCGGGTGCTGATTATGTTGGTGCTGATGACCTAGTTGAAAAAATCAACGGTGGTTGGTTAGATTTCGATAAATGTATCGCTACTCCTGATATGATGGCGCCTGTAT
>CAZXZW010000146.1:0-2948 GCA_964645745.1 uncultured Bdellovibrio sp.
CTATGTCTAAATGTGCCGTATGTACCACAAAAAAACCAACCCTTGAGTGTGGGATTTGCCATTCGGCGATCTGTAAGTCGTGCACCGATTTCGTTGATGAAAACACTTTTAGATATGCACCTCAAATTCCTAATCGTCTTCAAGGCTCTTCAACATATTGTTTGAATTGTTACACGACCGATGTGATTCCAGAGATCGAGCAGTATGAAAATCTATTGGCTGTGGCTAAAGAGATTCGCGTGTTTGATTCGACACAAGGAAAAGAAACACGTTTGTTAAAGCGTTTAGAGCCAACAATTGAAGTTAAAGGTTGTTCGGATGTTCCTGAGGCCACGCTTAAATTGGCTTTCATTACGGCGAAATTAGGATTTAACTGCATGGTCGACATGGAGCTCAAAACAGCTAAAATTCGTGACGGCAGCTATCAAACATCAGAGGTGAACGGGACGGCTATTCCGACTCATCTTGATGAAGCGAAAGTATTACGTGACCGTACGTTCCGTGATCCTTAGACGTCGTTCTTTTATACACCTGTTTACAAAAAGCGAATTCAGGCCATCATTGCAATATCATATCTAATATATCGCATTTAAATTGGTATAAACGATGTAATACTCCCTTTGGTAACTTCTAACTAAAGGACAAGATATGAAAAAAGTGATTTTAGCTGGCGTATTAATGATGAGTTCAGTTTCTTTTGCTCAAACGCAAGATATGGCTTCGAAAACCTTAAGTTCATACACTCAAGCTCTTAATTCTAAAGAATTACGTAAGTGTAAATCACATGGCATGACTGAAGCGGCGTTGATGGCTGTTCGTATCTTACCGGATTACTGCACAAAATTTTTAAGATCAACTCACGTGACCTTAGTTCAAACAGAAAATGCTTTATTGAGTCGTTTAGAAAGTGCTTCAAGTGTTGAGGCTGAAGATGATATTCGTCATTTAATTAACGGCGTACAAGCCACTCGTCAAATTCACGAACAATTAACTGAAGGTCTTACGGTCGCAAATGCGAAATACCGTGTTTCGACTTTAGAAGAGCGTATGCAAGAAGACGTGAAATTCATTAAAAGTTTTATTCTGAGCAATTAATTCCAAATACAGTATTTTATTAAAGGAACATTCTAATTCTCATTTGAATGAAAAATGAGAATTAGAATGTTTTGTTATTTTAGGCCTCCGTTTTATTTTTTAAACGGACGAGAGGATTTTTGTCCAATATCTTCCGGATTAGCGACGTAGATCAAGTGGTCGACCCATTCTCCATCTTCGTACCAGAAGCGTTTGCGAATTCCTTCTTTCCGCATTCCAATAGCTTTAACTAAGCGAATCGACTTTCGATGATCCAAATTAATAGCCGCTTCTAAGCGATTCAGTTTTAATTCTTTAAATCCAATCTTTAATCCCGCAGCCGCAGCCTCTTGTCCGTAACCCTTGCCCCAGTGACGGTTGTAAAGGCGGTAGCCGTAATTGGCGAATTGCAAGCCGCTACGATCATAAATATTGTAATCGATCAGACCGATTAAGGTTCCCGTTTTTCGTTCGAAAACTCCATAGCGGTAGTAATCATCTTTATGTGCTAACTCGATGTATTCTTTTAAAATCTTTTTGTAAATTTTAAAACTGCATTTTTCAGCCGGGTAGGGATCGTTATCCCATTTCGTTTGTTTCGGTAAGCTGTTTACGTGCGCTTCGAACCACGCGGGGTAGTCCGACATTTTCAGAGGTCGAATAATCAACCGCTGAGTTTTATGTTCAGTTCTTTTCATGTGTTTATATAACTCCAAGTAAATATTATTTTAGCTTAGAGCAGATCTGATTTTAGATTTTTAAATTAAGAATTAAGATCAGAGGCTGCTCGGATATTTGTGATGTTTGAATAAGATTTTTTCATAGAGCCTCCTTTGTGTTGAAAATAAATTAACATAAATTTTAAATAAAAAAAAGCCCCAACTTTTGAAGTTGAGGCTTTTGAAGTTTTAATTCTTTAAAAGAAAAACTATTCTTCGCGTTTAGCACGACGGAAAGGTGAGCGAGACTTCGCTCCGCTTTCGTTGCTTGCGAAACGTGAACCGCCACCGTTATCACGGTCACGAGAGAATCCACCACCGCGAGGAGCGTAATTACCGCCGCCACCACCGAAGTCACGATCGCCAGAGTGAGCTGAAGCTCCGCCACCATCGTTACGACTCCAACGATTACCACCGCCGCCGCTGCCAGCAGGTCCGTTGCTTCCACGACGTGGAGCATAGTTACCACGATCATTACGATCGTTGTTGAATCCACCGCGATCGCCGCCACCATCGCGAGAGAATCCGCCACCGTTATCACGGTCACGAGAATATCCACCACGGTCGCCACCGAAACGGTTTCCGCCGCCGCCGAAACCACGACGAGGACCACGATCATTGTAACCACCACGGTCACCGCCGCGATCGTTAGAATAACCACCGCGATCACCAAAATTATCGTTTTTACGTAATTCTAATGAACGAGGTTGTCTCATGTTAAGCTCTTCGCCTTGTCCGAAATATTGGAAAGCGCGAACTAGCCATTGCTTAGTTTCAGCCGATAAGTTTTGAACGGCATCGTCTTCAATTTTAGTTAAAGCTTTTTCAAATTTAGAGAATTCAGATTCGCGGAACGGTTTCGTTGCGATCTGTTTCAACCAATTTACTTTTTGGTTTACTTGAACGTCTTCTACCGAAGGAATAACTAATTTTTTAAATTCGAAATTCAATGCGCGTTCGAAACGGCGTAAAGCTGGAGATTCTTTTGGTTTAACCATTGTCCAAACAGTACCGGCTTTACCAGCACGTGCTGTACGACCAATACGGTGAGTGTAAGTCTCAACATCCCAAGGGATCTCGAAATTCACAACGTGAGTTAAGTCTTGGATATCTAATCCACGAGCCGCAACGTCAGTAGCAACTAGGATTTTAGTT
>CAZXZW010000147.1:0-2926 GCA_964645745.1 uncultured Bdellovibrio sp.
TATCGGTTTAGTTCGTATGGAACGCGCGATCAAAGAACGTATGTCATTACAAGACGTCGAAGTTATGATGCCTCACGATTTAGTTAACGCTAAACCAGTGAACGCTGTTGTAAAAGAATTCTTCGGATCTTCTCAATTATCTCAATTCATGGACCAAACGAATCCACTTTCTGAAATCACGCACAAACGTCGTCTTTCAGCTCTTGGACCCGGTGGTCTTACTCGTGACCGCGCTGGTTTCGAAGTACGTGACGTTCATGCGACTCACTACGGACGTATTTGTCCAATCGAAACTCCAGAGGGACCAAACATTGGTTTGATCGCGTCTTTATCTACATACGCGCGTATCAACAGCTATGGTTTCATCGAGACTCCGTATAAAAAAATTGAAAACGGAAAAATTTCTAAAGAAATTCATTACATGTCAGCTCTTGAAGAGACTGGTCACTTTAAAGCTCAAGCACCAACTGACGGTGTAGAGCGTACTGAATTACCTGAAGGAAACTACTCAGTACGTCGCGATGGCGAGTACGAATTAGTTGATCGTGATAAAGTAACTTTAATGGATGTATCTCCATCTCAGTTAGTTTCTATCGCCGCTTCATTAATTCCGTTCCTAGAGCATGATGATGCCAATCGTGCGTTGATGGGTTCGAACATGCAACGTCAAGCGGTTCCATTATTACGTTCTCGTGCTCCATTGGTAGGTACAGGCGTTGAGCGTTTAGTTGCTCGCGATTCTGGAACTTCAGTTGTAGCGAACAATGAAGGTATCGTAGAAGTGGTTGACGCTTCTCGTATCGTTGTTCGTCGTTTAGCTAAAGGCGGAGAGCTTGGAGCTAACGTTGATATTTACAACTTAACGAAATACCAACGTACGAATCAAAATACATGTTTCAATCAAAAACCAATCGTAAAAGTTGGCGATAAAGTTTTCAAAAACGATATTATCGCTGACGGACCTTCAACTGAGTTAGGTGAATTAGCTTTAGGACAAAACATCCGCGTGGCGTTCACTCCTTGGATGGGTTACAACTTCGAGGATTCTATCTTAATCTCTGAAAGATTATTACAAGAAGACACGTACACTTCGGTTCACATCGAAGAGTTTGAATGTGTGGCTCGTGATACGAAATTAGGAAAAGAAGAGATCACTCGCGATATCGCCAACGTTGGTGAAGAAGCCCTTAAGGATCTAGATACTTCAGGTATCATCCGTATCGGTGCTGAAGTTCGCCCAGGCTTTATCTTAGTTGGTAAAGTAACTCCTAAAGGTGAAACTCAATTATCTCCAGAAGAAAAACTTTTAAGAGCAATCTTCGGGGAAAAAGCTGGTGACGTACGTGATACATCATTACGTGTACCATCTGGCGTTTACGGAACAGTCATCGACGCGCAAGTTTACTCGCGTGAAGGTTCTGATCGTGACGAACGTTTATCTTCTATCATCGAAGAAAAACGTAAAAAATTAGAAAAAGATTTAGTTATCGAACAAAACGTTATCAAAAATAATGCGATTGAAAAATTGCGTGACGTTGTTGTCGGTAAAAAAACGACAGGTATCTTATTAAATGAAGATGGATCTCAAAAATTATTGAATAAAGGTCAAGACATCACAAATGCAGACCTTGAAACAATTCCATTTGAATTATTAAGCTATATCCCTCTTGAGACTGAACTTGAATTCCAAGTTAACAAAATTATCGATGGATCAAGAAATCAATTAGACGCTGTTAAATTAGTATTTAACGAAAAAATTGATCGTCTTAAAAAAGGTGATGAACTTCCTCCAGGAGTTATCAAAATGGTTAAAGTTTACGTTGCGATTAAACGTAAATTACAAGTCGGTGATAAATTCGCCGGTCGCCATGGTAATAAAGGGGTTGTTTCTAAAGTATTACCAATGGAAGACATGCCATACTTAGCTGATGGATCTCCGGTAGACATGGTATTAAATCCGCTAGGGGTTCCTTCGCGTATGAATATCGGTCAAATCCTAGAGGTGCATTTAGGCTGGGCTGCGCACAATCTTGGTAAGCAAATCGAAGAACATTTAGAAAAATTCAATGCTGATGAATTACGTGCGAAAATGAAAGACATTTACGACGATTCAGAAATCACATCTAAGATCGAAAAATCTGATGACGAATCATTGAAAAAAATGGCAGTAGCATTGAAAAACGGTATCCATGTTGGAACACCGGTATTCGATGGAGCTTCAGAAGCTGACGTTCGTGGATTATTGAAAAAAGCTCAATTAGCTTCTACGCAATCGATCTTATTCGATGGACGTACAGGTGAGCCATTCGCGAATCAAGTAACTGTGGGTATTATGTACATGTTGAAACTTCACCATTTAGTTGAAGAAAAGATTCATGCTCGTTCTATTGGACCTTATTCATTAGTTTCTCAACAACCATTGGGCGGTAAAGCGCAATTCGGGGGACAACGTTTAGGAGAGATGGAAGTTTGGGCGATCGAAGCTTACGGCGCGGCTTACTCATTACAAGAATTCTTAACTGTTAAGTCAGATGACGTTGCAGGAAGAACTCGTATGTATGAAAGCATCGTGCGTGGTGAAAATATTCTTGAACCAGGTTTACCAGAGTCATTCAACGTTCTTATCAAAGAGTTACAATCGTTAGCTCTTAATATTGAATTAGTTGAATCAGATATTTTAACTGACCGTGTAGAGGAAATCGACGAAAACGCCGTTCCAATACTAACAGACGTGGTACAACACTAATTTAAGAAAGCAGGAGTTTTAAAATGAGAGATTTATTAAATTTTTTCGATAAACCAAAAGATCCACTTTCGTTTGACGCTGTTAGAATTTCTCTAGAATCGCCAGAAATGATCCGTGACTGGTAATTTGGTGAAGTAAAAAAACCAGAAACTATCAATTACCGTACCTTCAAGCCTGAGC
>CAZXZW010000148.1:0-2863 GCA_964645745.1 uncultured Bdellovibrio sp.
CATGTGTCGCAGGCATTAGGACATTCTTTCCCAATACCTCTTTGTACACAGGTTCCGACGGCGTGAATTTCCATTCAGAAACTTCACCTATTTTGCTACCTTTATCGAACAGTACATGCGACATAATGGGCCTACTCTTCTAAAGATTTTTGAACTTTTTTATTTAACTTATCGATCGATTCAGCCATACGACGTTTAGTTCTTTTCCATTTGCTTTCGCCCGCTTTTCCCATCTCTTCTAATTGAACTTTTAATTTATCACGTGTTTTTTCATATTCTGTGATCGATTTTTCTTGAGCGGCTGTGCTTTTCGCTGCGGCTTTCGCTTTTAATTCTGCTATTTTAGCTTCAGTTTCGTTTAACTTAACTTGCATATCTTGTTTAAAAGTCGCGTAGTCTTTTTTTGCACCTTGAACTGTTTCAGATGCTTGAACAGATAAAAATCCGAAAACTAAAATCAAACTCATCATGATACTTTTCATAAAAACTCCTTTATCGTTAATATTTATACATCACTAATTCTAATACACAGAATTAAATAAACCATCTTGTTAAATGCTGTGTCTTTGAATAGTTTGCCAAGTAAATCGAGGGGATACTATGAGAATATTAAGTGGAGTGACTATTTTATTGTTCTTTTTTTGCGCACGAGCGGCCGAATCTGCCCCCTCCTCTGGATCTGCCATCGTTTCAGGAACTCTTGAAGTCTTAGATATCGTGGATCGTTCGGTCCAAACTCATCCCTTAAGCTATCAAGATTTGAAGTTTATTTCCGATCGTCTTTATCTAGATAAACTCGCTGATAATTTAAATTGTGAAATCAAAGTTAGCGAAATCAAACAAGAAAAGAAATTTTCCACCGGCGTAAAAATCGTGGAAATGTTAGAGATTCGGTATCGCAGCACCCACTACAGACAAGATGAACACAAAATCTTTTTTCCTGTAGGCTCCCCACTGACTAAACAAACTAAAAATTCACAGTACGCAGGGACGGTTGAAGAATTTAAGCTTGAAGCAAACGATCTTTATAACACGCAGTTTATTTTCCAACATGACGGACGAGGGCGAATTATTTGGATCAATTACATCAGCGATTTGCACACTCTGCCCTGTGGAATTAAATAGTGTTTATTGTTAACTGCAACACACGTCTCCAAACCCAACTTGCCAAGAAATGGCTTATTCTGTAGTCTTTCTGCATGTCACTTCAAGATTGGGAACATTTTTTTAAACCAGAAGTCCGCTCCAGCGGCCGCACCTTGTTCAGCCAAGGAAAAGTTTCCATTAATCAACCTTCTGATACGGAAGTGGCAGCCTTTATTCGTGTGACGCCTCCATTGAAAGTCAGTCTCAAAACTAAGTCCATCGATAGTGATACCGTCTTTGCGGACTGCAACTGCCCGGCTGGTAAAAAAGATCTATTGTGCAAACATATCTGGGCCACGTTACTGGCTACAGAAGAAAAAAATCCTGATTTTTTTGAAGACAAAACTGAAATCGAAAAAATGGAGTCTGTTTTAAAAGAAACAACATTCAAAGTAAAACCGACTGCGCAATCACAAGCCTGGGAAGAAAAGCAAGCCGCTTTCAAACAAAAACAAGCGGCTTACAAAGAACAGCAAAAAGAAAAACAATCACTTTATCGTAAGATTCAGTATCAAAAACAGAAACTCAGAAAAAACGAACTTAAAAATAAAAAAGATTTACCAGAACAACCTGAATTCCCTCGCGATGTCGAAAAGGCTCTAAATTATTTCGCTCAGAATGGATTTGAATTACGCGAATCTATGAATAAGGACATTGTCAGCTCAGCCAAGAAAAAACTAGCTCGTATCTTCCACCCTGATTTAGGTGGTAGCCATGAAGAAATTTTAGAACTCAATAAGCAGAGCGATATTCTCATGGGTTTTATCACTAAATAACTACCACGGTTAAAAATCGTAAGTTATATTTCAGGAATGAATACAAATACACCTCAACTCGCACGCCGCATTTCTCTTATTTCTCTCATCTTTTACGGAGTCGGAGACATTCTCGGAGCCGGCATTTACGGATTAATCGGCAAGACAGCTGGCATCATGGGAAACGGTATTTGGCTCGCTTTCTTAGTTAGTGCCTTAGCCGCTATTTTTACAGGTCTGACTTACGCGTCTTTAGGTTCTCGCTATCCCCGCGCAGCTGGTACGGCTTACGTTTTGAAAAAAGCCTTTGGTTCTTCGTTCCTTGCTTACGTCTTCGGTTTAGCTGTTATTTGCTCGGGTTTAGTTTCGATGGGAACAGCTAGCCGCGCCTTCTCTGGATATCTGATCGGCGTTATTCCAGCACTTTCTCTGGAAATCGGAATTTTCATTTTCATGGCTATTTTAACTTTAGTCGTTCTTAAAGGAATCAAAGAATCTATGTGGGCTAACATCGTTTGCACCACTATTGAATTATCCGGTCTGTTATTTATCATCGTGGTAGGTATGTCTTTCCTAGGACAAGCTGACCTATTTGATTTTACCTCGACGCAAAATCCAAATCCCGCACCACATATGCCGCTCGTTTTCTCTGGAGCTATCTTAGCTTTTTATTCTTTCATGGGATTTGAAGATATCTTAAATGTAGCAGAAGAAGTGGAACACCCAGAACGCAATCTTCCGATTGGAATTTTAGTGGCAGTCGGTGTCTCTTCTTTAGTTTACATGTTAATCAGTGTAATTGCCGTATCCGTAGTCCCTTCTGGAGAATTGGCTGCCAGCAGCCAACCGCTAGTTGAAGTGGTTAAGCGCGCAGCTCCTTGGTTCCCAACAAAAGTTTTTAGTTTCGTTTCGATGTTCGCGATCGCTAATACGGCTTTACTGAACTTTATTATGGCTTCTCG
>CAZXZW010000149.1:0-2832 GCA_964645745.1 uncultured Bdellovibrio sp.
ATATTACTGATAAGAACTTCCATTAATTTTTTACCTAGTCCAAGACCACGATAATCAGGATGAATGGATACTCCTAATGAAGCTCTGTGTTTTCGCTTAACGTCTTTATAGCCTCCACTATTGCAAAAACCTAAGATACGTCCACTGTTATCATATACACCAATAATAATAGATACGTCGCTTTTTTCCGAATCCTCTATCCATTTCACTTGTCCTTCAACACTTCTTGAACGAAATGATTCGGGAGTAGAAAGAATATATGGACTACTCGCTGCGATTTCGACCATTGAGTCTAATATCAATTGTGCTTCATCAGATTTCGGAGTTCTGAAAATAAATTCAGTTCCATTCCTATCTTTGATATTAATTGGTGATTGAATCATTTAACCGCCTTACTTGTTTAATCGTGATTAAACCGATCTTTTATTTCGTTTACCCAATGGAGACTTACTTTAATCCAAACCAATCTATATTTAAACAACGTAAAGTCTCTGAATCAGAAGAAGCGACTTTTTTGGTCGAACTCTGAATCAAATCCACAAGAGTGTGATGAATTTCCTTTGCCACATTATTTGATAACGCCATTGGACCCGTATAAAATAAATTAGTGTCTCGATTTTTTTCCATAGCCCGCAAACCTTGGATTCTCCAATTAGTATGATGCCTATTAACAAACGGTGAATCATGTCCTGTATGTGTAATTTGCGGCCCCATATCAAACCCATTTTCTTTCTCGACGACTAATTTATTATTTAAAAGAAAGGTCATTGTTTTTGAAACTAAAGACCGATCTAAATCTAAATACTCTGCGATCGAACTTATATTGTTTAAACTTGGTATAGATGTACCAAGCCTGATAGCACTAAAATACCAATGTGAATAAAACGTAGCTCTATCTTCGTCCGTGATTTTTTGATGTTTGATTCTATTTTTTAAATCAAGGGCAGCCTTTGACATGTTTTCTAATTGATTTTTTAAAACTTTTTTTAACTTCTCTGACCCCGCTCGAGCTTTTTGAACGAGTAATAAAAAATAGTCTCTCTCTATTTCTGAACAACCTATGAACTGAGTTAAGTCTAGAGCTTGCTCCAATGTTAGATCGCGATCGCCTCTAAACACTTGACTCATAACTACAGAGTTAATTTGCAGATGAAGCGACATTTGACGAAGTTGTCCGTGCCCGTTACTAGGCTGACTGTCGATCCAATCGTTAACATATTTTTTATAGTCATCGTAATCAAAGATAGCCATAGATTCCTTATTTTAACAAAGTTAGCATTAATGTTAATTTTATAATTAACATATAACTTAAAAAATGTATATTTATATTATCCTCAGGTAGAAACTGATTTTAGTTTGAAACTATAAATAAAATCACATAAGGAATCTGTATGAATATTTTGAAAAAAATAAGCTTTGTTAGCACTGTTATTTTACTAACCTCTTGTTCCTTGAACGAACAAAAAGGCCCAAAGCCCGATGCAACGCCAGTCATGTCTCAGAATAATTTGTCTACTGGCGGTGTCGATGGCGGAGGCGGCAAAAGTATTGTTTGCCGTGATAATTCAAATAATATTATTTCTGCTGAGTTACTTGATTTATACGAAGGCCGGACTATGTATCATCTTAGTATCGTAAAATCTTCGGACCCAGTAGACAAGCAAATCGATCTCGCTTTAAAAGTCATACCTGATAATTCAGCTATTAGCGCTTTTGTAAGCGTCGTTAAAGAAAAGATGATATTCCTGCCGCCAAATACAGAGCTAAAAGATGTTAATGATTCGTTTGATATTGTTTTTCCTTCTGGCTGCAAAGCAGAACAACTCGCTCATTATTATTCTGATGAAAAAATCTTAGTTAATAGCGATATCTGGAAACATTTAACTGAAACTGATCAAGCTGCCTTAATCCTTCATGAAGCGATCTACCGCGTAAACAGATCGCTGGGTGCAACAGATTCAAGACAGTCTCGACATGCCGTTATGAATTTATTCAGCCTTGAAACAAAATGGACAAATCCAAATGAAGGCATTCCGACAGACGCCTTAAATTGTGTTTCAACTCAAGGCGGACTTTTTGTAGCTATTTATCCAGCTTCAAATCAAGATTGGTATCTTCAATTTAAAGTTCTTGGACGAAGTTTAGTCTTTAGTAAAAAGCGTGTACAAGCCTTCAATTTTGAAAATATTTTGGATTTTAACGAAGCAAAAACATTTCCAGTTTTCGAGAATAGTGGCAAAAGCATTCAGCTTCCACTCTTTGTGCGCTCAAATTTTGAAGACAATGATATTATAACAATTGAAAAGTCATGGGAATCTATAGGGAATTACAAAACGCCTCGTTATTACATCAGTTGGAAATCAGGAACATTTCCTGATCTTTCAATAAAGAAACAATTACTAAACTGTTCTATGACTTTTCCGAAATAGTGGTAGGGGCGCAGGGACTTGAACCCCGGGTCCTCCCGTTATGAGCGGGATGCTTTAACCAACTAAGCTACACCCCCACCGGATGCTTGGTTAAAATATACAAAAAGCTTATCAAAATAAAAAAAGGAGATCAACTGATCTCCTTTTTTAAATCCAATATTAAGATTTTAATTCAAACTCACGAATCAACGAAAGTTTTAAGCTTATTCGAACGGCTTGGGTGACGTAATTTACGTAACGCCTTAGCCTCGATCTGACGGATACGCTCACGGGTAACGTTGAAATCTTGTCCCACTTCTTCCAAAGTGTGATCCGATTCTTCACCGATACCGAAACGCATACGAAGAACTTTTTCTTCACGCGGAGTTAACGTCGATAATACACGACGAGTTTGCTCAGCTAA
>CAZXZW010000150.1:0-2715 GCA_964645745.1 uncultured Bdellovibrio sp.
GTAAATTTACAATCTAATTTATTTTCTTTGGCCCAGTTTTCAACGGCTTGAATTTTCTCAACGATCTTGTGGTAAGCTCCGATATGATCTTTATAAATTAAAGTATAAGGACCGCGTTCATCAAGTCCTACGTACACCGACTTAAAAGCTCCTGTGTACTGAGCTAAATAAAGAAAGAAAGCAATCAATCCAATTGTGACCGCGTAAAAAACGTGTTTAATCATATTATTTTCGCAATCTCAGAGAAGCTTGTGAATTTTTCTTCTAGAAGTGGATTTAAATTTACTAACGCAACAAAGTTAGCTTCTTGAGTGGAATTTAATTCTTCGTGAGCCAAAGGGACTAACATCGTTAGTTCAAACAAGAGGCGGTCCACGAATGAAATCCAATCTTCACCTAAAAGCGGAGCAGTACGAGGCAAATTTTGAACTAGGTGAGTCGATGTGATGACATCGGCCGGATGGCCTAAAACATTGAACCCGATTCCAATGAGAAGTCTATGTTCAGAACCTTGAGAGACAGTTTCAACCAAGATGCCGGCAATCTTTTTAGTTCCTAAATAGAGATCATTCGGAGCTTTCAAACTAAAAGGTAAAGACTGCCACGTAGCTTTAGCGGCATTGTACAAAGCCATGCCGACTTTAGCTGTCGTGTGAGGTGATGGCGCATTTTCAACGGCGAAAGACCATGTTGAAAGAAGACCTGATCCAGCTTTGGGTGAAGACCAGGTGCGATCAAAACGTCCGCGGCCTTGTGTTTGATCATCAGCTACGTAAAGAACAAATTCGTTTTCGAGTTCTTCTTGTTCAAAAGCATTTTTTTTAGCACGCGTGTTGGTGCTATCAGTTGTAATGAAATAATTTGTTTTTAAATTATTTGATTTCGACCACGTCGCCGTGATTTCGCCGATCTTGATATCGCTTAAAGGAGAGTCGCTCATAGTGTTAGTTCCAGTCGAAAAGTAAACTGATATCAGCGTTCGGGGCCGAGTGAGTTAAGGCTCCGACAGAAATAAAATCTACATTTAATTCAGCTACCGATTTAACACGCTCTAAAGACATGTTACCGCTGGCTTCTGTTTTAATGTGTGAAGGAATATGTTTTAAAACTTCCGCTAATAATTCATTGTTCATGTTATCTAATAAAATACGATCCACGTTGAGAGCGACGCACTCTTTAACTTGTTCTAATGTTGAAGCTTCCACTTCGATCTTGAAATCGCAGTTATTACGAATACGTTCAACCGCTGTCGTGATACCACCAGCCAGGCTGATGTGATTGTCTTTAACTAAAACCGCGTCGGATAAATTGAAACGGTGATTAAGGCCGCCACCATGAGTGACGGCTTTCTTTTCGAGTTCGCGGTAAAGCGGCGTCGTCTTACGCGTATCTAAGATACGAGTACGCGTGCCTTCAATGGCTTTAACGAATTTACGAGTGTGAGTCGCAATACCAGAAAGTTTTCCTAAGAAGTTTAAAGCTACGCGTTCAGCTTTTAAAATTTGGATTAAATTTCCTTCGATACTGCAGATGTTTTGCCCTTGATAGATAAAATCACCTTCTTCGAAAAGCCATTTTAAGCGGGCATTCGGTTCTAAGATTTGAATAGCTTGTTCAAAAACAGGACTTCCAGAGAGAACGATGTCGCTTTTAGCTTTTAAAACCGCTTCGCCTTCGCGAGGTTTAACGGCTAAAGATTCAGTTGTGATATCGCCTGTTGGCATATCTTCTTTAAGGGCGGCTCTAATAAGTTCAGTTGTTGTCATATAGATTTTTCGATATTTTTTAAAAGTTTTTCAATTTCGGCACGGATGATTTTCTCAGCCATGTCGGGAATAATTTGCCAGCAAATTTTTTCTGTCATAGCACGAACTTCTTCGCGTACCAAGTTTTCATCAAAACGATTTACTGGGGCATATTGACGTGGAGCTAAAGTTTGCGACGGTTGCGACATCTGATGACTGTTTTGACGGTTCAACTGATGAGCTACTTCGTCTTGCACGTGCTTTTCAATTTTATTTAAAGCAGCCGGAGAACTTTCTAAGTAGTTCTTAATTTGGCTGCTGATTTTGTATTGGTCTTCCGAACGTTTGGCGTTGGATTGAACTAAAACAACTTCTTCGAAGTCTCCGTGAGATTCCGTTTCGATATGAATCGTCGTATCGGTGTTTTTATTTCCACCGTAACCTGGTTTGTTCATGATCGAGTTCGGAGCGAATGACTGATTGTTTTCAAAAGAAGTATTTTGAAGTTGAACTTGTTCGTACTGATCATCAATCGTGTTGTCTTCCGTAAATTCTGGAATATTTGGGAAATCCAATAGGCCTTTAAGCGGATGCGTTTCAGTTTCTTTGTAGTACTTCGTCACAAGTTTGCGAAGAGCG
Source organism: uncultured Bdellovibrio sp. (assembly GCA_964645745.1). Classification (GTDB taxonomy): domain Bacteria; phylum Bdellovibrionota; class Bdellovibrionia; order Bdellovibrionales; family Bdellovibrionaceae; genus Pseudobdellovibrio. The sequence continues at coordinate 2,385 of CAZXZW010000150.1, forward strand.
GCGGTATCAAATGGTTTTTCTAATTTATCCGCGTAGCCAGCCTGAGTGGCTAGGGTCGAGTTGAACTCCATGAAGTTACTCCACATCAAAATCACTGGAATATGTTTGGTTTCAATCGACGCGGTAATTTCGCGGCACACTTCATAACCTGATTTTTTTGTTAAAAGGACATCAGCGAAGATCAGTTGCGGGCGGAAATCGATGGCGACAGTCATAACATCTAAGCCAGAAGGTACACTTTTAATTTCGGCTCCGAGGTCGCTTAAAGCGAGCTGAAAAGCTTTCTTCATGGTTGTGCTTTCATCTCCTACCAGAATACGCAATGGCATTA
>CAZXZW010000151.1:0-2712 GCA_964645745.1 uncultured Bdellovibrio sp.
TTTAGGTAAAACTAAAGCCTGTTTTTATTTGAGGAGTGCTCATGAAAAAAGAAATCGTATTTGCCGTTACCTTAGCTTTAATCGCCGTGGTTTCTCGTTTGGTATCACACGAATGGAACTTTACTGCGATGGGTGCCGTGGCCGTAATCGCAGGTTTCTTGATTTCAAGCCGTCCTTTAGCTTTAGGAACAGTTCTAGGGTCTTTACTAATTTCTGATTATTTTATTCAATTTCACAATACGATGATTGCCGTGTACTTAGGTTACGCTTTAATGGCGTTAATCGGGATCTTCATAGCTTCAAACAAATTCAGCCGTATTATTGCGACAAGCTTTATCGGAAGCGTAACGTTCTTTGTCGTATCTAACTTAGGTGTTTGGTTTGAAGGTCAACTGTACCCTCAAACTTTCCAAGGTTTAGTGAGCTGCTTTGAAATGGCGGTGCCATTCTTCAAAAACGAAATGATTTCGACGATGGTATTAGTGCCAGCGCTTTTCTATTCTTTCAACGCTGTGGCAAAGTCTGTTGCAGTTGAGCAATCAGCTTAACTTGTATAATTGATATGTCCTAGCTTACGGTTAGGACGTTTTTCTTTCTTTCCGTACCAATATAATTTTCAATTCGGATATTTTGATAAAGACTCATTTAAGAATTGTTCATTCAGTTGCTGATTCATTTTAGTTTGCGTGCGCGCACCAGCGATTAAATATTTACAGTTTAATTTTTTAGAGTACTGAACAATTTCAGGTAATTCTAAGTTAAGAATCGCACGTAAGTGCAAATCAAACTGATCGATATTAAATCCATCTAAAGTGATCATGCCCGTATTGCAAGGACGGCAGTCCGCATCGTCGACGAATAAGCGATTTTTACTGTTGAAGACGTTAAAGGTCATAACTCCGCAGTAGCCAATCCCAGACATCATATTTTTAAGTTGTTCGACGATAGGTTTGAAGTCTTTGTGTAAAGTCGAATTCGTCACTTGGCTGTAGTTATTTCCAATGTGATCTAGAGTCAAAAGAGGATAAACTGAAAATTGTCCTTTTTGATTACGAGCTATAATAATTCGGTGCTCAGATTTGAAATTCAAAAATTCTTCGACAACAAAATGAGATTCTTTTCCTTTGTGAGAATTTTTAAATGCGTTTAAGGCCGTTAAGGATTTAATGATAAAAGTATCCTGTTTATTTTTGACCGGGAAACGGCTTTTAATAACCGCTTTGCCTTTAAAGAATGTGAAAGCCTGTTCGATGTCATCTTTGCCATTGATCTTGATGTAAGGCGTTTGTGGAACATCGTAATCATACAGAAGTTCTTTTAAAGTCCAGAGATCATTGGTTTTCGTGCTGATTTGCAAACGGGGAAAGAACTGATCTTGTTTCAAGGTTTGAATGGTCTTTGTTTGTAAGTGAGTTTTATTTTCAAACAATACCACCGATGAAACATTCGATATTTTTTTCAAATCCTGAAGTTTGTTCGGCTTGCCTTTGATCCATTTATTAAACCAAGATGAGGCTGGATCACTTTTTTTATCTGACATACCAAAGGCTTCGTAACCCGCCAAACGAGCGGCTTGAGCTAAATAAAGGGCCAATTGGCTTGAACCAACGATCCCAATGCGTGGTTTGGGCTTTTGGCGATTCTGGCGGATCATTTTTTTTAAGGTTTTCTTCTTCAGCTTTTTCTTTGGCATATATCTATTGAACTCTTTTATTTTCTAAAAATAAAGGGTAAAACACCCTCATGCGTGAAGTTTCTCCCTCATTTTTTGATAAAAATGCATTCCCAGTTTGTTTGGCTCCGATGGTGGGTCTGACTCATGCTGTGCTTCGTCTGATCGTACAAGATTATATGCCGGCTGATAGTGAAACGATTTGGCCGACGGAAATGTTAAACTCACGTCGTATCCCCAATGAATTATTAGGAAAAACTTCTGAAACTTTCGTGTTACCCAACGAGACAAATCTTGTTCCGCAGATTTTAGGAAATGAAAGCCGAGAAATCACGGAAAGTATTATCAAATTAAATCAGCATTGGAATTTAAGCGGCATCGACATCAACATGGGATGCCCCGTTCAAAAAGCGTTAAAACATAATTACGGTGTTTCTTTAATGGGAGACATGGATTACGCCGCTCAAGTTGTAAAATATGCGGTTGAAGCGGCTAACACTTTAGAAAAAGAATTACCTATTTCCGTTAAGCTTCGCGCCGTTGGAAGTGATAAATCATTAGATGAGCTTTGTTTCTTTATTGATAAGCTAGCTCAAGCAGGTGCCGCGTGGGTTACTTTGCATCCAAGAACGGCCGAACAAAAACGTCGTGGGTCAGCGGATTGGAATCAAATTAAATATTTAAAATCTCGAAGTTCAATTCCTATTATCGGAAACGGAGATATTCAAACGGACGACGATATTTTCACGATGCTAGATGAAACGGGGGCCGACAAAGTGATGTCAGGTCGTGCTTTAACGGTCAGACCCTGGATGATGTGGCAAGTGGGTGAAAAACTGGGTTTGAAAAATCCACTGGGCCGTGAAAATGAAAAAGCACCCCGCACGCCAGAAGAAGAGGGTGCTGAATACGGCCGTATGCTTTTAAAATTCATCGATTTGTGCGAAAGATATTTCATCACTCAAATCGGGCAAGGTGAAAATCTGATTTTAAGAAAAATCCAATTTTTTGTTAAAACCAATCATGTGTGGATGCAGTTT
>CAZXZW010000152.1:0-2689 GCA_964645745.1 uncultured Bdellovibrio sp.
ACTTTCTAATTTCTTGGTTTGAGCTGCTCCATAAACGTGACCGTCATCAAACCATTCCATTTCAAACATTGAAGGCTTGCGGTGATTCCACTCCATGTCTTTTACGTTTTGCTCAAGTAATTTTGTCCATGTGATGAAAACTGGGAATGAATCCTTAGTTCCTAATTGATGGCTGTACTTGATGTTGTACATTTTAGATAAACGATCTTCCACTTGGTTAGCGTCAGACATTGCTGATGAAATTGAGTTCACGAAAGAGTAATCATTTACGATACGAGTAAATGTTCTTGTGATTCCCATACCACCCATTGAGTGACCTGATAAACCTAAACGATTTGTATCAAAATTTAAATGCGCACGTAAAAGAGTCGCCAATTCAGATAACATTCTTTGAGTGTGTCCACCCCAGTTAAGTCCATTTGATGAAGGAAGAATCGCTACGAATTTATATTTTTCAGCTGCTGCTACAACTTCTTTAACGTAAATGTTAACGGCCTTATTGGCTCCATCACGAGTTAACGTTGATTCACCACCACCGTGCATGAACACTAAAGCGGGGCTGTTTTTTGTGTCTTTGATTGAAGTGGGGATGTAATAGTAGATATCGTAAACGAAATCTTTTTTATAACCCGTTGGAACCCACTCAAATTTTTCAACTGTACCGAATTTTTTAAATAGAGTGCTTTGTTTTTGAACGGGAGCAAGTTCCACACTTGGCGTTACAGGCTTTGTCGGTGTAACTGGAGTCGCCGCAGGAGATGAATCACTGCCTCCGCCAGAACATGATAAAGTAAGTGAAGTAACGGCCAATAATACGATTTTTGATAGTAAATTTATTTTTGTCATAGCTAAGCTTTCAACACAAAATGCACTGAAGCAAATAAAAAGCGCTTAAGTTTTATCTTAAGCGCTTCACGTTATGATTTACTTTATTATAGTTACAATTTAACCGACAAAAATTGTTATGTCTTAACTAATTGTACATACGATCTTCGAAAGCGGTTAGAGAAGCTTTTGCTCCTTCACCCATCGCAATGATAATTTGTTTAAACGGAGTTGTTGTTACATCTCCAGCCGCATAAATTCCTGGAACCGAAGTGCGACCTTTCGTATCAACAACAATTTCACCAAACTTATTTAATTCGACGGTGTCTTTCAAGAAGCCGCTGTTTGGCAACAAGCCGATTTGAACGAAAATGCCCTCAAGCTCGATTTGCTTCGTCGCATTTGTAGCGCGATCTTCGTATTCTAAAGCAGTTACTTTTTTACCATCACCGATCACTGATTTACTTTTCGCTCCTGTTAAGATCGTCGTATTTGGAAGTGATTTCAACTTATCGACTAAAACTTTATCGGCCTTAAGCGCGTCGTTGTATTCAAACAAAGTGACGTGGCTTACGATACCGGCCAAATCAATCGCTGCTTCAACTCCGGAATTACCGCCTCCAACTACGGCTACGCGCTTTCCTTTATAGAAAGGTCCATCGCAGTGCGGGCAATACGCTACGCCTTGTCCCAAATAATCTTTCTCTCCTGGAATATTGAGTTCTCTCCACTTAGCACCTGTGGCAATGATAACCGACTTACCCACAAGCTTTTCCCCACTTTGTAGAGAAATTTCCCTAGTTTCTTTATTAATCGAGGCCACACGACGGTGTTCTAAAATTTTAACCGGATATTGCGCTAAGTGACGATTCAAATCCGCCGACAACTGAGGACCTTCTGTATAAGGAATAGAGATTAAATTCTCAATTCCTTTGGTTTCTTGAACTTGGCCACCAAATTTTTCAGCGATCATCACTGTCGATAAACCTTTACGAGCACTGTAAATCGCCGCAGAAGCACCCGCTGGGCCACCGCCGACAACAACAACATCAAACTCACCTAAATCTTTGACTTCATTTGAAGCCGCTTTAGATTCATCGACTCCAAAATGTTTTTCAATTTTTTCTAATAAATCGATGAAACTGATTTTACCAGCGTGAACTAACTTATCATTATGAATAACACTGGGAACGCCTTGAATGTTTAATCTTTCGATTTCATCTTGCGTGTAAGCTCCATCAATCATTTCATGCGTGAAATTTCCATGAAGTACCGCCATTTGATTTAAGGCTTGAACCACATCTGGACAGTTTTCACATGTTAAAGAAATATAAGTTTTTAAATGAATGGGTCCTTTAATTTTTTGAATACGAGAAATGATGCCTTCATCTGGGAATTTACCTTTTCCGTCTGCGTTTAAAATCGCGATGATTAAAGATGAAAATTCATGCCCATTCGGAATACCTTTAAAACGCATTCCTGTTTCTTTGGTATTATTCTTTTGAAAGTAGTTTTGTGAATGAATTTCGAACTCAGGAAAATCTGAGAACTTACCTTCGAAAGCTTTAGTTGTAATTTTATGAGAAGTTTCCGCAATTCCATTCAGCATGGCCAACAAATCAGCTTGGTCTGCATGGTTTGAATGATAGTAAAGAATCTCTACGTCGTCAGATAATTGTTGAAACACCGACGATAACTGTTCTTTTAAATCTGCATCTAACATGTGAGCTCCTTTTTTTAAAAAAATGGCGTCGCCCTTTTGAGACGCCGCCACCAAAATATTTTTTAAATACTAAACTAACTAGAAATTTCTAATTAGATTTTACCAACTAGGTTCAAACCTGGTTTTAAAGTATTCGCACCT
>CAZXZW010000153.1:0-2683 GCA_964645745.1 uncultured Bdellovibrio sp.
TTTCAACCAGACTTAAGGCTATGTTTTATTTAAGATTCATTTATAGGTCTAGACTGTCTTGATATGAGACAGCCGAGATCCCAATGACTTCGCCCAAGAGAAAATGACTTCAATATCTTTCTTATCCAAAAAGAGCGGATAGACTGAAATCATAATCAATGAGAACGGCATCAAGCTTAACAAAATACCGATCATCAAGTGGAAGAGTACGCCTAAACATAAATAAATGTATCGTCCTGTCTTAATTAACATCATAGCTGGGAAATAAACTTCGAATAAAAGCGTAATAAAAGTTCCGATTGTAAAAAAGATCGGAAAATTTCTCAGGAAAATAAAATCATAACTAATAAATTGAGGATTTGCAAAAACCGTCCAAAGCGCCGTTCCATTCCACCAAGTTGATCCTTTTAATTTTTCAAACCCCGTGTACATATAGATCACAGATAGTTGAAACTGCATTAATCTAAAGAAAACTGAAGAGACTTGAAATGAAAAACTGTTCTCATCCGGTGCATTTTTTTTACTTCTTATAAAGAATGATTTGACCGAATACCTTTCATGACAATTGGTAAATGAAAGATAAAATAAGAATAATGTTCCAATTAAATCCGCTCCGAACAACATAGAGTAATTTCGATTAATAAATCCTTGAGCAATCACCCACGTCACCAACATCAAAATGCGATTTGATAAGCCCAAAGTAGCTACTAATAATAAAAGTATAAGAACAATATGAACCATCGGCGCCCAAGCATCGGGCCAGAAAAAATACTGAAAAGCCGGACGATAAAATTCGGGATAAATCAGCAAAGCCTTATCACGTGGAATAATGGATTCCAATCCATATTGGTCCATATTGAGTTGGCGCGAACAGGCTAAAAACAACAAAGTTCCACACATAATGATACGCGTAAGCCCTAATTGCTCATAGGAAGCACTCTTAAAGAGAAAGTCATTTAATTTTTGAAAGAATTTATTTACATGAGAAAACATTTTGATTGATCTCCTCGTGCTTAACTAAATCATCATACTCAGATTCAACCAAAGTTGAAGCCACTTCTAAACTAGGAATACGATTATATAAAACATCCGTTTGGATGCGAGTAGCTCCTGGATTTCTCTTGCATAACCAAGGAATCAAGAACTCCCCGATTCTTGCTGGTGATGCAGCATAAAAACGCATAACATAAGACATACGACGAACGTGAACACGGAAGTCACTGTTTGTTTCTTCCGGCGGGAACAAGCTTTGAACTGATTCTTTAACGGGGTTTCCGTATTCATCTTCAAAGTGAACTGTGTAACGAAGGTAAGTCATGTGAGCCGGATCCGGAGAGAAGAAATTCCAAGTGGTATTCAGACCAACTTGATTGGCCACTGGAGTAAAGAAACTACCCAACGACCTACCTAAAAATGATGATCCATTCCCAAGAACAATCATCATTGATGTGAAGTATATAAAGAGACCTGTTAGAAAAATTTTCTTAGTGTGCTTCATCAGCCTCATCATAGAATGGAAGTTCATCTTCAGTGTGTGCGGCTTCCGCATCTGCATCAGATTCACCGTCTTCTTCAATATCTGCTTGCGCTAACATTGCATTTTCAGAAGATTCATCCTCGATCATATCCTGAGGCATATCAACAGTTGTCGTGCCATCAGCTGAAATAGCTGGAGCATTTAATTCAGCTTCGTATTTAGCTAGCCAATTTTTATCACGATTTGAAACCGCTTCACCCATGATTAAGGCATCACGGATATCTTGAGCTTTATCAGCATCTTTCTTCATTTTTTGACGAAGCTTCTCTTGCTCGAAAAAATCTGAAGATGTTGAGATCTCAGATAATTCGCCTTCAATTTTCGTTAACTCTTCTTCACCTTGAGAATAACTGACATCAGTGACTTGTTCAGACATTGAATCCGTCACCATCGATAAAGTTGGTTTAGCTTCTTCTTCTGTGATGCCTTCTGGTAATAATTCATCGATTTGAGAAAGAGTTGGTAATTCTTTAATATTACGCAATCCGAAGATTTCTAAGAACTTACGAGTTGTACCGTATTGCATAGGACGGCCTGGTAAGTTTTCAGCTTTACCTTCGAACGAACAAAGACCTTTTTCCATTAAAGCGCGCAATAAGTGACCCGATTCAACACCACGGATTTGATCGATTTCAGATTTAACGACGGGCTGTTTGTAAGCCACGATAGATAAAGTTTCTAAAGCCGGACCTGACAGCTTGAACGGACGAGCTTTCACTGTGCTTTTTAAGAAGTTCATATTGTCGATTTTAGTTCTGATTTGGTAACCACCTGTGATTTCTTCTAAAGTGATGCCGCGACGGCCACCAGCATATTCAACCGCTAAATTATCTAACAATTTACGTACGTGAGTTTTCTTAATATTAGTGCCTTTGAAAACTTCCGTGATGGAAACTAGACTGACAGGACGATCGCTGGCAAATAAAATACTTTCAACGATACTTTCAGCGCGCTCATCTTCAATAAAGTTAATTTCATCAATTTCAGCTGTTTCAAAACCAGCCAATTCTGAACCTTCTAAATCGATTTGCTCAGCATCTTCTAAAGTATCTGCTAATTCCATATCGCTTTCATCAGCTGTTACTTCCGGTAAATAGCCTTCTGATTCTTCTTGCTCAGAAAGAAAAATAGCTGACTCTACAGAGA
>CAZXZW010000154.1:0-1330 GCA_964645745.1 uncultured Bdellovibrio sp.
TTTTTTTCATTTTCGTTTTTACTGATTTAACAACTTTTTCCATGAATGAAACATTATCGTTTTCATCCACCACTTTGATGTCATCTTTTGGAGCTAAATTATCCACTAAATGTTTCGGCTCAAACTTTCCGTAGCCTACGCGAGCGTAAAGCTCTTCAAGATCTGAAACTCCACTGTCTTTCATGTACTGATCGAATTCAGGTCCTTTAAGATATTTAACAGCAGCCATTCCGAATTTACGAAATTCCTTCTCCACCAACTCTTTACCCATGTTGATTGAGTTCTTACGTTGCTCATCTTTAACGAACTGACGGATTTTTGATTTTGCTTTATTGGTAACAACAAACTTTAACCAATCTTTCGATGGTGTTTGCGTTTTCGAAGTTAAAATCTCTACGCGGTCTCCATTTTGAAGCGCATGCTTCAAAGGAACCATTCTTCCATTCACGCGCGCACCGGTACAAGTTCCACCTAAATTGGTATGAATCGCATAAGCTAAATCCACCGGCGTCGCTCCGTCCGGAAGCTCTCGTACATCCCCTTTTGGAGTGAAGACATAAATTTCTTTTTCTAATAAATCGGTCTTAACGGTATCTAAGAATTCATCAGGAGAATCATTTTGCTGATGAAGCGTTAGAAGCTCACGCAACCAATTCGCCTTCTGCATTTGATCCACCGTCATATCACCGCGCTCTTTATAGTTCCAGTGAGCCGCGATCCCTTTTTCAGCAACTAAATGCATGTCTGACGTACGGATTTGGATCTCGATACGATCTCCGCCCGGCCCGATCACTGTCGTATGAAGCGACTGGTAATTATTTGATTTCGGCATGGCAATGAAATCTTTAAAACGACCTGGAATCGGTTTCCAAATAGAATGGATATAACCAAGTACCGAATAACATTCGACTACGTCTTTTACGATAATACGGAAAGCCAAAACGTCGAAAATTTGATCGTAATCTAAATTACGAGACGTCATCTTACGGTAAATTGACCATAAATGTTTTGAACGTCCATAAATTTTATAATCTTTAATACTCGTGTTCGCTAAAACTTCAGAAATATTTTTGTGAACTTCTTGAATATATTTATCTGTGTCCGCTTCTGTTTTTTGAATTAGCTGAACTAATTCATAATACTTATCGGGACGAGAATATTTAAAACACAAATCTTCTAATTCGATTTTCACCGAGCTGATACCGATACGACCGGCCAAGGGACAATAAATTTCTAAAGTTTCCTGAGCAATACGCGCCTGTTTTTCATAGGGCATATGATTCAGCGTACGCATATTATGAAGACGATCACACAGTTTTACTAAAACGAC
>CAZXZW010000154.1:1430-2682 GCA_964645745.1 uncultured Bdellovibrio sp.
CCCGAACGACGCATTTGTCCTTCGTGAGCTTTCTCTGAGAATGCGTAAGCTTTTTCAATGATGTGCACAGGAACTGCAGGATAATAGGCTTTAATTTTTTCGATGAGTTCATCGACAGTCTTAAGTGTTTTAAGTGGAAGTCGATCCTCTAATAAAGCCGTTTCTTTCATCTCACTATTTTAAAACGAAAAAACGAGCTTTATCAGCTCGTTTTTTTAAAATTCTAAATTATGGACCTAAGCCTATGCTTTGGGAAAAGACTACTTATTTAAGTCCTTTAACATATCTGTTAAAGCCGTTTCACGATCAACCTTAGTATCAAAGATCACGTTGCCGATAGCCACTTCACGTAAAGAGTTAACAATGTATTTATTGTTACGAGTCGATACTGTGCATTCGCCGCCTTTTAACAATTGTTTTGAGCGTTTTGATACTAATAAAACTAAAGCAAAACGATTTGGGACTTTATCTAAACAATCTTCAACGGTTACACGAGCCACAGAGGACCTCCAAAAATATTAGTATAGCGCTAAGCTAGCCATTTCTCAACGATTTTCTTAAATTCCGAAAAAGAGCGCTCAAAGTCATCGTTGACGATCTGAACGTCAAATTCGTGAGCAATAGCCATCTCTTTTTCAGCATTTTGCATGCGAACGTCCAAATCCACCGGAGGAACCCCGTCCCTACGGATAACGCGACGCTTTAGCTCTTCGATCGACGGTGGCAATATGAACACCGTTCGAGCATCTGGAAATTTCGACTTAAAGGTCTTCATCCCTTGAATATCGATGTCCATAATGGCGACCTTACCGAGTTTCCATGCGCCTTCAAGTTCTTCGTAAGACGTTCCGTACAAGTTCGTGTGAACTTGAGCCCATTCCACAAAGAAATTCAATTCGCGTTTTTTCTCGAAGTCTTCTTTTGTAATAAAATAATAGGGCTTACCCGGTTTTTCATGGTGACGCATCGAACGAGTCGTATACGTGATCACGTCATGAATACGAGGATCTTCCGAAGTGATGCGATCAACGAAACTACTTTTACCCGCACCACTTGGTGCAGCGACGATAATAAGACGAGTTTTTGGCGAAGCCGCTGACATAATATTCTTCTATTCTATGTTCTGCACTTGTTCACGCAGACGTTCGATTAAGGTTTTTGATTCAACAACTGATTCCGTAATACCTGAGACTTGGCTTTTTGAACCAATAGTATTTACTTCACGTAATAATTCTTGAGTATAGAAATCTAA
>CAZXZW010000155.1:0-2673 GCA_964645745.1 uncultured Bdellovibrio sp.
ATGAAAATACCAAAGATTAACACGATCTTTTTCAACTGAAATATCAAAGCCATAACTTTTTAAAAAAGAATCCGCTTCGCTCAAGTTGTGAATATTCAAACGGGGTTGATCCAATACCGACTGCCCGCCAGCCACGACCGAAAGCTCTTCGAAATTGAATTTATAAAATGAGGATGTATTCTGAATATTCACTATTCAATAGCCTAAATAAGTTTGGGCCAGAGATCAACTCCAGCCCATTAAATTGCTTGTTATTAATGCTATTTGACGATTACTGTATCGCGCCGCAAGTGGCGATCGCGAATTGACCGATTTGACCCGAACTTGGAGAGGCTCCTTCGATAACAGTTGTGTAGTTGGTGTAACTCACATTACCTGAGAAGTAACCATTAGCGATACGACCATCGAAGCGAACTTCTCCGTATCCATCTTTAAATGTGACCGAACCAACACCTGTTTGTGGATTAAACTGTCCCGCTGAAGCGGCATTGATCGTGACCGCAATAGGAGTTAAGTTTTGCGAAGCCACATAACTATCATAAACCTTAATTGAAACTTTAGATGATCCCAAATCTACGCTTCCGCTTTGGCTTAATTTAATGACTGCTTGAAAACGAACTCCAGTAGAATAGTCGTTTGGACTTGAACTGATCGTTCCTACATCTGAAGGAGTTGTGGTCGCTGACAAGAAACCTTTAACGTTTTGCTCAAAAGTCGTCGAATAACTTGAGTTCGCGTCATAAATAGTCCCGATAGCTGATTGGCCAGAAGGACATGTGTTTTGGAAAGTCGAGCCATTACTATTACCGTTCACTAAGTCAGTTCTTGTTGTTGTGGTATAAGCACGAGCTCCTTCTTTAGCAGGAGGTTTACAACCAACTAGAACTAATAATCCTAAAGTGATTACCATCATTTTAATGTTTGTATTTTTCATAATTACCTCCGACCTTAAAAGTCTTGTACTTACCTGTAAGGCAATCCTTGGGCCAAGATAGTGTCTCAAAACAATTCGCCAATGTTTTGATTCGATACACTGTAGTCTCATATGTTCGAGCAAGCATTTCTCACCCTGATTGGTTAGACAGCTGTCTAAAAATTTGACTCCCTCAAGGAGTTTCCATGACTTTAACCATACTCTCCTCTAAACTCAGCCAATGACATTAATATCGGTTCACCAAATCAGTAAAACTTTCGCAACTAAAAATCTTTTCCGTAAGATTTCCTTCTCTATTGATTCTAACCAACGCATTGGTTTAGTCGGACCGAACGGAGCCGGTAAATCCACTCTGTTTAAAATCCTGATCAAAAAAATGGACGCCGATGAGGGAAAAGTTTCTTTCTCCAATAGCCTTCGCTTAGGGTATCTTTCTCAAAAACCTGAATTCGGAGCTGACGAAATTATCTATGATTGCTTAATGAGCCAAGTGGAAGATCCTTACGATGGAATCAATATCGCTTATGCTTACGAATTGATTACAAAACTAAGCTTAGATATCCACCCTGAAAAAGAATTTGCCAAAGTTTCCGAACTTTCTGGAGGATGGCAAAAACGTGTAGCTTTGGCGCGCGAGCTGATGAAAAAACCTAATCTTCTTTTGCTGGATGAACCGACCAATCATTTGGATATTCAAAGTATCTTATGGTTAGAAGAATTCATTAATGAGCAAAAAGATATCTCATTCATGATTATTACCCATGACCGTGCTTTTTTACAAAATACCTGTAACATGATTTACGATTTAGATCCTCGCAATCCAGATGGTCTGATCAAATCGAATGGATCTTATGTACAATTTTTAGAAACCAAAGCCATGTTGATGGATAGTCAAAAGCGTCTTGAAGAAAAGAAACGCAACACTATGCTCATCGAAAAAGACTGGTTAGCTCGTGGTCCTCAGGCGCGCTTAACGAAACAGAAAGCACGTATTAATCGTGCTCATGATCTTATCGACGAAGTTGACGGATTAGAAACGAAAAATCACGTTAAGAAAGTTGATTTCGATTTCGGCGTGAATCAAAACAGTCCTAAAAAATTAGTTGAGCTTCAAAATCTTTCTAAGCGTTACACGGATGCGAGTCCTTTATTGTTCTCGAAACTCGATGCTATGATTCGTCCTGGATCACGCGTGGGTCTTTTAGGTAAGAATGGTTGCGGCAAATCAACACTGATCCAAATCATTTTAGGTAATGAACAACCAACATCTGGTGTTGCTTTCTTAAATCCTGACATTCAAGTTTGTTATTTCGAACAAGGTAAAGAAACTTTAAATTCAAACGACACTGTACTTAAAGTCGTTTGTCCTGAAGGAGATTATGTTCATCTTCATGGTCATGCTGTTTTTGCTCGTAGCTACTTAAGCCGTTTCTATTTCACCAATCAGCAAATGGATATGCCCGTTCATCAATTATCGGGTGGCGAACAAAGCCGTCTATTAATTGCTAAGTTGATGTTGAATCCAGCTCACGTTCTAATCCTGGATGAGCCGACAAATGATCTCGATGTGGAAACACTGGACGTCTTAAGTGATTGCTTATCTGATTTTGCCGGAGCGATTATTTTAGTTTCCCATGACCGTTTCTTCTTAGATCAAAACAGTAATGAAATCTGGGCCTTCACAGAAAGCGGAGACCGCGAAATCATTAAATTTGCTGATTACAACCAATGGTTAGACT
>CAZXZW010000156.1:0-2663 GCA_964645745.1 uncultured Bdellovibrio sp.
TTTGATCAAGCTGGCCTGAGTGATGTATTTATTCACAAACTTTTCTCTCATGAAATCACTGAAAAGCTAATAGAGGATCCACGCGTGGGCGGAGTCAGCATTACGGGCTCAGTTAAAGCGGGGCAAGTGATCGCAGGTTTATGTAGTAAGTACTTTAAAAAATGTGTATTAGAATTAGGAGGGAGTGATCCTTCTATAGTTCTTTCTGATGCTGATCTGGAAAAAACTTGTAAAACTATTTCTCGATCGCGGTTGCAAAATGCCGGGCAAGTTTGTATTTCTGCTAAGCGAGCTTTAGTTCATAAAGATATCATTGAGCATGTCGTTGAATTATTTGAAGCTTCTTTTAAGGAGATTCTGATTTCGAAACCGGCTTTAGTTGGTCCTCTGGCGGATGCGCGTTTTAAAACAGATTATAACAATATTGTGACTGAACTTAAAAAACATTCTCGATTGGCTTTTGAGTATGACATGAGCTCATTGAATACCAATGAAAATCAAGCTTTTGTGAATCCGTGTATTTTAGTTTTTGATCGTAATCATGAAATTTTAAAAAATACCGAAGTTTTTGGTCCGTGTCTGATCGTGATTCCATATTCAAATCTAGATGAAGCTGTGCAAATTGCGAACTCGACCGTGTTTGGCTTAGGGGCTTCGGTTTATGGTCGCGCTGAAGAAACTTGTCAAAAAGTAGCTGCGCAATTACAAGCAGGACAGGTTTCGATCAATGATTTTGTTAGAACTGACATTGCACTTCCGTTTGGTGGTTGTAAAATGTCAGGGATGGGGCGAGAGTCAGGTTATCAAGGTTTCTTCGAATTCACTCAAACCCGAGTCATCTCTGTTAAAAAATAATATGTGGAATAACGTTGAACACCAATTCTGGAATAAGTTAAAGCAGCATCGCTTAGAAAATGAAGCGGTGTACTTGTTGGCGGTGTCAGGTGGTTTGGATTCGATGGCTTTGTTGCACGTGATGAAGAAATTGAAGCCTCAGGCTCGCTTGGTGTTGATGCACTATCATCATGGACCCGGATTTAATTTAAAATTTCGTGATGAATGCGTCGATTTATTAAAAAAATCTCAGTCAGATCATGTTGTTCTAGAGATGGATCAGTCTCTAGTTGAGCTTAAATCTGAAAATGAATTCCGAGATGCGCGCTTGGCTTTTTTTGAAAAAGTAAAAAATAAGTATAATGTTTCATTCTATCTGACCGCTCATCATTTAGATGATGTGTTAGAAACACGTTTGATTAAGATGATTCGTGGAACAGGATTAGAGGGGTTGTCCGCTTTCGAAGAATGGAATCAGAAAATTTTTAGACCGTTTTTTGAGACGGGTAAAGGCCTTCTTCAGCAATATGCCGCCAGTGCCAAAGTGTCGTGGGTAGAGGATCCGACTAACCAAGAGAACAATTATTTGCGTAATTGGATTCGTAATATTTGGCTTCCGCAATTGGATCAAAAGATGGTGGGCGCTTCGGAAAATGTCGCCAAATCGTTGCAAAATATGATCAATGAATCTACTTCAAGCGTAGACCGCTACGCACTAGAATCGCCGCGTTACGTGACGCGCAATGATCAAGCTGTAACTATCGATAAAGTATGGTTTTTCAGTTTCAATACTAAGGACCAGCTTTCTATCCTTATTCGGGTCATAAAAGAGTCATTTCAGTGTGACTTTTCGACCAGTCAAATAAAAGAAGTGCTCAAGCGCCTCGACAAAAATCAAAACGAACACATATTTGCTGTAGCAAGCATAAATTGGGTTATAAATGCTCACAGTATTATGCTAAAATATTCAGAGTAATTACAGCACTGACAAAGGATGTCCAAATGAAGTTTAATCAAAAAACGTTGTTAATGTGGTTTTTCGTACTGATCGTTTCGATTGTATTCATACAAGCGTATCAGACGAAACAACAGAAAATGATTTCTAATTTTGACTATCAAAAGTTTATTACTGCTTTAGAATCTAAAGAAGTAGTTAAAGATTCTTTAACAATCAAAAAAGAAAACGCTGAAGTGGCAGGACAAATTTCTCCTGAATTCGAAACAAAATACTCAGGAACTCAATTCATCGTTGAGGGTCCTTCAGTTGATGGTGTTAAAGCTGATATCGAAAAACACGGATATTCTGCAAAAAGTTTCCAATCCGTTGAATCAGGCGGAATGATGTCATTCTTAGCTAACTGGTTGCCATTACTTTTATTAGTTGGTGCGTTCATCTTCATTATGAGAAATTTACAAGCTGGCGGTAACAAAGCTATGTCGTTTGGTAAATCTCGTGCTCGTTTAGTTGAAAATAAAAACCGTGTAACGTTCAAAGACGTTGCTGGTATTGATGAAGCGAAAGATGATTTACAAGAAATCGTTCATTTCTTAAAAGATCCAAAAAAATTCACAAAATTAGGCGGTCGTATTCCTAAAGGGGTTTTATTAGTAGGTCCTCCGGGAACTGGTAAAACTTTATTAGCGCGTGCTGTAGCCGGTGAAGCCGGTGTTCCATTCTTCACAATCTCAGGTTCTGACTTCGTTGAGATGTTCGTGGGTGTGGGTGCCAGCCGTGTGCGTGACCTATTCGAACAAGGTAAAAAATCAGCTCCTTGTCTGATCTTCATCGATGAGATCGATGCGGTAGGACGTCATCGTGGTGCCGGCAT
>CAZXZW010000157.1:0-2651 GCA_964645745.1 uncultured Bdellovibrio sp.
GCCAAACATTTAATGTCGTCAGCAAAAAATTTGGTAAAAACAATAATACCGATCTTCAAATCAGAGTGATCGTTGAATCAACTGGTGGGTCAACTGATGTGTCCCCTACTAAACAAATTTATTTCGGTATCTATTCTGAAAATGAAATGTCCGATGCTATCGGCAATTACAGCTTAGGCCGCGCTTACTCCGTTCGTTCCGTAAAACGTTTAGATGGCGGTATGTACGAAATTACAGGAAAATTTTCTGACTATAATAAAGAATCAAAAATTGTAATCAATGCCGTAAAAGCCGTTAACGAACTTGAGAGCTTGTCTTGCGAAGAATTTAGCGTATGTACTTTAAAGTCCGACATCGTTATTTCTAATAAATAAATAGCGCATCTATACAAAATAAAAAAGCCTAACTTTTCAGTTAGGCTTTTTTATTTCCAATTTCAATTCATTTCTTAGAAGTGAATATTCATTCCTGGGTCACCTTGTAAGTGATACCACTCTAAGTTATCCATCACGTCCGTTGCATTAGACCAGTTAGCCGCTAAGTACAACTGACCAGCCAGGATAGCTTGACCGATGTGAGAGAAGTTTTTAGTCGAATGTTCAATAGCGATTCCTGTCGCCATGATCGCTGGCGGATGCCAAGCGATATTCACACTTCCACCCAAGTAAGCTGCGGCACCGAATGCATCTTTTGGAGTTAATACATCAAGGAATGATGAACCTAAATATCCGGAAGATAAACGACCGTTCATACAAGCTACGTCGATCACGATCGGCTTAACTGCATTTTTATTTTTGATGTCTTGGAATGAAGACATGTCATATTCTTTATACATACTTGGCCAGCTAGTACCCGATCCGTGACCTAAGTAAGTTAACCAAACAGCCCCTGCTGATAAAGCTTTGTTCAATTCCGTCGGAGTTGAAGTCTTGTTGTTTTGTTGAAAATGCACAGATTTAAATTTCATACGTTTTTCGAATTGTTTTTCGATGTTTTTAACGTATTCGTCATCTGAAGGGCTGCTTCCCTCGTTACTTGCGATACCAATGTTTGTAAATAAGCCTTTTGCATCAACGAAAGCGCGTTTTTCAAATTCAATCGCTTTAGCTAACTTAGACTTAACATCAGCTGCTGTGCTAGCCACGATACGAGATGAATAAACATCTGGAATTAAATCTGTCGCTCCATCCATTAAGAAGTATTTTAAATCTGAAGGTGTTTTAGAATCACCTGTCGTTTTTACCAAATTCATTGGAACCGCTTTGTCATCACCGATGATCATCACAAAATCAGCCTGTTTACGATCGTAATAACCTTTCACTAAAGCTGTTACCGCCGCAACAGTTGTATTCGGAGAAGATAATTTCTCGATAACAATGTTGTAACCTTGAGATTGTTTCCAAGCTACAAAATCCTCTAATCCCACAGCCATCGTTTGAGGAACGATGATGAGGTAATTTTTTAAATCTTCTCTTTCAAAGTTAAACTCAGTTGTATTGTGAGTTACTGTTACACCTGTATCTAAAGTCACTTCTTCAGTGGCTGCATCAAAGTGAGCTAAGTTCACATTTAATTGAGTCAATGGCTGACCTTTATAAGCACCTAAGTAAATCATCGTGAATTTATCTGCACGAGCTTCACGAGATGGAGCATAAGAAGCCTGATCGAACGCGAAGCTGATTTTTTTATCAGTGGCACAACGACAAGGTTGTTCTTGAGTTGGATAAGGAACCACGTTTTTAAAAACTTGGCTGCGTTGAACTTGAACGTCTACTTTAATATCAGCTGGTTGACCAACTAATAAGTACGTCTTCACGGGAAGACTAGCGCGTCCTACAACTTGCGTATTTTGAAAACCTTGTACATTAAATTTCGAAAAAGTACTTCTCGAAAAAGCTCCTGTGCCTGGCACAGTTTGAACTGATACAGAATTTTGGTTGATGTTGATGCTTTCAGTTTTCGCCCACGACATTGTGTACGTTGAAAGAACCATAGAAAATAGAACAGACGCTTTTAATAATTTCACAAAACCCCTCCTATGAAATAAGCATGATTATTTATAGTAAAGATCGAGAGACTGAACAAACGACTAGCTAACTTCAGCTAACAAACTAGACCTTTTGCTAGGTACGCCGTTCTTTTTCCTATCCGCTGACGCGCTGTACGCCGATGATGCCTTTGATTTTTTGAAGAGCTAAGATGGCCGAATTTAATTGAGCCGTATCTTTGACTGAAATAACGAACTGACAGACCGCTTTTTTATCACGAGTTGTACGAATCTGAGCGGACTCAATGTTAATACTTTGAATGGCAAAAGCCTCGGTCATTAATTTTAATAAGCCTGGAATATCTTGCGCCACAACTTCTAACTTCACCGGACGCTCTTGTCCCGCTGAAGCCGATTTCGAAGTCCATTCCACGTCGACTCGTCTCATTTGGTCTAATTCAAATACTTTCGGACACGTTGATGCGTGGACGATAATCCCTTTTCCACGACTGATAAATCCACTGATCGAATCACCTGGAATAGGATTACAACATTTCGCAAAATGAACTAAAACGTCACTCATTCCATCAACTGACACAAGAGAACTGGTTTTTTTCATTTTCGTTTTTACTGATTTAACAACTTTTTCCATGAATGAAACATT
>CAZXZW010000158.1:0-2591 GCA_964645745.1 uncultured Bdellovibrio sp.
TTTGTTTAAACCGATCACGAAGAATTTTTCATACACGCGATTTAATCCTGAACCTAAAAGATCCGCGGCACGACTTAAATTAATTGGCGGATTTGCAACTAAGGCGGCATCCGGTAAATAATAAGAAGCATCGCCTTTGAAGAAAATTTCAGGTTCGCTGAGTAAGCGAAGACTAGCATTGGCACTTAATGAGTAAGCGTATAAAATAATTTTGTAACCAGGGAACTGGCCTCGAAGGTAAGCGATCACTTCGCCGATGTCTCCACCGCTGCCTGAATTGTAAGGTTTGCTGGCTTTGCCGAAGCCCATTCCACAGTTACGATGATTCATTAAGATCACGTGGTGTCCTAGAGCGTTTAAATGCTTGGCTGTGCGAAGTAAATACGAAGAACGACTATCACCAGTTAATCCGTGACAAAGAAGCGTCACGACCTGGCTGGTGCCTTTCAAGTGTTCGCACACCAGTTCATCTCCGTCTGTTAACTTTATGTGAAAGCTTTCAAGGCGATGAGTGATTTGAGGTGAGAAGCCGAAGATCTCACCACCGATTGTTTGTAAATGTGAACTGAAAAATAAACGAGAGGCCTTGAATGGCGAAAGCTTAATCATGAATTGATTAAGCTTGGATCATAGCTTGTTGTCTTAAGTACGCTTTGATTTCTTTAGCAAAACGTTTAGCAGGCTTTTGAAGTTCATATTTTTTACCTTCCAAGTAAGCCGCAATTTGTTCTTTTAAATCGTTAACATTATGATTTAATTCGTCGGCTAACTGATTGAAGCGTTCTTTGAAATCTTCTTCTAATAAAACTAAAGCTTTAATCGCTAATTCTTTTTTGAATTTAGTCGGGTTATAGACTGTTCTGATTTGTGCGAGATTAAAGTAGCTCATAACTTTGATGTAGAAGAATCCAATATCAAATTCATACCACTTGTGACGGAATGAACATGATTTTTGGTGAGCATGATGATTGTTGTGATCTAATTCGCCGCAAATTAAGAAGTTAAGCGGGAATAGGAACCCAATATTACGAGAGTTGTCTGTCGTTTTATGGTTTTTGTAACCAATCCAGTGAGCAATAGCATTGACTCCACCGACAGCAAATACGGGAGATAAAAGGAAGTTGATCACGGAAAGAATAGTTCCCCACTGTGTTCCGAAGAACAGTAAGTTAAAGAATACTAAAATCGTAGGGCCCAATAAAAGATTTTTAGAAATAAACAATTCGTAAGGTGTTACTGATAAACGATTTCTGATTTTGATGACTTCATCAGATGATTTTGCGGCATTGTAATCCCAAGCTCCTAAGAAGAAAACGTGAGCTAAGCCTTTTTGAACCGGGCTATGAGGGTCTTTTTCATCATCAGAATGGATATGATGATACATGTGAACAGAAACCCAGTCCAACTTCGACATGCTCGTTACAAGCCATAACCAAGTTTGCATGAAAAGATCGATGTACTTATTAAAGTTTACACCTTTGTGAGTGTGTGAGCGGTGGAAGGATAAGCTCATGCACGTGATCGTGATGTGAGTCATAACGCAAACATAAAGAACCACTTTCAAGGCTGTGCTGTTAGCCCAGAAGTCTCCAGTGATACCATACGATCCGAAGGCATAAGTAACGATGCTTGTTGTGGCGACGTAGGCCGTAAGAAGAAAAGCGAAAAGGTTTAGTGGCTTTTTAAAAAATTGCATTTTGATCCTTTTTTATTTGATATCCTAAAACATCATTTAACTAGTCATAAGACTCGACTTTAGTGTATATACAGAAGTTATCTATGAGTAGTGAATTAAATCAATATTTAACATTTCTGAATGAAACACTAGGTGTTAAATCTATAGTACTTACTCCTGCTGAAAATGCAAGCAGGCCAAAAAATGACACCATCAAGTATTTTATTTATGTTCAGAATTTGTCTGATTACAGCACGGAAGAATCATCGTTACTAGAAAAGATGATTGGCGCGCTTAAGCTTGACCCTATTGAATTTGGCGTTTTTGAGTTTAATGAAAATGAAGCACCAAATAACTCACAACTTGGCTCGCAAATTATTTTGCGTGATGAACCAAAACAAAAAGGCGAAACTTTTTCTCCGCGTGTTCTTTTGAAAAAACCTGAACTCAAAAGAAAAGCGTGGGACGATCTGAAATTAACCTTCAATATCAAATAAATATTACATATTTTCGTATCGACATTAGTCCAGTTCAAAATCCAGCGGCAAAATCTTCCTAGTACTTAAGCATAGGTTCAAGCGTATAATTTCCTCTATATCAGCGGAGGAATCATGCTTGCATCCATTCTAGGATTATTTTTATTAGCCACCCCACAAAGTTTCGCCCTTAAGAGAGCTACACGATACGACAACATCGTTACTCAGATGGAGCAGTTGGCGAAATCAAACTCCGCCCAAGTGCAAATGTTTACTTTGGCTAATAATGATCAAGGTCTTCCAATTAAAGGATTAAAAATTGGAAATGGACCGACAAATTCTTTGGTTGTAGCAACTCATCACGGAAATGAATACGGATCAACGGAAGTAGGAATTGGTTTTGCAAAATACTTAGCAAAAGCTCCGATCAAAGATCAAAC
>CAZXZW010000159.1:0-2590 GCA_964645745.1 uncultured Bdellovibrio sp.
AGATTAATATGTTTTTGCGTCTTTATGCCTGGATCAAGATACCGCTCATTGGTTTTTGTTCTCCTAAACTGGTTGAATTGACAGATAGTCGTTTGGTTTTAAAGCTTCCGTTAGGTTATAGAACGCGTAATCATTTAAAATCGATGTACTTCGGGGCTTTAGCTATCGGTGCCGAAATGTCGATTGTGTTGATCGCTGTTTTAAAAATTAAAGATCACACAGATGCTGGCGGAGATCGTATTGATTTCGTTTTTAAAGATTTTAAAATTGATTTTCTAAAACGTCCAGATGGTCACGTTCACTTTATCAGTGATGATGTCAAAGCAGCTGTGGCGCAAATCAGTGAAGCTAAAGATTCGTTAGATCGTATTAATAAAACAATGACAGGCTATGCTGTTGTTCCGTCAATTGATCCTAATGAACGCGTGGCTGAATACACGCTGACTTTGTCAGTTAAGCGTCGTCCATCAAAAAAACAAAAATAAATAATACAGCGAAAGAGTAAATACTATGTCTAAAAAAGATATGTTCGGTGATGATGTCAATTCAAAAAATGTAAACACAAATGACTTTGCTTCGATGTTCGAACAAAGCATGGGTGGCGTTGGTCGTAAGTTATCTGTGGGTGATACTTTTATCGGAGAAATTCTTTCCATTGGTAAAGAAGAAGCGTTTGTTTCAACTTCTGGAACTCAAGACGCAATGATTTTAAGAAATGATTTATTGGATGCAGATAAAAATTTAAAATACAACGTAGGCGATAAAATTGAAGTTACCGTAGTTAAAACTAAAGGTGGAGAAATCCGAGTAGCTAAATCGGGAATGAAAAAATCAAATCCTGATTTAGATTCTTTAGAAGACGCTTACGATATGGAAATGCCGGTTGAAGGCCGCGTGACTGAAGTTTGTAACGGAGGATTCCGTGTTAACATTCAAAATAAAATTGCATTCTGTCCAGTTAGCCAAATGGATTATAAAACTTCAGCTGATCACCAAAGTTATGTGGATAAGAAATTCGAATTCTTAATCACGCAATTTGATCCTAAAGGCCGTAACCTTGTTGTTTCTCGTCGTAAAGTTTTAGATCTTCAAAAAGTTGAAAACGAAGGAGAATTCTTAAATAAAGTTAAAGCTGGCGACATCGTTGATGGTTCAGTGACTCGTATGGAAAAATTTGGGGCCTTCGTTTCTTTAGGTGGTGGAGTTGAAGGACTTTGTCATATTTCAGAAATTGGTTGGTCACGTTTAGCTGATCCATCTGAAGTTCTTCATATCGGACAAACAGTTCAAGTTAAAGTTTTAGACTTAGCTGAAATCGATGGACGTTTAAAAATTTCTTTAAGTATTAAACAGGCTGGTGGCGAAGGTGATCCTTGGTTATTAGTTCCGCAAAAATTCCCACTGGGATCTCAACACGAAGGAACAGTTGAGAAAAAAGAACAATACGGATTATTCGTTAATATCGGTCCAGGTGTAACAGGTTTATTGCCTCGCTCTAAATGGCGTGATCATACTGAAGCAGCCGCTTTTGAAAATAAGAAAAAAGGCGACAAAATTAAGATTCAAGTTGATGAGATTCTTTTTGAACAAAAGAAAATGTCTTTAGGCGTTCCGGGCGGAGCCGATGACCAATCATGGAGAGAGCACTCGACTCAAAAGTCTGGATTCTCGACAAGCAATAACTTTGGATCTTTAGCTAACTTAATGAAGAAAAAGTAATTTATGCAAACGGCACCGAAAACTAAAACGGCTAAATTTTTAAAAATCTTAGGCATCGTTTTCGGAGTCTTTTTATTTCTCATTGTCGGCTTGCTTGGAATTATATTTTATAATCTTCCGACCGCGAAACAATTGGGTGGATATTTTAAAAAAGATAAAGCTTCTCAAGCTCAAGTTGCTAAAAATAATACCCCACAAGCCGCAACAACTGCAGCTGTTACATCAGGGGACATGTCAGTGGATACGGGTGAAATAGCCGTAACTGCTGACGGCACTGTTGATGGTCAACCGGATAAAATCAAAGAATTTGAAAAACTTAAAGAATTCATCGATGAAAAAACACCCGCCATGGCATTTTGTGGAAAGCTGAATCAAGCTCGCACGGGCCCGCTTCAGGCTTTATCTGAAAAAACGCATAAAGAAATCACAAATGCAGACGGAACAAAATCGCAAGTTAATACAACGTTTGATAGCGAAGATCTTGGAGAAGATCTTCGATTGGAAGCGATCAAGCCTTTCTTTAAAACAGTTTTGAAACAACCAGAAATGCAACGTTTGATTTCTATGGTGATTCAAGATGATGAGTTTAGAAATGCCACAGTCGAAGAAAAAGAAGGAATGTTTAGTAAAGCTCTTTTTTACAAGCAGGCTTATTCAGCGTATGCCGAAATGAAAGAAAACTTACCAGAATATGAATCGATCGTTGATCGTAGTTATCTTATGTATAAATTAAATGATTTGATGGTTTTAAAGCCTGAACTTCAAACCGATCCACGTATTCTGAAATTCTGTGAAGAGAGTGAACATCAATCTAACGCTTACGAGCCGGTCGATTACGCTTCAGAAAAACAAGTTTTTGAACGTTTGATTC
>CAZXZW010000160.1:0-2551 GCA_964645745.1 uncultured Bdellovibrio sp.
CTTTTCCCCAATGACGTTTCACGATCATAAAACCCATTTCTGGAAATTCTAAATCACGCTTGAGTAACATGAAAAATCCTAAGAACTCGCCAGTGTCTTTAAATTCAGCAGCCCAGGCTCCAAAACCCCCGTTGGCTTGTTCTTTCGAAATCAAATCCTCAAGACGCTCGCGAGATCTTTCTGCAGACAAAGGAATACGCGAAGGAGTGAACTTCATCACATCCGGATCCGATTCTAATTCAATCATTCCTGGAAGATCAGACAATTTGAAACGACGTAAGCGTATTTTTTCTAGCTCTATAGTTGCCATATACAAATTATCCACTTTAATCATAATTATTTCAATTCCGACTTTACATACTGACAATTAACCTCATTGTAACTATTATAATTACTATTAGGAGCTCTGCCTGTGAAAAATCTAAAAGACACGACCTTGTCTGTTCTTGATCTTGTTCTTTATGCTCAAGGTAAAACTATAGCTGATGCTTTTACCAATACAGTTCAACTGGCACAGCTGACGGAAAATTTAGGTTATAAACGTTACTGGATGGCTGAACACCACAGTATAGAAGGTGTCGCTAGTGCAGCCACTTCGGTTTTGATTGGCCATGTCGCATCGAAAACTAAAACAATTCGTGTGGGTTCCGGTGGCATTATGCTTCCGAATCACGCCCCCCTTTTAATTGCCGAACAGTTTGGAACTTTAGCGACGCTTTATCCAGATCGTATTGATTTAGGTTTAGGACGTGCTCCGGGTGGAGATCAAAATGTGATTAGTGCTTTACGCCGAGATCACGGAGCTCGCGGCGGAGATTTCGCACGCATGTTAGAAGAATTAAATGGATACTTTGCTGAACATCACACGATTCAAAAAGTGAGAGCGATTCCTGGAGAAGGAATTAAAATGCCGATTTATATTCTAGGTTCGAGTCTTTACAGTGCGGAACTAGCAGCTCGTTTAGGATTACCTTACGCTTTTGCCGGACACTTTGCTCCAGGCGCGATGGAAGAAGCTTTCGCTTTATACAACCATCGCTTTGTTTCATCAGAAATTTTACAACGCCCTTACACCATGGCAGGAATTAATATTTTAGCCGCTGACACCACAGAGCAGGCTCAGTTTCTAGCAACAAGCACGCAACAAAGATATCTAGGTTTGATTCGTGGACAATTAACTCCGACGCCTCCACCTGTGAAAAGTATGGATGTGCTTTGGACTTTGAAAGAAAAAGAAGCGGTTCAATCAATGACTCGAACTATGATCGTCGGAGATAAAGAAAAAGTCCGCAAGGATATGCAGACTTTTATTAATCAAACAGGTGTCGATGAATTAATTATTACAACTGATGCTTATGATCATTCATTAAAATTGAAATCTTTTGAAATCGTTATGGATGCAAGAAATAGCTAAAACTATTTCTTGATGTTAAAAAACTTTTTATACGGCATCGGCCCTCTTAAAGTTTTTCCGTTCTTAGCCATCTCTCCCCAGTTACCATCAATAATTTTCTGATGTTCCCCTTCAGAAACAGATTTACACCCATCACAAAAATAAGCTTTTCCCTCATGAAAAGGAGAAGCAAAATCATGAACGGCAGGAATCACAACTTGAAGATCTTGATTGATATAACCTGTTTTTCCCTCAGGAGATATGAAACGAGCCACTCCTTCTTCGAAGTAATCTGGTCCATTATCAAAGAATACAACATCACGCGCTTTTCCGTTCGGAAGAATATAACCAACTACGCTTGAAGAGTGCACAGCACTTTTGGGCTGACTACGACTGAAATCCGAGTAATGAATTCTTTTATCAATATTTTTAAAATCTAACTGAGGTAGAATATCATTTCGAACTGTTAAAGATCCATCCGGATTTTTTCCCGAGAAACAACTGGGAAAATCCTTATAGTCTTGCAAATCATTAATACGACAAATTTTCATTTCAACTGGAGACTGTGATGCTTGCTCTAGTTTAGATTTCTGAGCACAACTTAAAAATGCCCCTGTGATTAAAACGAATAAAATATCTCTTAAATTGAACATACTGCTAATCCTGCCTTTGTTTTCGGACGATCTAAAATACGTTTCACCCAAGCTTGTACATTTTTAAATTTACTTAACTCTAGTTTCTCATCACCTTTATAATGCACACTCACTCCGTTAATCCACGGAACAATCGACATATCAGCAATCGTGTACTGTTCTCCAACTAAGAACTGACGATTTTCTAAATGTTTATCTAATACTGTAAGTAAGCGTTTTGCTTCTGTCGTGTAACGCTCTAAAGGATACGGGTGATCACACTTATCAACTGCGTACTTAAAGAAATGACCAAATTGACCAAACATCGGACCAATGCCACCAACTTGGAAAAAAAGCCACTGTAAAACTTCGCTTTGTAAACGTGGATCTTGAGGATAGAACTTTCCTGATTTTTGTCCCAAGTAAATAAGGATCGCACCAGACTCCATGATTGATAATGGCTGTCCACCTGGTCCATCAAGATCGACGATAGCAGGAATTTTTGAATTCGGATTAATTTTAATGA
>CAZXZW010000161.1:0-2542 GCA_964645745.1 uncultured Bdellovibrio sp.
TGAAGGCTCAGCTAGTACGACGAAAAAAGAATTCGCTCAAGTATTAGATTTGCCGTGGACGAATGGTATTCCTAAGAATACGTCGACAGTTTTCCAAACAGCTCAAGCGGTTTATGCTGAGCAGTCGTACCCGATTAAAGCGGGATACATGGATAAACTTAAAAAGAAATACCAAGCTGGTTTTGAAAAAGTAGATTTCAAAGAAAAAACGAATGAAGCTCGTTTGAAAATCAATAAATGGGTTGAAGAGAAAACAAAAGATAAAATCAAAGACTTGTTAGATGAAGGAAGTTTGACTCCATTAACACGCTTAGTGTTAGTGAATGGTGTTTACTTTAAAGATGACTGGGCTCAGGCTTTTGATAAAGCTTTAACTAAACCAAAGTCATTCCAAGTTACTGAAGAAGAATCAGTTCAGGTAGATACTTTAAATAAACATTTCAAACAGGTTAAGTATTACGCCAGTGATAAGTTTGAATCGATTCAAATTCCTTATAAAACGAAAGGTTTTTACTTAAGACTTTTCGTTCCGATTGGTTTTGATATTTCTAAAGAAAACATCAAAGAGATGTTAAACAAAAAGAACAAACACTACTCGAATGAAGATGTGATTGTGCAATTCCCTAAATTTAAAATTGATTACGAAGTTGAATTGTCGGAGTCATTTAAAGCGTTGGGATTAGTTTTACCTTTCTCTGATAAAGCAGATTTCAGTAAACTATCTCCAGCCGCTAGCGCTGATCGTCTTCGTATTAGCTTGATTCAGCACAAAGTGTTTATCGAAGTGAACGAAGAAGGAACTGAAGCTGCGGCCGCGACAGCAGTGGTGTTAAAAGGTCGTTCGGCAGGGCCTCGTGCGAAAGAGTTTATCGCGGACCGTCCGTTTATCTACGAGATCGTTCGTGTGAACTCAGCTACTTCTGAAGATATTTTATTCGTGGGCTATTATAAGCCGTAGAAAAAAGGATTTTATTATGATGATGACAGAACAAAAGAAAACCATCAAAGCACCAACAGGAACAAAATTACACTGTAAAGGTTGGTTGCAAGAAGCCGCTTACCGTATGATTCAAAATAACTTGGATTCCGATGTGGCTGAAAATCCCGTAGACCTTGTGGTCTACGGTGGTATCGGAAAAGCCGCTCGTAACTGGGAATCTTACGAGAAGATTTTAGATTCATTAACAAAATTAGAAAACGATGAAACACTTTTAGTTCAATCGGGAAAACCGATCGGTGTTTTGAAAACGCATGAAGATGCTCCGCGCGTTTTGATTGCGAATTCAAACTTAGTTCCGAAGTGGGCCAACTGGGAGCACTTTCATGAATTAGATAAAAAAGGTTTGATGATGTACGGCCAAATGACGGCGGGATCATGGATCTACATTGGAACTCAAGGTATTATTCAAGGAACGTACGAAACGTTTGCTGAAATTGGTCGCCAAAGTTTCGGTGGATCTTTAAAAGGTAAAGTAATTTTAACTGCAGGTCTTGGTGGTATGGGTGGAGCTCAGCCATTAGCGGGTGTATTTGCTGGTGCGGTAGTTATTGCGGTTGATATTGATCAAACTCGCATTGATATGCGTTTAAAAACGAAATACGTTGATGAGCAAGCTCCTACCGTTGAAGACGCTATTGCGCGTGCGAAGAAATACGCTGCTAACGGCGAAGCTAGATCGATTGCGGTTCATGGAAATATGGCTACTGAAATTTGGAAGATGATTGATTTAAAATGGACTCCGGATGTTTTAACAGATCAAACTTCAGCTCATGATCCTTTAGTGGGTTATTTGCCAGAAGGGTATTCTGTTGAAACAGCTAAAACATTCCGCGAAAAAGATCAGAAAGCGTATTTAGATGCGGCTTACAAGTCGATGGCGAAACACGTAGAAGGAATGCTCGCAATGAAAAAAGCGGGAGCAATTACTTTCGATTACGGAAATAATTTACGTGCGCGAGCGGCAGAAGCCGGTGTGAAAAATGCTTTTGATTATCCAGGATTTGTTCCTGCGTACATTCGTCCTTTATTCTGTAAAGGCAGTGGGCCATTCCGTTGGGTGGCGTTGTCGGGTGATCCGAATGATATCGCCGTCACAGATCGTGCGATTAAAGAATTATTCCCTCACAAAAAAGATTTGCATCAATGGATTGATATGGCTTCAAGTCGCATTCAGTTCCAAGGATTACCAGCTCGTATATGCTGGCTAGAGTACGGTGAACGTGAAAAAGCCGGATTGTTATTAAATCAATTAGTTAAAGAAGGAAAAGTAAAAGCGCCGATCGTTATTGGTCGTGATCATTTAGATTGCGGATCAGTAGCCAGTCCAAATCGTGAAACAGAAGCGATGAAAGACGGATCAGATGCAGTGAGTGATTGGCCGATGTTAAGTGCGATGGCTTTAGTAGCTAGCGGCTCAACATGGGTTTCGTTGCACCACGGTGGTGGAGTGGGAATGGGATATTCTCAACATAGCGGACAAGTGATTGTGGCTGACGGAACTGAAGCGGCAGCGAAAAGATTGAAACGCGTTTTAACTACAGA
>CAZXZW010000162.1:0-2520 GCA_964645745.1 uncultured Bdellovibrio sp.
AACACAAACCATCTAACTTCATTTCATCGCGCCAGAAACGATTATGGTGAGAGTCTCCGTGTTCACGGTCTCCGATTACAGGATGGGCCACACGATTCATGTGACGACGAATTTGATGCCAACGTCCAGTCTTTAATTCGATATCTAACCATGAATAACGACTTGTCGGAAATTTTGGATTAACTGAAGTTGCTACTTCGAATGTATGAAGTGTAGAGTACAGTGTTAAGCATTCTGCCATTTCGCCCGTTGAGTCCAATTCTAATGGAAGATCGATTTTTCCATAGGGCTCTTTAAACCATCCGCGCACAATCGCATCATAGTATTTAGCAAATTCCTTAGCACGCATCATGATATTCAACTTTTGATTGGCATCACGTGTTTTAGCGAAGATCACAATGCCTTCTGTTGCGTAATCTAAACGGTGAATCGGATTGGCGTAGATGTTCAGAGTATCTTCTAACCAGTGAATACAGGTATTGCGACCGACACGTTGTTTGGCGTATTTGCTTTCTGGTGGATGAACGTAGTAGGAGCAGGGTTTGTATAAACCGATGATATGTTCATCCTCGTAGATAACGTGAGGAACGGTCCAGTCGATTTCCATTAAGCTTTAGTTGTTTTTACTTTTTTGATCAGGTCAGAAAGTTTTAACGATTCTAAGTATTTTAAATTCGTTTTTTGATAACCTTCGGTTACTGAAGACATAATGCTGTGGATAGAGCAGCTCACAGCACAATCCTTTTTTTGAGGTTTGTTGTGCGGTTTGATTGAGTCTTCGATTTGAAGAGCCACGTAAATGTCTTTTAAATTAATTTCAGATGGAAGTTTGTTTAATTGTACGCCACCGTTTTTTCCACGGGCTGACTTAATTAAACCACCTTTGTTCAATAAGGAAAGTAGGCGACGCACGACCACGGGATTCGTGTGGATAGATTCAGCTAATACATCCGAGTTGGGAAGTTTAGGGCAGTCACTTTTAGCGGTTAAGGCTAAAGCGAGCATGATATGAACTGAAGTCGCGAATTGAACATTGACCATGCGATGAATCTGAACTTAAATTCGTTTTTTTTCAAGACAATTTCGTGGTATTTTTATTTAGATCTTATATGATATTTGCATGAAGCCAAAAAACACCAAGAAGTCTGTCATCTCGTGGATCCTTTATGATTGTGCCAATAGTGTATTTTACACTACGGTTATGGCCGGTTTCTTTCCCATTTTTTTTAAGAAATACTGGAGCTTAGGAGCCGATGAAAACCTCAGCACGCAGCGCTTAGGTTGGATCTTAGCTATTTCAGGATTTGCCTTGGCGGTCTTATCGCCTTTGCTAGGTGTAATCTCTGATAAGAAGAAGTATAAAAAAATATTATTAGGATCGTTCATGTTGCTCGGCGTGCTTTCCACGCTGGCCTTGGCTTACATCCCCGAAGGTCAATGGTATCCTGCGGCCGTGGTCTACGGTTTCGCACTTTTATTTTGTACGGCCAGTACCATTTTCTACGATTCACTTTTGGTGTCTGTCGCAGAACCTAAAGATTACGATATGGTATCATCGCTTGGTTATGCATTCGGTTACTTAGCTGGAGGCATATTATTCACTGTAAACGTTTTGATGTATTTAAAGCCTGAGCTGTTTGGAATTTCAACTCCGGTGGCTGCGGTTCTTTTATCATTTGTAACGGTGGCCGTATGGTGGTTCTTATTCTCGATTCCAATCATGTTGTATGTGGAAGAGCCTACGCATGAATTATCAGACGAAAAAGTTTCTTTGTTGTTAAAACATTCTATGCAGCAGTTAAAACATACAGCTGCTAAGATTTTTGAAAACAAGAATCTATTCTATTTCTTGTTAGCTTACTGGTTCTATATTGATGGTGTTTCGACAGTGATGGCGATGGCTGTAGATTTCGGCGTAGCTATTAATTTAGATTCAGGCTCATTGATTAAAGCCTTATTGTTGGTGCAGTTTGTTGGCTTTCCATCAGCTTACGCTGCAGGAAAATTAGCAAATAAATTCAGTTCGCGCGAAGTGATCTTGGCTAGTATCTTTGTATATATCTTAGCCGTTATCGGGGCTTCACAAATGAGTACCGAAATGCATTTTTACATCATGGCTTGTTGTATTGGTTTAGCTCAGGGATCGATTCAAGCCTTATCAAGATCGTTGTTTGCTCAATTGATTCCAGTAGACAGTGCCGGAGAGTATTTTGGATTCTTTAATTTATTAGGGAAATTTGCATCGGTGCTGGGGCCGATCTTGATGTCAGTTTCATCGATTTTATTCAAAGATGCCAAGCTGGCTATTTTAAGCTTGTTGATTTTATTCGTTGTCGGCTTTTACTACTTGTTGAAAGTGAAAAGCCGTACTGAATGTGCTTAGTCGATATCGTTTTTTGAAGGTTCGTGCTTTGTTCCAGCTGGATCTTCTTTTTGGTGTGCTTGTACTTTTAAAGCTTGCTTGCCGGTGATTCCCACCCATTCAGGGAAGAAGTAGGCGAAGGCCACGAAAGCGATTGT
>CAZXZW010000163.1:0-2434 GCA_964645745.1 uncultured Bdellovibrio sp.
AATATTTGAAGCTTACTGATACGAAAGCGAAAGAAAGTATTGATGCAGCAGAGTCAGCTGATTACATTAAAGAAAAAATAATAGATTTTGATAATGGCTTTAATAAATCAAGTAACAATCAAAAGAAGCGGCTTATACGTAACACAATTAAACAGTTGGTTCTTGCAAAGGATAAATTAGCAATTTGGTTTTATTTGAATGAAAACGATAGTGATGGTTCTGGTCATAAATTCAAATTAATTAAAGATGAGGCCAGCGAGGTCGGTGTGAGCATAGTTTCTGGGGATAATTTTTCGGAGTCTAAGCAATCGGGTGGTCGTTTGGATATTGGGGTGATTGGTGATGCCTGAAGGAGTCGAACCTTCGACCTATTCCTTAGAAGGGAATTGCTCTATCCAGCTGAGCTAAGGCACCGTCTTATTTGTTTGAAAAATTAAGTTATCAAAAATAATTCTGGTTGTTAAGGTCTTTTAAATATTTTTTGCTGTAAAAAAGCGCATAAAGATACGCCAGATAGGATGATATACCAGATTACCCAAAGCCAAATGAGGAAAATGGGGAATGTGGCTAAGGATCCGTAGATTTTATTCTGTTTAAATAACTTTAAAGCCGCCCAAAGGAATGACTTTTGAACCACCGAGATGGCTGCACTAGCTAGGCCCGCTGAAATCGCTGCGCTGATCACGCTGACTTTAATTTCGGGGATGTAGGTGTATAATACCCATAAAATAAATGTGCCGTAGATGAACATGAGGAATTGTTTCTCTGAGGCTTGGCCTGCGAACTGGAAAATATCGATATTTCTTAATGAGCTTAAGAGTAATAACACAAACGAGGTTGCGATCAGAAGGATCCAGTAGAGGCCGGTTCTTTTTAAGAATGGCTTTTTCATTTTCACGTGCCAGATACGGTGGAAGGCGACGTCGATGTTTTTTAGTAAGTTCAGAGACGAAATAATCAGAAATAGAATACCGGTAATACTTAAGGTTTTAAGTTGAACGTTCGAGATCGTTTCGCGTAAGTAACGAGTTACGGTGATGCCTGTGGCATCCTTCATGGATTCGAAAATGAGACTTTCAATTTTTGGGTAAATTGTTTCGAAAATACCGAAATTTTGAAAGACGGCTAAGGTCACAACTAGAAATGGGACCAGCGAAAGTAAAGTTGAGAAAGCTAAACTTGAAGCTGAGAAGCTAATCTCTGAGGACTCTTGGTGAATTTTTTTAAAGAAAAATTTCCACATTACTTCAGCCAGTACCTTTCTTCGACTTTGAAGTCGTCTTTATCTGGAGTCACTGTTGCGATGTCACAGTAAGGATCATGTTCAAAGAAGTAATACGTTTTTTTATTTTGGCTCATTTGAAGCGCGATTTTTTTCTCTTCCATGATTTGAAGCGCATCTAAATCATAACCCATCACCCACGCTGATCTTACGTGAGTCGATGTGGCAATTAAGTCTCCGCAGTAGATCAATTGAGCTTGATCATCTGAGATGATGACCGACTGATGACCTTCGGTGTGACCGTTTGAGATAAAGAATTTAATATTTTTTAAATTGGGGTGAGAGTCTGCTTCTAGTACCACTAATTTTTTAGATTCAATCAGAGGTTCAATGTTTGGCTTTAAGTAACTAGCCTTTTCACGCTTATTGGGGTTCAACGCGTTTTCTAAGTTCGCTTTTTGAATGTAGTAAGTGGCATTTTTAAAAGTCGGAACAATTTTTCCATTTTCAGCTTTTGTGGCACCGCCGGCATGATCGAAATGGAAATGAGTTAAAATCACATCGGTGATGTCATCAGCCGTCATATTATATTTGTTCAGTGATTTCATCAATGAGGGGCCGTTTTCATCAATGGCGTACATATCTTGGAATTTTTTTCCGAAAACTTCGCCGTACTTTTCGATAAAGTCAGAGCCATTTCCTGTATCGATCAGGATTTTTTTCTCTTTTGAAATTAATAAAAGCGCACGCGCTTCCATCGGGATGCGGATCATGTCGTCCGCCGGATTTGTTTTACTCCACAGCACCTTGGGGACTGTTCCAAACATGGCGCCACCATCTAAACCGAAAATTCCGGTAGGGATCGGGTGGGCTTCATAGCCCCCAACTTGAATGGCGACGGTTTGGCTAGTTTGAATCACTGGTGCCTCCGGATTCATTTACATTTTCTGGTTCACTTTCAAATTCGCTTTCAGATTCTGTTTTAATTCCTGTTTGCGTGTTCTCGGTATTCATTTCTAAATCTTCGGGAACAACGCTTGGGTTGATGGTTTTTACCCAATTAAGATAGCTGTGATAAACTTCTGTTATGTTTTTTGTTGGAGGGTGAATTGGTCCAATGTGCACGATCAGCTTTCCAGGTTTCGCAAACACAGCGCCTTTAGGCCAAAGACGATCGTTTCCATCAATGTACGTAAATAAAATAGGTGTTTG
>CAZXZW010000164.1:0-2398 GCA_964645745.1 uncultured Bdellovibrio sp.
TGTCGATCGTATCACGCAGTTTTATTCCTATGAAACAGCCAACGTTCACCGCGGGGCTCATTACTTAGCGGATCAAGGGACAGCACATTTTGAATCAGCTCGAAATACGATTAGGAATTTTTTAGGAGCGGCTTCGACAGAGGAAATCATTTTCACGAAAGGCACAACCGAAAGCATCAATATGGTGGCTGACTGTTACGGCCAAAACTTCTTAAAAGAAAATGATGAAATCGTGATTACCGAAATGGAGCATCACGCAAATCTTGTTCCTTGGCAAAATTTAGCCGAGAAAAAGAATTTAAAATTAAAATATATTCCAGTTTTAGCAAATGGTGAATTGGATCTATCGAACTTAGATCAAATCATCACGGCGAAAACAAAATTAGTGGCGTTCTCGGCGTGCTCGAACATTTTGGGAACTTTTACTCCGGTTGAAATCCTTGTTAAGAAAGCACAATCTGTAGGGGCTGTGACTTTGATGGATGCCGCTCAATTTGTGGCTCAAAAACAAGTCAACGTTCAAGCGTTGGGTGTAGATTTCTTAGTCTTCTCAGCGCACAAATTATTCGGACCATTTGGATTCGGTGTACTGTACGGTAAAAAAGAACTTCTTGAGAGTATGCCTCCGTATCAATTCGGTGGAAGCATGATCTCTGAAGTTAAGTTCGATAAAACGACTTACAACAGTCTTCCTTACAAATTCGAAGCAGGCACGCCTCACGTAGAAGGTGCGATTGGTACAGAAACCGCGATTAATTTCTTTACCGCTTTAGGGTATGAGAATTTAATCCAGCATGAACAAGATTTATTAAAATACGCAACGACGTCTTTATTGACGATTCCTGAGGTAAAAATCTTCGGAACAGCTCAAGACAAAGCAGCAATCGTTAGTTTCAACCTTGAAGGCGCTCATCACTCTGATGTGGGTCAAATCCTAGATAAGCAAGGTATTGCAGTTCGCGTAGGGCACCATTGTACTCAGCCGCTCTTAAAGAAGTTCGGCTTGACGGGCACAATCCGCGCCTCATTTTCTATATATAACACACGTGAAGATGTGGATAAATTAGTTGAAGGCATCAATAAGGCTAAAAGGATGTTATTATGAGTGAAGTTTTAATCCGAGTTCAAGCAACTCCAAATCCATGC
Source organism: uncultured Bdellovibrio sp. (assembly GCA_964645745.1). Lineage (GTDB taxonomy): Bacteria > Bdellovibrionota > Bdellovibrionia > Bdellovibrionales > Bdellovibrionaceae > Pseudobdellovibrio. The sequence goes on from CAZXZW010000164.1 coordinate 1,147, forward strand.
GCTTGGAAATTTATCCTAGATCGTCCGGTATTAAACGACGGTAAAGCGACCTATTCAAATATCGAAGAGTCGATTCACAATCCTTTAGCCAAAGCCTTGTTCGATTTACCAGGCGTAAAGCAAGTGCATTACTTCCAAAACGTCATCACGGTAACGCACGCTTTCGATGTTGAAGCCGAAGAGATCAAACCACAAATTTGCTCAGTGATTCAAACACGCATGGCAATTCATAATCCGAATCAAACTGTGTTAGATGAAAAGAAAATCGCTCGTCAAAACTTGTCTCCAGAATTACAAAAAATCGAAGAGATCCTTGATCGTACAATCCGTCCAGGATTGCAAGGCGATGGTGGAGATATCGAGGTTGTAAAATTCGAAGAAGATAAAGTGTACGTGATGTACCAAGGAGCTTGTGGAACTTGCCCTTCTTCAACAACAGGAACTTTGATGGCAATCGAGGGGATACTTAAAGATGAGTATGATCCGAAGATTGAAGTTATTCCGTTGTAATGGAAATAAAAAAAGGCGATGAAAACATCGCCTTTTTTTATTAGTCTGTAGTCTAGGAGTTATTTAATAATATTCTCCGGATCAAACTTCTTACTTCTTACAGACTTCGTTTTCACCTTACCACTGTTCTTACTGGCTTCTTGCTCGCGTTCTTGCTCTAACTGATTCGCTTGTTGAACAACATACTCAAAAGAATCTTCTGGTCTTGATGAAGATAAGCTTTCTTTGTGTAGATCGTGTTTATCAACTTTTCCGTTGATGACGAAGCTGATGAACCTTTTCGACTGTTTTGTAAAACCGTGAACTGGTAATACGACTTCTTGGCTTTCTCCGCGCTTGATGGCTGCTAGTTGTCCTGTAACGTCAGGTGATGATGATGTTACATTTTCTCCTAGTTTCCAAGCGTAGGTTAAACCTGCTGGTAAATCTTTTTTAGCTGTTACGATGGCTTTTACTACGGATTGGCCATTCTCTGTTGTTGAAATGGATTCGTGTTTGATTCTGACATCAAAATAATCTTGGTAGATTTGTTGCGATGCTAGTTTTGATATGCGGTGATTATTTTCACTTGGCGCTAATGAAGCCATATCTAATGAATTAGATGTGCCTTTACTCATCGCCATGTGCGTGACGCCGTAGCCTAGGAATGTTCCAAATAATGTGATGCAAATTGAATTTAGAATGAATTGCTTGGGCATAAGTATTCTCCGGTTTGGGAAGTTAATGTATAAATATATTCTGT
>CAZXZW010000165.1:0-2369 GCA_964645745.1 uncultured Bdellovibrio sp.
TCCACATGCGAAGAGTAAAGAGAATCAAGTGTTTCTCCACTGTTTTCAGAGGGATTTTGACTTAATTGCTCTTCTAGAATTTCAGAAAATGTCTTTGTCATGCGTACATTTGATCGGTGCTTTTGGCGTTTTCTAGAGGGGAAATTGGTCCAAAACTGTGAAAAAACGTTATTTCTAGAGGGGAAAACGGCATTCTCCGAGGAGAATTTTGAAAAAAAATGAAAATAATTGATTTTTTCCCTCGACAAAGGGTTTTTTCTAGCCGTAGACTTAAGCCTGTGTTGACGAAAGTCATATTAGATAAACGCCTTAACAACCCTTATCGGAGGATATACACATGGCAAAAAAAACAGTAAAAAAAGCTGCTCCTAAGAAAGCTGCAAAAAAAGCTGCTCCTAAAAAAGCTGCGAAAAAAGCTGCTCCTAAAAAAGCTGCTGCTCCTAAAGCTAAAAAAGCTGCTTCTAAACGTAAACCTAACGCTGCATTCATGAAAGCTTTAACGCCTTCTACAATGTTATCTGCAGTAGTTGGAGCAACTCCAATTCCACGTACTGAAGTTGTTAAAAAATTATGGGCTTACATCAAAAAGAACAACTTACAAGATTCTAAAAACCGTCGTAACATCAACGCTGACGACAAATTGAAACCAATCTTCGGAAAAAACCAAGTTTCAATGTTCGAAATGACTAAACTTGTTTCTAAACATTTAAAATAGTCGTTACTCTTACGAGTAATAACTGTTTTTTACGTTAAGTAATGAACAATAAGAAGGCTAACGTAAGTTAGCCTTTTTTTATACCATCAGGACTGCTTATATCGCTTCCCATAAGTCCATACGTACTAGCCAATTAGACCCTTTTGGTATAATCTCACTGGCATATGTCGAACAGCCGCAAACAAGCCCCCTTATCTCGTGAAGAAATCATTAAAATGAAAACCGTCTGCCAAATGGCCGCGCGTGTTTTGAATCATACCGGCAAGTTTGTAAAACCAGGAATCACGACAAACGAACTTGACTTGATCGCCGATGATTTTACGAAATCAATCGGAGGAACATCAGCATGTATCGGTTACGGTGGATATCCGAAAGCAACTTGTATTTCCGTGAACGAAGTGGTGTGTCACGGATTACCTTCTGAATACATCGTTAAAGAAGGCGACATTTTAAATATTGATGTGACAGTTAAAAAAGACGGATTCTTTGGAGACACTTCAAAAACCATCATGGTGGGAAATGTAACGAAGAATGCTTCTGATCTAGTTGATGCCGCTTACAAAGCGATGATGATCGGAATTGAAACGATCACGCCGAATGGTTTTACAGGTGACATTGGTTTTGAAACAAATAAATTTGTAACTCGTAAAGGGTATACAACGATTAAAGAAATCGGTGGACACGGCATTGGGCGTGTATTCCACGGTGATCCGTTCGTTCCCGCTTATGGAAAACGGGGCAAAGGTGAGAAAATTACTCCTTGGACATGTTTTACCGTTGAGCCGATGGTGAACGAAGGCACGGACGAATTCATTGAATTCGATATTCCGAACTCAGATATTAAATATTATAAAACGGCTGATATGAAACTTTCAGCTCAATTTGAGCATACAGTTTTGATCACAGATATCGGCTACGAAATTTTAACAATTGAATAAGAAACTTAACAACAAAGGGATTTTCTCTATGAAAAAAATGGCAAAAAGTGCATCAGGCGGCAAATCAATAACTTCTAAAGCTAGCAAATTTACAGACTACAAAGTTTGTGAAGCAGCGATGAATGATCCAAAAGTATTCGCAGATTTAGCAAAATGGGGCCGTGAAGAAATTAAGATCGCTGAAAAGGAAATGCCAGGCTTAATGGCTTTAAGAAAAGAATTCGGTAAAAAACAACCTTTAAAAGGGGCTAAGATTGCTGGATGTCTTCATATGACAATCCAAACAGCCGTATTAATCGAAACATTGATTCACTTAGGTGCTGAGATCCGTTGGTCTTCTTGCAACATCTTCTCAACTCAAGACCATGCAGCGGTTGCGATCGCAGCAGCGGGTATTCCAGTTTTTGCTTGGAAAGGTTTAACTGAAGAAGAGTTCAACTGGTGTATTGAGCAAACAATCACAGGTTGGGGTAAAGATGGTTACAACTTGATCCTTGATGATGGTGGAGATTTAACAAACATGATGCACACGCCACAATTCGCGGGCATGTTGAAAAAAATCATCGGTCTTTCGGAAGAGACAACAACAGGCGTTCATAATCTTGAAGTGATGTTGTAAAATAAAAAATTAAAAACTCCTGCGATCAACGTTAATGACTCAGTCACTAAATCTAAATTCGGCAACTTATACGGTTGCCATGAATCATTAGCTGACG
>CAZXZW010000166.1:0-2365 GCA_964645745.1 uncultured Bdellovibrio sp.
TTCATTTTTACAAATCATGATCGAAAGTGGATTTCACATTAATGCCATTAATAAAACGGGTTTCGATGCTGGTATTACTCAATTTACTAAGAACGGAATTTTGCGTGTGATGGATCGTAACATCGCAGCTAAAACCAGTCAGATTTTATTAGAAAGTTCGAATCCAGCTTGTGAAAGAATTTCTAGTGTATTTCGTGAAATGCAAAGTGATGCTTTTAAAATTGAACGTCGTTGTTCGATGATTGCTCTTCCGCAAAATCCATATCGCGCTCTGGTGTTCCATTATCTTCATACGATGCGTGATCAAAATGATTTGAAGCGCGTACTTGCGGATCGCCCAGAAATCAATGCTGTTATGACGGACGAGGTGTTGCTGCAGTTAGTTTACATGGCTTACAATCGCGGAATCACAGGCACGTTAAGATTATTAGATGGCTACGTAGCTAGTCGCAAGAAAGTTAATGTGGCGATCACGGCGGAAGATTTGAATCTTTGGAAAAATTTAGCGCATGCTCGTAAAATTTTAAAAAATGAACCTGAAAAAAGATCCATTCTAAAATCAGCTAAGATTAAAAAATTAAGTTTTGCTGAATACGCTATGATCTATGAACAAAATTATCTAGGCGCTATGGCTGAAGCCAGTGAACTCGTCAGGGCTAAATTAGGAAATCAGTGTTTCTAAACTTGAGATTATTCTGAACAAGTGCTGTGTGGGTATGATCCCGAAAGAGTACCATTCGAACAAGTTCTTGATTCCATGACGTCTGCGCAGTCCATCCAAAAAGGTACATTCGATTGTGCAAAGGCTGAGACTGTTCCGTTATGAGGAATGGTCACGCCGTTAAACAGACAAGTAGCTGGCGCATCAACCGCACAACTGGCGTAAGCGTAAGAGCCGCTGAGTGTTCCATTGTTGCAAGTTCTTGTTTGCAGTTGGCAAGTTAATCCGTAGGCTACAGATGACGTAGCAAAAGCGGTCACGCTTGCTCCATGAGCTAAATTCATTCCATTAAAAATACAACTCGAAGCTACTCCGGGAGCGCAGCTCGTGTAAAGATAGCTTCCAGAAAGAACGCCATCGTTACAAGTACGCACTTCGCTGGTGCAAGATTGTCCGAATGGAGTTGAAGAGGTAAGATAGGCTGTCACGCTATCGCCGTGAGCTATCGTTGCTCCGTTGTGCAGACAACTGTGTGGAGCATTTACTTCGCAAGTTGTATATTGGTAAGTTCCCGCGAAATAACCTCTGGTGCAGACTCTGCTTTCGGACTGACAAGTTGATCCGTACGGTACAGAAGAACTTAAATAAAATGTTTTAGAATCGTTTTCAGCGATCGTTTCATTTCCAATAGAACAATCGTAGGAAATATTTTGACTAGGCGGTTCTGATGATGCTGAACTTTCTTGGCTGACAAAACTTTTGTCTGAACAATTTTGAAAAAGAAAAAGAGATAGGATAGGAATGAGTAGCGATTTTATTTTGCTTTTCGTTTGCATACTGAATTCATCCTTTCTCTTCTCTTCTGATCGGTTAAATAGAGGCAATCTTTAGCTAACATAACGAAATAACAAGATTTAATGTATTTTGATCAGCGCAAAAAGCTGTTGAGTGTCTCAGTTTGAGAATAGGGGTGCGTGATGACGTGGAGTTGACTCTATTTCGTCTCAAAGATCTAATGATATCAAACTAACTCACCATGAGGTAAAAATGTTTCAAAAGTTATCAATCGCATTAGTTCCGGTATTATTTTCTTCAAGCGTGTTCGCAGCACAAGTCTTTCAAACTTTAGCTCCAACAGCTGGACAAAGTGAAGTAACTCCGATGTTAGGAATCGGTGGTGCGTACGGCACATTTAAAGTTAATAACGATGTTAAGGTTAGCGCGAGTTTATTTAATTTAGGTGTATCATACTATTATGGTTTAGCTGATGGACACGCTTTGGGTGGAGAAATGAGTTACTTATTAACATCATCAACAACCTCAGGTGGCGGTATTGCTTCAACATCTAAAAGCAAAGGTATTGGTAATCCTATTTTAAGATATAAAGGTTTATTTGAAGCTGGAGCAGTCACTATTTCAACAAAAGTTGGTTATAAATTTGGACTTGAAAAAGAGAAATATGATTCAACAGACGATGAAGGAAATATGGCTGACGGACAAAACAGTTTCTTAGTTGATGTTGGTGCTTATGCTCCTGTAAGCGAAGCGCTTATTGTTGGTGGCTTCATTAACTACGAGAAAAATTCAGACGGTGAGCGAACAGATACGACATCTGGAGTTGACTCTACTTATAAGACATCTGGTGGCCGATACATGCATATTAGAGGATTTGTAGAGCTTCAAAATCTTGACTGGCATCCGAAT
>CAZXZW010000167.1:0-2361 GCA_964645745.1 uncultured Bdellovibrio sp.
TCCGGGAGCGTCGGCTGTGATAGCTTCTGACGTTGTCCACGCATCTTGAACCGTGATTTCGCCAGCGGCATCAGCCGTTAATAAATTATTGGCAAAAGGAATATCTTGTTCTGAACCGATAAGGATTAAAGCTTGTGGTACCGGCATAGTGAACTGATCAACAACTTTGATTTTGAAAGTTTGAGCCTGTGCTAAATGGGCCATGAATAAACTGATTAATAAAATACGGTACATAATACTTCCTTAGTCATTATATTGATAAAACGTAAAGCTATCTAAGATTTGAGGCCCTTTTGAGTCAACAGCATAAAGAGGAAAAATAGGATTAACCTAGAGGCTGTATTTAACCGGTTTTTTATTGAGTTAGAGAGAAAGGTTTTCGTGGAGATTCTATATAAAAAAGACGAAGTTTGTGCAATTAGCCTAACCGAAATGACAGGGTGATGTTTCCTAATGGGGGTGCCGGAGAAATTCAGACCCGACGATTAGGGATTGTCGTCGAGAAATAACTTAGAGCGTTAGAATAAATAAATCCATTGATCAAAGTAACCCAAAAATGGTTCATTAACCGCAAGTTAATTGAACCTAAGTATAAGTTGGCGATATGGGCCGACGTTTCTATGAGACACCGTAAACGTCTCGCTATGGAGGAATACACAATGTTTAAGCATCTTTTGAGTTTCGGTTACGTGTTATGTTTGTCTTTAACGATCCACGCAGGAGAAGTATCTGGTAAGCACTTTCCAGATGGTCCTGACGCGAAAATGACTCCAGGAGTACTTTGTACAAATCCTGATTCTTACCGCTACGAAGAAAAAATTCCTTACTGTGAGCGTTCAGTTTCATCTGGTACTAAAAAGAAAATTATTGCAGCCTACGATAGTGATTTGGGATTCGATATCCAAAAATTACCTCGTGGTGATTTTAAAATTGATCACTTCATTCCATTAAGCATTGGTGGGGCCAATGCTGTTGGAAATTTATGGCCACAACACAAATCGATCTACGCTTATTCAGATATGATCGAATCGCACCTTTCTAATCTCATGGTTAAAGGTCGTATCAAGCAAGCGGAAGCGATCGATGCGATCACGACTTGTAAATTGCACTTAGAAAAGTGTAAACAAATCGAAGACGATTTAGCTAAAAGACTTTAATTATTAAATTTTATTTAGAATGAAAAAAAGCCCAAATGTAAATTTGGGCTTTTTTTTTGAAAGGCGTCACAGAAAGGGAACTGTTACCTTTGTTATTTTAAGCGTGGAACCTGGTTGAGGCACTCTTCGTATTCACTGACTAATTTATCAATGATTTGCTGACATGATAAAATGTCGTGAATCAAGCCTACGCTTTGTCCGGCGCTCCAAACTGTTTTCCAGGTTGGTCCTTGAACTGAATTTTCTAAAGATTTTGACCCTAAGTAATGAATCAATGGAACGATGTACTTCTTAAGACTTTTGTTGTCCTTCATCATTTTTAAATACCATGGTAGATCAAGCCCCATTTTCTCAATGTAAGGTGTGCGGATGACGGCAGCTGGGGTTCCAGATAGGCGAGTCGTCATGACGATATCTTCCGGGTTTGATCGAACGACTGCATCTTTGTAGTCTTGCGGAATTTTAGCTTCGGTGCTGGCGATAAAGCGCGTTCCAATACTCACGGCAGATGCTCCCAAAGTAAGCATTGATGCCATAGTTGCTCCGTCAGCGATACCTCCGGCGGCGATCACAGGAATGGAAAGTTCTTTTTGAAGCCAGCTCACGAGTACGATCGGAGAGATGGGGCCGGCGTGGCCGCCAGCTCCGGAACCTACGGCGATGACGCCATCGGCTCCCATATCTTGGCATTTTAAAGCGTGTTCTAGATTGACCACATCGCAAATAACTTTAGCTCCGTTTTTGTGAGCTTCGGTAATCACTTCTTTAGGTGATCCTAGTGAAGTAATGAAGAGATCAACACCGTTATCAAGTGAGTGTTTAATATCTTCAGAAGCACGTGTGTTGCTTTTGTTTACGATGATATTTACACCGATGGGTTTTTTCGTGCGCGATTTAATCTCTTGAAGAGTTTTTCGATACTCTTCGGATGGGCGGTAATTTAAAGAAGGGAAGGTTCCAATGCCACCGGCTTCGGAAATATTCACCACCATGTCTGCGTTAGAAACCAGGAACATAGGGGCGCCGATAATAGGGTATTGAATACCAAGCATCTTTGTGAAGGGTGTTTCGATTTTTTTCATAGTATTAGGGTGACTTATTTGGGGGGCTTTGGCTAGAATTTTGGGATGTCAAAATTTGATTTATTTAAGATTAATATGTTTTTGCGTCTTTATGCCTGGATCAAGATACCGCTCATTGGTTT
>CAZXZW010000168.1:0-2360 GCA_964645745.1 uncultured Bdellovibrio sp.
TTTATGAAAGTCATGGTCTCGTTTTTAAAATGGAATATTAACTTTGTAACAGGTGCTGCGAAGTAGCCCGAGGTGTTTATGAAAAAAGTATTTATTGCTGGTTTAGTTATGTTTTTAGTGGGTTCGGTGGCAACGGCTGTATTATCTAAGTCTGTTAAAAAAGAAGATTTAGAGCAGGCTACAAGTTATTTTAGTCAAAAAGGAACTCTGAACTCAAAAGATTCAGAAGATTATGATTTTGATCAGAAGTTTACTTTTAAAGATACTGCGGATCTCTCGATCGACGTTATTTTTGGAGAAGTTAAAGTTGAAGAATCGAAAGACGATCAATTGCACGTTATTTTAAAAAGCAAGGTTCGTAAAGGATCGGCTCCTCAGGATACAAAGAAAATGATTTTCCAAGAAGGCTCGAAAGTAAAAATTGATTTCAATGCTTTATATAATGATGAAAATCCATCGCAAATGTGGATGGAAATTAGCGACAATAGCATCACGATTAAGGATGCGTTTAGTGTGAGAATCGAAGTTCCAAAGCAATACAAAAAGCTGACGATAACGACGGTGTCGGCTGATACGAATGTGGCGGGTTTGGTTTTGAATAGTGTGGACGTTCATAATGTCAGTGGTGATTATAAATTCAAGCAGATTCATGTTGAATCCATGAAGCTTGATAACGTGAGTGGAGATATGAAGCTAGACCAGGTTCAAGCAGGTACGGTGAAGTTGAACACGGTGAGTGGGGACTTAGAATTTGCGGAGCTTGAATCAAGAGATGTGAAGATCGACACCATCAGTGGAGATATCCAGTTGTCTTATGCCCAGCCATCGGATCTTGAGGTTCAGATGGAATCCGTGAGCGGCGATATTGAAGGGGATTCGTATTTCAAAAAATACATCACTGATAGTTCTCTGAAGTTAGGTCAGCCTAAAAACAAAATTACGATCAATTCAGTCAGTGGTGATATCGAATTTAAAAAGCAGTAATGTTAGGAAAACTCGAGCATCTGTCAAAAGGGTAAACACCCTTTTGACTGTCTTAAAATGGTATCGAAAAATCCCCAGCAGGAACAGATAGATAGCCTGTCTTATTGTGAGATTGCTTCAAGATAGTTGGCACATGGATTTCATATACTTCTTATATAACCTTGGAGGTTTGTATGAAGAAGTTAATGAAAATCACGATTGTTTTAGCTTTAAACTTTTTAGCGTTAAGCTTTTCGATCAACAATCATTACTCAGATTCAGTCGAATTCAAGACTTCAAGAGCCCCGGCTTCAGCCTCTTTGACTTCAAAAAAGAGCTGGTCGTTCCAATATAAAGATTTATCAAAAAAGCCATTTCAGATTAAAAAAGAAGCATTTAGCTACGAGGAAGCCTATAAATCAGCTTCGCATGAATGCTTTCAGCAATTAACAGGTGGTAAATACCCTGGTGAAGAAAAGGGTTTAGACATTATTGATATTTGCGCAAATCCAAAAATATAGTTAGACTTGATCTATATTTGATTCAATTTATAGGTCAGGAAATATTATGGGAATGTTAAAATCAGTAGCGAATTTCTTATTAGGTAAAGACCCTGAAATCTTTGACGAAAACGGCCGCGTGTCGCACCAACTTCCTAAGAAAAAATGGGATGATTGGAAAACTAAATACATCAAATCAAATGAATATAACTGGCGTGATCATGCGGGTACTAAAGCGAATGCTAAAGTGAACGAAAAGAACATGCCTTTTAAGAAGTAATTCGAAGACCTTGACGTTACTTAAGGAACTTCTTCCTGAATTCTACGCGAATTTTTTAGATAAAAATTTATTACAATCTGATGCGACCGAGAAAAAAGCAACTTGTCACAATTGCTTGCGGTCGCGCGATAAGCGTTTTCTTTATCTCTATAAACCTCATTTAAAATGTTGCACCTTCTATCCTTTTGTTCCGAACTTTGCGGTCGGTGGGATTTTACACAAACAGCTTCCCGGCGCAGCTGTGATTGAACAGAAAATTAAAGATCGTCAGTTCACTTTGCCGCTAGGTGTGTTTCCCACATTAAAATTTCAATATGAATTTATGAATCGTGAATTCGAAGATTTCGGAACGCGCGAAGATTTACTTTGTCCGTACTACAATCACGATCAGCAAAATTGTGGGATCTGGGAATTTAGGGGCGTTGTATGCACGACGTATCATTGCACGAGTGATCGTGGAAAAGCGGGACAAGCGCAGTGGGCGAAGCTCAGTAATTATTTAAGTTATATTGAGATGGCTTTAGCTGAAGAGTGTTTGGTCATGTTGGATTTTTCTCCACGCGACATTTCAGATCAGCTTTCGTTCTTGAATCGCACTGAATGGTCGATGGAAGAGA
>CAZXZW010000169.1:0-2315 GCA_964645745.1 uncultured Bdellovibrio sp.
GCTTACGAGCCGGTCGATTACGCTTCAGAAAAACAAGTTTTTGAACGTTTGATTCAGGAGTTAGGTGTTGATCCTAAAGCACTTAAATATGATCCGAATTATAAAACGACTTTGAAATTAGATTTTTCGGGTAATAATTTACAAATCGGTGGCGGTTGGTTGAATGAATTGATGCCTCAGTCTGCAGAATCTGCACGACAATAAAAAAAGGGACACTCTTTCAAGTGTCCCTTTTTAAAATCATTTAGAATTTAAGAGTTATTTAAACTCTAATCCCCAAGTATTTAAGAAACCAACATCGCGAGCTGCCAAATCCTGTACTGAGATCTGGTAAACACCTAGTTTGCTTTCGCTACCTAAGATCGATGTCACCTCGTAAACTTTGTTAATATTATCTGTACCGGCTCCAGCGCGAGAGTGAAGTGTTGCTACTTTTCCTGAAGGAGAAGTTACTTTAACGACCAAGTCACCGATATAAGTATGGCTGATGTTAACTGATACGTAAACTTTACGACTTCCTGGAATAGCATCGGCTGTCAAAGCACTTTTGATTCCAGCGGTTTTATTATCAGGAATAGATAAGTTGGCTGTCACAGAGTATTTGCTTGAAGACGGTTGAGGATCTGGAGGATTCACCACTGAACCTGTCGGGATATATTGTTTCACAACAGAGATTTTAGTGATGTCTTCGCCGCGGCAAGAATCTTCTTTACACACGTTAGAAACATTACAGCTCCCTTGTCTGACGAAATCTTCTTCACCGCGAACTAAGATACCTTCGATTAATCCGGATTTAGCATTGAATACGGCTGAACCTGAATTTCCACCGTACGTATCAACACTAGCTACTAAGTAGTCGGCATTAGCTACGGATCTAATTTTTCCGCCAGTTGTTACTTTTGTTGGTAATCCAGTTGGGTGACCAATAACAACTAATTCATCTCCCACTGAAGCGGCTCCAGATTGGCGGATAGCCAATGGGGCATGGTTAAAAACTTTACGATCTAATTTAATCACGGCAAAGTCAGCTCCGCCGCTTGTTAAGACTTGTTTAATGATTGATTTACATTTGTAAACTTCACTAGACGCTACCGATGTTGGTAAAACGCTAGCTGCTTTTACAGCGTATCCAAAAACAAAATTAACTGACGCACAATCAGAAGCGTTTTGAATACAATGTCCAGCTGTAATAATAGTATCTTCGCCGACTAATGAGCCCGAACAGAAAGCGGCTGTACTTTGCTCTCTAAATTTTTCAGAAGAACATAATTGATAAGCAGATCCGAAAAGACTTCCTTTGATTGAGACGGAACTTCCGTTCACTGTTAAATCTTTGTTTTCAATTAAAGCGACAGTGGAGTCAGCTAATCTTTTTAAAGAGTCATCACTGATTTGGTAAAGATCTAAACGTCCATCTGTTCCATAAATTACTCGCGATGTGACTTCTTCTTTTGATTGGTCAAATGAAGTGGTCCCATCTGTTGCAGCCGGTGCGCATCCCTGGGCGACGAGAATGACGCTCAAGAGGGATGGGGCTAGTAGGTTTCGAAGGTTTCTTTTCCATGTCTGCACTATAACTCTCCTTGTTATTAAATCGGTTAAAACCTCAGACCAAAATCCTATGGTCTAGAACACAGTGGATAGACAATCGTAGGACTTCGAATGGTTAACGAAGGTGGTCTAGTTTGTGATTATTTTTTAAGGTGTGAGTCATGACTTATAAAAAGATCAGTAACAAACTGATGGCTTCAACAAAGGGTTAAAAATGAAAAACATAATATCTCTTGCAGGTTTATTTGCGACATCTCTTATAATGGCTTCACATTCTTACGCTCAGTATTCAGGGCATGGAACAGATTCGGTTTCAGCAGAAAATTTAAAAAAATACGCGGCTCCGGCAGTAACGCCAGAGATGTCGAATAAAATAACTAAGATGATTGAGGTGGCGGCTCCAGGGATGGGGATGTTGTCTCCGGATAAAAAGACGCTTTATTTTGGATGGAAAGTCACCGGCCAATATCATGTTTGGAAAATTGATGGACCACAAAAGTTTCCCGTGCAATTAACCAGCGGTGTTGATGCCGTCATGTTAAGGCACGTGGCTCCTAATGGAAAATTTTTAATTGTATCTAAAGATGTGAATGGTCAAGAAAATCCGGGTATCTATAAGTTGGACTTGAAAACTGGTGCTATGACTGAATTATATAGAAAAGATAAAGTTCAGGCTTCAAGTAGTTTTATCACAGATGATTCTAAGTACCTTTTTATAGTCGCAAATGATCGTAAGCCTGATTCTTATTCGACTTATAAGTTAA
>CAZXZW010000170.1:0-2278 GCA_964645745.1 uncultured Bdellovibrio sp.
TCGTTTAGAGGCTGTAGCCAACAGCTATATGAGCGCCGAAAAAGACAAATTCAGCCGCACAGCTGCGGGTAAGAAAAGATTCTTAGGCTTTGAATATTCGTTCCGAAATATTGCCTTGTTGGTCAGTATTGTGGGTGTATTTTTCTTCGTATTGAATGTGATGAGACCGGTATTTCCGGCGCACAACGGTCTCTTGGTAGCCATCGTTATTCTTTCGACGGCTCTTTGGGCGATTTCTAAAAACCAAACAAAAATGTTTTAGTTAAATCTGTAACCTATTAATAATATTGCTAATTTTGATTTGAATCGGGCGTAGTTTCTGTTCCGACTTTTTCGACCTTCTTCTTTTTCATTCCTGGTGTTTTCACAGCCTTTAAGAATTCTTGTCCGAAGCTGGCGACGTCACTTAAGCTCTTCGCGCTTTCATCTTGCTTCATGTTAGGGTCATTTCCTTGAGCACGATTAGAGAACACGCGACGATCTTGAACTGATCCTGTGTCGATTCCAGAGAAGGCTGTTTTCGTACCCTCTAAGATCGTTAAAGCTTTGAAAAGATTTAATTGGCGAGACGTGCGAGTTTTACCCACTAATGAGCTAGTGCTGTCTCCGGTTGCTAAAACGTACTTTTTAACTTCTTCAGCGTTATTGTATAAATTCTTATGAGCCATAACTAAAACAGATGCACCAGTTACGAATGCGGTAGCTTGAGACGTTCCCGTCATTAAGCCGTACGTGTTTTGCGGAAGGCAAGATAAGATGTTTTGTCCCGGAGCTGCGATATCAACTGTTTCAGTTCCGTAGTTTGAAGACGAAAGAACTTCGGTTGTCGGATCGATCGCTGTGACCGAGATGATATTTTTTAACTTATAATCAGCCGGGTAGTAATGGAACTTATCTGAATTCGAGCGCTCATTTCCAGCGGCTGCGACAAATAGAATTCCTTTGGCTTCAGCTTTTTCGATAGCATCATGTTCCTCTTGTGAGAAATCAGTTCCGCCACCTGAGTAATTGATGATGTGAGCACCCATTTTAACAGCGTATTCAATAGAAGAAACGGTATTTTTTAAATTATCGTTGTTTGGAACTTTTGGATCGAAGTATTTAAGAACCATAAGGCTTACTTCAGGAGAGATCCCGCTGATTCCTTTATGATTTCCAGCTTCAGCCCCAACGATACCGGCAATGTGAGTTCCGTGACCGTGGTTATCATCTAATTTATTATTTGAAGAAACGAAGTTCCAACCATGAACGTCATCCACGAATCCGTTGCCGTCATCATCGATACCGTTAGTGGCTTTATCGCGTCCTTTGGCATCTAAACCTGTTTCACCAGGATTCGTCCAAAGATTTCCTTTTAAGTCTTCATGCTTTTCATCGATACCTGTATCGATGATAGCCACAATGACTTTTTTACTTCCCTTAGTAACAGACCAAGCGCGACCGGCATCAGATTTTTTTAATCCCCAAGCTTGTTTAATGGCAGGGTCATTGAATAAAGCCGAAGGCTCATTATTGATTTCCGTCGAAGTTTCTTTCGCTGGATTTAATTCTAAATTACGCGCATCGGTTTTCTTTTTATCTTTTTTAGATTGCATGATGCGTTCAGGATTGTTTTCGGCATTTTTCATAATGGTGTACGAGATCGTAGCCACGCAAAAGAAACCAAATAGACCAATAAATGCCGCTAACTTCTTTTTATTTTGGGGAGTATTTTTCATACTCTCCGAATCGGTGTAATTGAGGTCAAACTAAACTAGACCAAGAGGGTTGTTGGTTATTTTTCAAGCCCTCTTTTATCATTATGAGACGACTTGGTCTTAGTATTCGACGAACTTCTTGGGAAGTGGAGCTATCACTTCAGTGCCTGGGAAGGTCTTGCTGTTGAACTCATAGCGTCCTGTTTGTGGGTTTTTAACTAAAGGCAGCTTTAAAGAGTTCGACATCAGGAAAGAATTTCCGACTCCATGTCCTACAGGGATATAGATGAGTGTTTTAAAGAAGGCTAGTTTTGCTGGATCTTTGAGTTCAGCGGCTAAAGCGGGGCTGACTTTAGGATTCTTCATTCCGAATAATTCTTCTGGAGTTTGAATGGCTACGTTTTCTTTCGGTCGGTAGTATTCGCGACCGGTGCGTCCTTCTTTGAATAAAGTGATGCGGTAGTGATCCATTTCAGATAAACCATCCTTTTGAAAAACAAGATAATTTCCTAAATAAAGAGAAACGTGTTGAATAGATTTATCTGATCCTTCGTAGTCATCATATTGAAGAATGACATCGT
>CAZXZW010000171.1:0-2243 GCA_964645745.1 uncultured Bdellovibrio sp.
GAAATATCCCTTATTACTATCGAATGGCGATAGCTTAGAGAAAAAATCTTTAGGTAACGGTCGTCATTACGCTAAATGGAACGATCCGCATAAAAAACCAAGTTACTTATTTGCTTTAGTCGCTGGTGATATGGGCGTAGTGACGGACACTTACAAAACAACTTCAGGTCGCCAAGTAAAATTGGAAGTCTTCGCTCCTCATGGAAAACAAGAGCGCTGTCTTCATGCCATGAAATCGTTAAAACAATCGATGAAGTGGGATGAAGATACTTACGGATTAGAATATGATTTAAATCAATATATGGTGGTTTCAATTGATGATTTCAATATGGGCGCTATGGAAAATAAAGGGCTTAACGTTTTCAATTCAAAATTGGTGTTAGCAGACGTGAAAACAGCCACTGATGATGACTTCCATCAAATTCAATCGGTGATCGGTCATGAATACTTCCATAACTGGTCAGGAAATCGCGTCACATGCCGTAACTGGTTCGAGCTTTCTCTTAAAGAAGGCTTAACCGTTTTCCGTGATCAAGAATTCTCAGGCGATATGACGTCTCGTTCGGTTCAACGTATTCATGATGTGGATTCATTACGTACTCGTCAATTCAGCGAAGACAGTGGGCCTAATGCTCATGCGGTTCGTCCTGAATCATGCTTAGCCGTCGATAATTTCTATACGGCCACTATTTATGAAAAAGGCGCAGAAGTTATTCGCATGATGCAAACTATTGTAGGACGCGAAGGTTTTAAAAAAGGCATGGCGCTTTATTTTAAACGCCATGATGGCCAAGCTGTTACAATTGAAAATTTTGCGGCAGCCATTAGCGATGCGAACAATATTGATTTTACACAGTTTAAATTATGGTACTCGCAAGCGGGAACGCCTGTGGTTCAAGTAGAAGAAAATTACAATGCAGCTACAAAACAATTTAAAATTAAGCTGACTCAATCTTGTGATTTAACGTTAACTGAAAAACAAGATGCTTCATTTGTTAAGAAACCATTCTACATTCCATTACGTTTTGGTTTAATCTCTCCAAATGGAGCCGTGATTAAAACAGAATCAGATCTTTTGACTCTTAAAGATGTAACAGCAGAATGGACTTTCGAAAACATTCAAGAAAAGCCGATTCTTTCCATCAATCGCGAATTCTCAGCCCCAGTCAAAATCGTTCAAAATATGAATGGTAAAGATTCTTTAACCTTAATTAAGTTTGATACAGATGCCTTCAACCGTCGTGAAGCTTGTATGAAAATGTTATTAGAAGAAACTCGCCGTTTAATTGCTTGTTTCAAAAATAAAACTGAATTGAAAACAAATTCTGATGTGATCGAAGCTTTAGGTTATATTTTAAATGATGCTCAAATTGATCCTCAAATGAAGGCCCTTATGCTTTCATTGCCTTCGAACTTAGTTATCGCTCAAGAAGAAACAACTCTTGTGCCTGAAGCTTTTGTTCAAGCTAAGAAAACGATTATTGTTGATTTCGTATCTCAGTTCCAAAATGATTTAGTGAAATTGTACAAACAACATCACCCACTAGATAACATTGGCGATCGCGCTTTAAAAAACAAACTTTTAGACTTCATGATTGTTCACGATGATAAAGACAGTTTAAAGCTTTGCGAAACACAATACCAAACAGCTCAAAACATGACGGATAAAATTGCGGCTTTAGATAATCTTTGCAACAGCCAATCGCCTTTCAAAAACCAAGCGATTGAAAACTTCTACACTGAATGGTCACACGATTCAGTGGTGTTTAACAAATGGCTTATGGTTTTAGCTTCAGCGGTTTACAACCAAGATACGTTTAAGGTGATCGGACAGGCCGCTCAGAAACCAGCGTTTGATAAAAATAACCCTAATAATCTGTATGCACTTCACCGTGTGTTCTCGAATAACTTCTTGCACTTCCATCAAGCCTCAGGAGCTTCATACAAATGGTTTGCCGATGAAATTATTCGTGTGGATCAATTTAATCCTCAGGTGGCGGCACGTTTAGCTGCGGGCTTTAGCTTAACTAAGAAATTGCCAGCCGACCTAAGCGCAAAATCAAAAACGGAAATCCAAAGAATTCTAGCCACGAAAGTGTCTGCAAATACTCAGGAAATCCTTGAGAAATGTATTTAGAAACTAGAAACGATAGACTACACCAATTCCTGGCGCTTTAACGTCAGGAATAAGAAACGCAGATGTATTGCTTTCAACTGGTGTAGCACCTGTCCAGACATCGACG
>CAZXZW010000172.1:0-2225 GCA_964645745.1 uncultured Bdellovibrio sp.
AACGAATACTTCAATAAAAAAACTCACGACAATCCTCAATTCAAATCCGACATTACCCTGTGGCCTGAGACAGCTATGCCGATTCCTCTGGACCCTCACTTTTCCCACCACCCACTTCAAAGCCAACTGCAAGCTCAAGTGAAACTTTGGAATTCAATCTTAATCACTGGAGCCTATTCACACGATCAATTTAAGCGTGACCACTTAGGATCGATCATCACACGCAATTCGGTATTCTTCTTAGGCCCAGATGGCCCACAACAACCCGCTTACTACAAATCACAATTGTTAGCTTTCGGCGAATACATGCCTTTTGGAGAAATGTTACCGATTCTCTACAAACTGCTTCCCTTTGTAGGAACTTACGAACGCGGCCCTGGCCCGGTTTCAAAAAAACTTTCGTTATCCAATCAACGTACGATTATGGTTGGACCACAAATTTGTTACGAATCACTTGATCCTGCCTTTTCACGAGGTCTTGCCAAAAACGGAACAGACATTATTTTCAACGTAACGAATGATTCATGGTTTGGAGACTGGGCTGAGCCTTACCAACACATGATGATGACACTCGCACGCGGAGTAGAAGTTAGACGTCCATTAGTTCGCGCGACCAACACTGGGTTTAGTTCTGTGATCTTAGCCAACGGACAAGAACTTGAACGATCTAACATGAACCAGACATGGATGAACACTTACGATGTGGCTTACAAATCAAATGCACCACTTTCAGCTTTCACGCGCTGGGGCCACTGGGACTGGGTGCTTTTAGTGTTTGGCTTTATTTTTATTATTATCAATCGACCTATCACTACGGGAAAAAAGTAAATGACGAAGACGAATTATCAAATCAAAAATTTAGACTGGAATGAGATTTTAGAACGTCTCCAAAATTATTCAACCAGCGAAATTACAAAAACAGAAGTCAGCGCCAACACTCAACCTTTAGCTTCAGTCGCTCAAGCTGAAAAAAGTTTTTACGAAATCGAATCTGCAAGCCATGTGATTTCTTCCGGCGTTCGTCCACACATGGAAAGTTTAGATCTTTTCGAAGTTTGGTACACGCGCTTGAAAAAAAATGCCGTTCTTAAAACGTTGGAACTTAAAGACGTTCGTCATTTTTGTTTAGAAACTATCGCTTTAAAAGAAGCTTTAAAAGTTCAAGAAACAGCCTGGGCCAAAGAAATCTTTGACGACATCTTTGATGCCGAAGAACCTTTATCCGCGATTGATGGTTTGATTACTCCGAGTTGTGACATCCGTATGGATGCTTCAGAAACTTTGTACCGTCTTTCAAAAGAGAAAGACACTTTAAGTAAACAGATCCAACATCAAATGGATCGTTTGATCAAAGATCACGACATCGAACACATGCTTCAAGATAAATACGTCACAACACGTGAAGGCCGCTGGGTCATTCCGATCAAAGGCGGACTTAAGCATTACGTACCAGGCGTAGTTCATGCCAGCTCTCAGTCGAAACAAACAGTTTACATCGAACCTGAATCAACCATTCCTTCGAACAATCGCCTTCGTCAAATTGACGTCGAAATCGAAGAAGAAATCGAAAGATTGTTAGTTGAAATTTCGGCTTACCTTCACACGTTAAAAACCCAATTTGAAAAAACGAAAAAAATTCTTCTTTCCATGGATATCATTTTAGCTAAGGCGCAATTAACTGTTCAATTGGGTGCTGAACCTTGCAACTTCATTCCCGAAGGTTCACCGACGGAAAACTTCGAAGTTCACTTAAAAGAATTATTCCACCCCTTATTAAAATTCGCCGGAAAAAATCCGATCACTAACACCATTCAACTTGATGTAAAGAAAAGCATTCTTCTTTTATCAGGTCCGAATGCAGGTGGTAAAACCGTCTTACTTAAAGCGATAGGCCTTGCCGCACAAATGGCTCGCTGTGGATTACCGATTTGCGCCAGCCGCGAATCAGTACTTCCCTTCTTCGCCAACATCGCAACATGTATCGGAGACGCTCAAAGTGTCGACGAAGACTTAAGTACCTTCGCTGCTCACTTAAAACATTTAGACTTAGCCGTACAATTAAAAGGCGCGAACAACTTAGTTTTAATCGATGAGATCTGTGGATCGACAGATCCCGAAGAAGGAAGTGCCTTAGCACGTGCCTTCATTAATGAATACGCTAAGAATAAAGTTTACGGCGTGATCACATCCCATTTATCCCCGCTTAAAACCGGCTGGAGCCCTGA
>CAZXZW010000173.1:0-2206 GCA_964645745.1 uncultured Bdellovibrio sp.
CTATATCCGGCGAACTTGTAAAGTTTGTTCCATGGATTTTGAAAAAGAAAGAATCTTTTGGGATTATTGCTAAGTACAGTTCTTCTAATATTTCTTTGGATGAATTAATGGCTTCTGATGAGAATTCTTCTTCTTCAGGAAATTCAGAGTTTTCTTTACCTGAAGATATTTCCATGCAATTAAATTTAAATGTTGCTAAAACCATATTAGGAAAATTTACCGCAAAAGATCTGGCAGGAAAAATCACTATGAAGAACAAACAGTTTTTTAGTGAAAATCTTTCCTTCGAAAGTATGGGAGGTGATGTTGCACTTTCCGGTATTCTGGATGCACCAGAAGAAAAGCTGAAATTAAAAGGAACAACTAAACTTATCGGAATCGACATCACACGTATGATGTATGAGATGAATAATTTCAGTCAGGACGAAATTACTGATAAACACTTAAAGGGGCAGGGAAACATCTCCTTTGATTTTTCAACATTGTGGGACAGAAAATGGAATTGTGATATGAATAGTGTGAACGTGATTTCTGATCTTACAGTGGAAAAAGGGGAGTTGGTTGATTACAAGCCTTTAGAGAGCCTTGCAAAGTACGTTGAGCTGAAAGATCTTCAAAGAATTAAATTCAGCACACTGCAGAGTCATTTGGAAGTTAAAAACAGAGTTATCACCATTTCCAAAACCTCTATTCAGAATTCCGCATTGAATCTGGAGTTTTATGGAACACATACTTTCGATAATATGATCGATTATCATATCAAATTATTGTTGAGTGAAGTGCTTGCAAAGAAACCCGGCAAGAACAAACAGCTGGATGATGAGTTGAGCTTCGTTGAAAATGACCCTGACAATAAACGTTGCGTTTTTCTTTTAATGACGGGTAACATAAGCGATCCTGTTATTAAATACGACCGAAAAGCAATGAAGGATAAAGTGAAAGAAGATATTAAAGCCGAAAAGCAAAACCTTAAGAGTATTTTAAAAGAAGAATTCGGATTCTTTAAGAAGGATACAACTTTGGTTAAAACGAATGATCAAAAAAAGGCAGACCAAAAATTTATAATTGATAACGGGAATAAGAAACTCGAGGCCAAAAAGAAGAAAGAAGACGACGACGAGGATTTTTAGTTATTTGTAAACTTGTATTATTAAATTCTTACGTAATGAACACTAATCAATCATATCTCACCAGCGCTAAGCGCCAATTCCAGTATTATAAAACATTAGGTGAAAAGGCTATGGATCAATTGGACGCAGAACAATTATTTACTGCACCGAATGAAGATTCGAACAGTATTGCTGTTATAGTAAAACATTTGTGGGGAAACATGCTTTCGCGTTGGACCGATTTTTTAACTACTGATGGAGAGAAGCCAACCCGTGATCGTGATGGTGAATTTATTAATGATCTTCAAACAAAAGAAGCAGTAATACAAAAATGGAATGAAGGCTGGGATTGTTTATTTAAAACTCTTGATTCCTTAACAGAAGAAGATCTCTCAAAAATAATTTATATCCGCAACGAAGGACACACGGCAATGGAAGCTATCAACCGTCAGTTGGCGCATTATCCGTATCACATTGGGCAGATGGTGTACATTGCTAAAATGCTGAAGAAAGCTCCCTGGGATAGTTTATCGATTCCAAAAAACAAATCGGGCGACTTTAATGCTCAAAAATTCTCTCAGGAAAAATCTACCAAACATTTCACGGAAGAGGAACTTAAAAGGTTAAAAAAGTAGGTTAAAATTTAACTTAGTGACTCTTAGTGTTCTCAGTGTCTTAGTGGTAAATAATTTATCAACTTTCTGTTGAAAACTTGATATAGCAAAGCTTTCAGACAAACTTTATATTTGCTTTATGAGCGATGTAAGATTATTTTTTAAAATAGCTGATAAGCTGAATATAGATTCAAAGCAGGTTACAGCAACTGTTGGATTATTGGACGAAGGTGCAACTATTCCATTTATTTCCCGTTACCGAAAAGAAGTTACCGGAAGCCTGGATGAAGTTCAGGTGATGCAAATCCGTGATGAAATAGAGCGTTTACGTCAGTTGGAATCACGTCGTGCAGCAATTCTTAAAAGTATTGAATCTCAAGGTAAATTAACCGAAGAATTAAAGGAAAAGATTGAAGAGGCTGATACCATCAGTCAACTGGAAGATCTTTATTTGCCATACAAACCAAAACGCAGAACAAAAGC
>CAZXZW010000174.1:0-2191 GCA_964645745.1 uncultured Bdellovibrio sp.
AACACTATCCACGCAGATTAGAAAACGTAAAAGCTGATATTATCATTGATTCAAACATCGTTAAACTTGAAGCATTTAGCGGAAAACTAGGCGGCAAAAAAGGGAAGAGTGATTTTTCATTGTCGGGATCATTAAAAAACTATGCAATGTGGTTTAAGAAAGAAGTAAAAGGAACTTCCGATATTACATTTGATCTGACAAGTGATACACTGCGCTTTAACAAAACATTCAGTTACAAAAACCAGAACTATATTCCGGAAAGCTTTCAGCGCGAGAAATTGGAAGGCTTAAAATTAAAAGGTACAGCAAAAATAGTTTATGATAAAGCATTCAAATCAGCCGAAGTGACAATTGAAAACGGCGCGGTAAAATCCAGGATGCATCCTATGAAGTTAGAAGGTCTTGCCGGAACCATTAAGTATAGCGACAACCGGATCCGCTTAAAAAAACTAACCGGCAAACTGAATAAAAACGAATTTACAATCAGCCTTGGTTATTTTGTTGGTAACAATATAGCGGAAGCAAAAAAGGATAATCGTTTTACACTTCGTGCCAAATACCTGAACCTGGACGAGATCTTAGCTTATGATGTAACCAAAGTGGCACGAAAGAAAAAGAAAGACACCCTTAATGTTAGTGTGATCGCTCCACTTGATACTTCAAAAGCTCACGATTCTATTTTTAATGTGTTTAGCCTTCCTTTCAGTAATATGAAAATCAAACTGGATATCGGAGAGTTATTGTATCATAAGATCATTCTTAACAAAGTGAAAGCAAGAATGCGAATGCAGAAAAATCATTTCTTTTACATTGATACGCTGGGCATGGATATAGCCGACGGGCACATTGATATTGATGGTGTTTTTAATGGTTCAGATCCAGAACATATTTACTTCTCGCCTAACATTCAGCTCAAAGACGTTGATCTCGCCAAGCTGATGGTGAGGTTCGAAAATTTTGGACAGGATTATGTTTTAAGTGATAATATTAAGGGTCATATTTCAGGGAAACTTTCAGGAAAGATTTTGATGCATACCGACCTGATTCCAAAAATGGATAAATCGGAAATTAAAATGGAAACCATGATGGTAAACGGTGAGCTCAATAATTATGCACCGATGTTAATGATGAAAGAATATTTCAAAGACAAAAACCTGAACAACATTCGTTTTGATACCCTTTCCAATACCTTTGATATTAAAAAGGGTATTATGTACATTCCAAGTATGAACATCAACTCTTCTCTTGGTTTTATTGAGCTTTCGGGGCAACAGGCTTTTGCAACCAGCACCGATATGGAATATGTAATGAAGGTTCCTATGAAAATGGTAACAGATGTTGGGGTTAACTATTTGTTCGGAAAAAAGCGTGACGAGGTTGATTCCGCTCATGTTGACGGTATCGTTTACCGTGACAAGGATAAAAAGGTACGTTTTGTCACCATTAAGATGAAGGGTAATTCCGAAGACTTTAAGATCAGTTTGGGGAAATAATAATCCCTTCCATTTTGCCCTGTAATCTATTTTGTAATCCGTGCAATCAATGTGAACCCGCAGCTAATATTTCTCGGCAAATTCCGTAAATCCATTAACTTTGCATAAAATTTTCAAAAAATGCTTAGAACGGTTAATTGCGGAGAACTTAATTTATCAAACAAAGGAAAAGAAGTAACAGTATGCGGTTGGGTGCAACGTAGCCGCGACAAAGGAACCTTGTTGTGGATCGACCTTAGAGATCGTTACGGAATTACTCAATTGTTTTTTGATGAAACCACTAATGCTGATCTGATAAAAAAAGCCCGTTCATTGGGTCGCGAATTTGTGATACAAGCCAAAGGAACCGTTATAGAGCGTGAGTCGAAGAACCCAAATATGCCAACCGGCGAAATAGAAATTAAAGTAAGCGAACTAAACATATTAAACGAATCCATTACTCCTCCTTTCACTATTGAAGATGAAACGGATGGTGGTGATGAACTTCGCATGAAATACCGTTACCTGGATCTTCGCAGAAATGCGGTAAGAAAAAATTTAGAATTACGCCATCGTTTAGCCATTGAAACCCGCAATTATTTAGATACACAAGCGTTTTTAGAAGTAGAACCTCCTGTTCTTATTAAGTCTACACCCGTAGGTGCGCGCGACTTTGTGGTACCAAGTCGTATGAACGAAGGGCAGTTTTATGCTTTGCC
>CAZXZW010000175.1:0-2144 GCA_964645745.1 uncultured Bdellovibrio sp.
ATTGTTCGTTTTTATAAAGATTATTTTACCGATCGAAAAAGCAAAAATCCTAAGTTTTCCTATGAGATTTGGGGTATCGAGCTTGGTTTTAAAAGCCGAACGTTTATGAAGTTGATTGCCAGTGGAAAACGTCAAACGACCAATAAGCTCATCGATATTTTTGCAACGAAAAATAATTTTACGGAAAATGAAAAAAAACACCTGATTCATTTAGCACTTTATCAAAAAGCTAAAACCGATTTGCAAAAGAAAATTCATTTCGAGGCTGTTTTGCAAACCTTGGATTCATCGACTAATGTGGCATTAATTCAAAATCACGTTGAGTTTATTTCATCTCCTACTTTACCGACACTTCAGCTCGTGTTGGCTTTTAAAGGAGTTAATACATCAGAAAAAAATCTGGTTCAGATCACCGGGCAAACTTTGAAACAGATGAAAAGTGATCTGAAAAAGCTTGAAAAAATGGGATTGGCTTACTTAGAAGATGGAATGTGGAAATCGATTTATCATTCATTTAAAATCCCTGATGAAGTCCAAAGTAAAGCGCTTAAGAAGCATCATAGTAATAACCTTAAAGAGTCACTTGATATCATAGATAATGATGACCTTAAAAGACGTTTTAGATCAGTGATGTTCGCCTTAAATGACAATAACTTTGAAGATCTCACACAAGAAGTTGAATCGTTCTTGGCAAAAATTAAGAATAAATACGATACGGTTAAAAATAAAGGTGACCGCATTTATAAACTTAATCTTCAAACCTATCCGGTCACTAAAGCTTTGGTCTAGTAATTATAATTTCGACTGTGGAACTAAATTGAAATCATTCATGCTTGTTTGTGTATTGGAAACTCATACATAAAGGAAAAATATGAAAAAAATAATATTAGTCATTAGTTGTATCGCCATCTTTTCTTGTGCTTCTCATGCTCCGAATGAGGCTGAAATCGCGCAGGTATCTAATAAAGTTGGAGATTCTCGTGACCCCGCTCAGGTTGCAAATTTTGGAACTTTCAAAACATTTAAAGGCACACCATTATACAATTCATGTCACATAACGCTTGTCGATTTGAATAAGCAGCAAGCGATTCACGAAGCTCATATTTCAACGTTTGAGAGCGTTGGAGCAGTTCCCGTGCTGGATCGTGATGATAAGGTAGTTGGTGCCGCCAAAACTGGAAAACACTGGGGAACTTCTTCGACTTGTTTCTCAAGTCGTACAGCCAGTAAAAATGTATTTCGCGAAACTAAAACAACAGCTTTGGATTACTGTTTTAAAATGAACGATGCGGATTCTGAAGATATCAATAGCGCTTATGCTGAAATAGCGCTTGTCCGCCTTTTTTTACAAAAAGGGTCTCCTCTTTCTGCATCTCAGATGGTTTATTTAAATCAAGACAATACACTAAAAATAAATGGCCAAGGTGAAGGATCAGTAGTTGTTGAAGGTAAGTATAGATTGTCCGCTAAGTGTGCGCTCAGTAATAATTAGCGAACACGAACAATTTAAAAAATGACCTAGCTAAAAATCTGACGAATTCGGATTTAATCTTCACCTAGCCAGTGACTAAAGCTTTGATCTAGCAATCAAAATTACGACTGTGGAACTTAATTGAAATCATTTATGCTATATATAATACTCTATGTTTAAAGGAAAAATATGAAAAAACTAATATTAGTCATTAGCTGTATCGCCATCTTCTCTTGTGCTTCTCATTCTCCGAACGAGGCTGAGATCGCGCAGGTATCTAATAAAGTTGGAGAGTCCCGTGTGCCAGCTCAAGTCGCCAATGTTGGAACTTTTAAGACCACGGCTTTGCCGCTGAATGTAGAGGGGATTGGCTACGCCAGTATTCGTTATAAAGATAAACTCGCAAAAATTCCAAACTTAACGAATGCCTCAGTTTTGAAAGAAATTGTCAGAGAATCGTATCGTATTGAAGCTGCTTATGAAGCCCTTGAATTAGAAATTAATTCATCAGAAACAATTTTAAATAAAAATCAGTATTATGAGAAGTCTCAGGCTAAGGCAAAAAAAATAGCAGCGATCAATCAGAGAGCTAAGGATTTTCTTAAAAATGCGAAGCAGTGTTTTGATGGCCAAGTCTACGTTCCCTCAAGCTTTCAACTTTTTGATACTTGGG
>CAZXZW010000176.1:0-2119 GCA_964645745.1 uncultured Bdellovibrio sp.
TTTTTGTGGGTGATGCTTTGTTTATGCCTGACTACGGAACGGGCCGCTGTGATTTCCCAGCAGGAAGTGCCACTGAGCTTTATCATTCCGTTCACGATAAAATTTATGAATTACCTGAAACGACAAAAGTTTACACAGGCCATGATTATTTACCTAATGGACGCTCGTTAAAATTTATGTCGACTGTCGCAGAAGAGAAAAAAGAAAACATTCAATTGAAAGAAAAAACTTCACTAGAAGAATTTGTGAAATTTCGCACTGAGCGCGATCGCACTTTAGCAGCGCCGAAGCTGTTATTGCCTTCAGTGCAAGTCAATATCGATGCAGGTCATCTTCCCGAGCCTGTACCGAATGGAAAAAGATATTTACGTATTCCGATTAGCTAGAAATTAGGATCGATTTATTAATCGATGTATTTAAACTTTATTAAGGAGGTCACATGAAATTAAACGAAGGAAAATTAGATCGCACAGTCCGAGTTATCATAGGATTAGGACTACTTTCATTAGTCTTTATAGGTCCACAATCTTTATGGGGATTAATCGGCTTAGTTCCTTTAGCAACAGGACTTATAGGATTTTGCCCGTTGTATAAAGTATTTGGATTTAGCACTTGTCCTTTATCATCAAAGTAAACAACTTGCAGACGCTGGCTAAACGCCAGCTTCTGCTTTCGCAGTTGCCCTTATTTTGGAGTAGAATCCATTAAAAACTAAAACCAATATAAAATCGTGTTACAATTGGTTGAGCATTTTTTAAAAAATTTTTTTTGTCAGTTTCTATGAGATCAGAGTAATACGTGGATATAGTTGAATTTTGAACCTCGTTATCGACTTTCCAATTTAAAATGGGTGAATATCCTAGGCTATTTTTTAACTGGCCGCAACTTAATGGCCTTTTCTGGGCATGCAGGTACACAAAGTCCACACGCTTCACATGCGCTTGCTCTGGGTGTGTAAGCAACTTTCCCACCATGAACTTTGTTTTTGATCTTTCCAATGAAGCTCAAATTTTTAAAGTCCATCTCATCAATTTTACGAATTTCAAAAACATCATAGGGGCATACTTGAACGCACGGGCCCTTTCCTTCACACTTGCTACGATCAACCACGGGCTCAAGTATACCTGGGCCTTTTCCTTTTTTATCCATCTACTCTCCCTAGCCGAATCGATAGCTCGACACAGATACGATATTCATTAACGGCTCACCATAGATGAGCTGTCCTTTATCTTCACTTGCGGCACCCATCGCAAAAAAGAGCGGCACCAAGTGGTCCTCTACCGGTTGGCAAAATCTTGCGAACGGAGCTGACTCCCAATTCAGAATATTTTTATTTCTTTTCTCTAAATCTGAATCTGTGACAACATTTCGAATCCAGGTGTCGAATTCAGCTGATTCTTTTTTTGAATTCCGCATAGCTCTTAGATTGTGAAATATATTACCGCTACCAATAATTAAAACGCCCTCGCTTCGAAGGCTTTTTAAGGCTTTTCCTAAATTGAAGTGTTCAAGTGAATCAAAAGTTTTTTTCATTGAAACTTGCACAATAGGAATGTCTGCTTCGGGAAACATCGGATAAAGTAAACTATACACACCGTGATCGAAACCGCGATTTGGATCGAGTTCTGAGGCAATATTATTTTCTTTTAAGAGACCTTGAATTTTCTCAGCCATATGCGGATGCCCTGGAGCAGGATAACTTATTTTATAAGTGAAATCTGGAAATCCAAAATAGTCGTAAATCATCGATGGTTTCGCAGATGACATTATTTTAAAATTCTCCTCTTCCCAGTGCCCTGAAATAATCAAGATCGCTTTGGGCTTTTCAGGTAAAGACTTTACAACTTTTAATAGCGATTGATGAAGACCATCCATAAATGACATCTCATTGCGAAGCCAAGGCCATGGGCCACCGCCATGAGAAAGAAAAAATGTAGGTTGAATGATAGTCTTCATATAAATTTCCTAAATATTAAATCGTCCATAGGCGACGAATAGTGCTAATCCAAGAAAAACAATATTCGTTATCACACCAGCCATTTCTTTTCTCTTTGCGTGGAATCCTGCCGCAAGCAACATGATTAGAGCAATTCCGAGAGCTGCAATCGCAGATCATATA
>CAZXZW010000177.1:0-2104 GCA_964645745.1 uncultured Bdellovibrio sp.
TTTCTTAATATTAGTGCCTTTGAAAACTTCCGTGATTGAAGCCAAGCTCACGGGACGATCGCTGGCAAATAAAATACTCTCTAAGATACTTTCAGCGCGTTCGTCTTCAATAAAGTTAATTTCATCTATTTCAGCTGTTTCAAAACCAGCTAACTCTGAACCTTCTAAATCGATTTGTTCAGCATCTTCTAAAGTATCTGCTAATTCCATATCACTTTCGTCAGCTGATACTTCAGGTAAAAAACCTTCTGACTCTTCTTCCTCGGAAAGAAAAATAGCTGATTCTACAGAGATATCAGACATGGCTTCTGATACAGAGTTGTTTGTGTCTTCGATTTCAACTTCTTTGTTTTTCTTTTTATTTTTCGCCATATTTCCTATACCTCTGCTTCTGGTTCTGATTCAGGTTCAAATGATAATTCAGGTTCTGTTTCTTGAGCGACTTCTAAAGTCGGCTCTGCTGTATCGATCGATAGTTCAAAAGGAGCCGCATCTGTCGATACGATCGATGAATTCACCTCTTCGGCTTCAGCGGCCCAGATTTCTTCATCTGTAGCCATATCTTCCGTCAATGCCACATCAACGCTATCGATTAAAGATGGATCTTCTAAATTTTCTGTTAATTCAAATTGAGTGTTCGCTTCGATATCTTCTAATTCTTCTTCTGTGACCACATTCATATTCTTTTGAATCATGTTCATAGCAATACTGTCAGCGTTGATGTTATCGTAGTTTTCAGCGCGAGATACGACATCGTCATCAATCGTTTTTTTAGTGTTGACGTAAATTTCGCCGTAAGTGTCTGTTTGGTAAATAGAAACTAATTCCATTTTACCTAATTCTAATAAAGACAAGAACGTGATCAAAACGTTGCGTGATTTTTCTTTCGCGTCTGTTAATGTCGTATTGAATAATTCAGACATTGAAACCTGTTTACCAACAATCAACTTATCTTTCATTTCCATGATACGATGAGCGATCGATTGAAGTTTAACATTTACTTTATGAACGCGTTTGTACATTGATTTCATCGTTTTACGGAATGAACCAATTAAAGAGAATAAAGCATTATCTTCTAATTCAATTTCGTCGTCTTTAACTTCGATTTTTTCACGAATACCACGAGCCCAAAGGTCACGGTTTAATAAAGGACGTTCATATAATGATTTCGCCGCTTCTTTATATTTTTCGTATTCCAGAAGTTTTTGAACAAGGACTTTGCGTGGATCTTCTTGATCAACGATTTCGCCGTTCTCATCATACTGAGGTAATAACATTTTAGACTTGATGTGAATTAAAGTCGAAGCCATTGCGATAAAATCGCCAGCCACTTCGATATCGAATTCTTTCATCAATTTAATAAAATCAAGATATTGCTTAGTGATTTCCACAACGTTGATATTAAAAATATCCATTTCTTCTTTACGGATTAAGTAAAGAAGTAAATCAAGTGGTCCTTCAAATTGCTGTAGCTGAACGCGTATACTCATCGCAAATTCATCCATTCTTTTGTGTCGTCAAAATTTCTCGCATCCGTACGAGGTGTTCTGCATCCAGCAGCAATTATTGAAGCAAGCGTTTTAGGGTTATTCAACATTTCTTTCACGTTTGCACAAAGATTAGCTTGTGCTTTTTTCGTGATCATAAAATTGAATTTCCTACTCCTACGAATCCCATTAAGATTCCGAAGATATAAAATACTGGAATTCTCAGAATACTAAGAGCTCCAGAGATCAACAACACCATCAAAATTAATGATGTCATTTGTTCATTTTGTTCTAATTTATAATTTAATTGTGCTGGTAAAAAACGCGCCAAAACTTTACCGCCATCAAGAGGGTGTAAAGGAATGATGTTAAATACAGCTAAAAATAAATTCGTTAAGATAAACATTTGAAGCATTTGAGAAATGGTTTGGTGATATTCAATCAAAACAGGAGTTCTGACTAAAAAGAACAAGACACCTGCTGACAGAACAGCCAGCAAAACGTTCGAAGCTGGGCCTGCCAAAGCGATCCAGAACATATCCGTACGAATATTCTTCAAGTTACGAGAATCTACCGGAACAGGCTTAGCCCAGCCAAAAAATAAAGGAATTCCAAAG
>CAZXZW010000178.1:0-2090 GCA_964645745.1 uncultured Bdellovibrio sp.
CTGCTGTATTAGCTTTAAGTGATTTCAAACGTGTTACGAATTCATCAGCTGGCATATTACTTTGATCTTCGGCATCCGTTAAGAACACAACAACTAGATTAGCGTTACTACGTAAGAAATCTTTATTCGCACCAAGAGATAATGGCGGCGTCAAGGCAGAAATAACTGGAGCAAAAAGTTGTTCCTCAGCAGCTCCATTTGTTCCTTGTAAGATGTCTTTGCGCAACTGAGCTAAAAACGCTGGATTTTTACTATTCAACACGCCGTTCACAAAGTAGGCCGGTTTAGACATCATATCTGTTGTTACTACAGCGGCGTTCACGTCAAAGCGAACCAAACCACCGATTAAAGCATCAATGTTGCTTGATAACTGTTGTTGATATTCAGACATTGAACCTGAATTATCGATCACAAACAGAACGTCTAATTGAGATGAACCGTGAGTCACATCAACTTCCATTTTAACAGTGCCTGTAACATCACGTAAAGTTGTTACCTTCCAAGCGAAGGCTGCGTTCGTCATTAATAAACCGAGAGCGATTGTAAATAACTTTTTCATTATATATCCTTTCAAAAAATAATTTGATTCGTTTACAAAACATCATAATTTGTAAACAGCTACAATCACAAAATTGAATTTAACCATTTACTTTACAAAACCGTCGCATAACAAAAACATACTTATTGACCGAGAATGCGATTTTTCTAACATCACCATGTTTTCATTTAGCCTTTTTTGCCTCTATTATTTTGCAAAAATACGATAATTTCGGCTAATCCTGATCTTATGAAATCATACATCACTCTATTTGTTCTTTTTTTAAGCTTTAATCTGTCGGCTCAGACTTCTCACTTAGGTTTAAACGACGTTTCGATTCTTCTTCCTTTACCCAAAGATACAAAAGAAATGGCTCAATTATTAAGCCCCACTAGCGAAGCCGTTCCGGGAAAACAAAATGAGCTTTTACCGGCGTCTATTTTTAAATTCTTACCGATCCTAACTCCCTTGATCGACCAAGAAGTGATGTACCAAAATAACTTAAAAGTTGTGGGTATCCGTTTTGATCCTTGTTTCTCTGAAGGCTTCGGTCCAACTGTTTGCCAAGCACAAATTCGTCTTGTGTGGCAACCGATTCACTTCAAAACAAATAGCGGAACTGGAGCGATAACTCCAAATACAGTCGATGCCGCGGTTCACTCGTTTTACAAATTAACGAATGCAGAATGGAATCAAGTCATCACTGCTGTGAAAAATATTTCTCCGGCGGATCTTAAAGCGCCGTTACAAATCAATCCGACTTTATTATCTGAACGCTACACAGGCCCTTACTGGAATAGTTTAAAGAAAATCGTTTTACAATTTGCTGGAAAGAAAAATTTCTTCCGCGCAACCGCTTCAACAATTCGTATGGACCGCGTTTGGGGTTTCCAAGGTGTTGAAATGAAAGCTGATGGAACTTGGGGACAAATGGAAATTCCTACATTGAAATCTCCAACAAGTCCGACAGCTAAAGTTATTAACCAAGCTTTCTTCGTTGAACCGGAATCTCTTTTAAATTTAACTGAATTTAAAGGTGGAGTAACATTAATGGAGACCAGTAATAAAACATGGTTCCGTTTATTAGCGGATTCTAAAAAATTTAAAGACACGCAGTCTGAAGATGACATCCGCGAAGCGATTAAAATTGCGTTCAAATTAGAAAATCCAGGCCAACATAACCCCGGAACAATCGATTGCGTGAGCTGCCACTTAGCTCAAACCGTGCGTTTATGGGGCAATAAACATTTCCCGACGTGGGACACGAATGCTCTTTTCCCTAAAGAGGCTTATGTAAATACAAAAATCAATATGAAGAACACTTCTGTAAATCCATCGTTCACGAATCGCATTCGTAACTTCGGCTATTTCAATGATGAACCGATTATTTCTCAACGTCTTTTAAATGAGACGGCTGAGATCGTAAAAAATCCGCTTTAAATCACAAGTAAAAAGGGAACTCTTTGGACGTTCCCTTTTTACTTATCTTTTTTATCTTTTAACTATTACTTAACTTCAGCAGGTTTTGATTCAGCTTTTTTCGCTTGGCGTG
>CAZXZW010000179.1:0-1999 GCA_964645745.1 uncultured Bdellovibrio sp.
GAATAAGCAAATAAGAAGATCAGCAAAAACTTCTGGAAAAAATTCATTCTTAAGCTCCACCCATAAATAAGCCTTCGCAAGTTCTAATACCTGTTGCCGCCTTTTTAACTTCTAGCTCTTTAGCTTTAACAACTTCTTCAGAGGCAATCTGATTGATCTTATCATGAGCCCAAGATTCAAACTGAATACCAACGATATTCGTGATCTCAGCCGATCCTTTCGGCATGGCTGCTAATAACTGACTCAATTCAGCTGCCGGAATTTTATTAATAATGCCACTGATAATTTTTTCTTCTGACTGAACACGCTGAATACGAATACCAAACGATTTTTCAATCTCTGCTCGACTTTCAGGTGTTTTCTGAATTAATCGTTCTGCTGTTAATTTTAAAACACTAATACGATCTTGAGCTAAATCATTAATCGTTACAGCTCCTTTGAAGTACTTCACCATATCCTGTGCACCGGCACGATTAGATCTTAATTCAAATTCAACGGCATAACGACCTTCACCTAAGTAAGCTTGCCCGTTCGTTAAATCATCCGTAAATTGTTTACCATAATCAAAGCTACGATGAGCACTTTTCGTTAGCTCGGTACCCACTGTTAAACGAGGCCACTCTCTGATAACCATAGCTTCAAAGTCAGCAATAGGAATTCTAAATTTAAATAGCGGCGCTTCTCCAACTACAAGCTCATCAATGAAGTTAGTATTTTTGCGAGCATATCTCCAAGCATAATTAGCTGTCGGCGTCCAATAACGAACTCCACGAGGAACTTCACCTTTACTCCAGCTTTGGAATTCACCTTGTTTTTCAGCTCCACGGAATAAAGTGATATAACCATCTTTAGCGTAGTACTTTTTATAATGATCAAATAAAAAATTCTGAAGCGGAGTACGCTCCACTTTATTTAAAGCGGGATCAATTGTTATCACATCCGGATTTGTCGATAATTTCATTTCTTTTAGCCAAACAGCGACTTCGTTCATATCCTGCTTGGGCCCTGGCTTGCCTTCAGCTTTGGCTTTCGCCATAGCTTCTTTGTTCGCTTCCCAAAATTCGTCTGTCTGATAATATGTAGGTGTATAACGACTCGTTGCCATCGGAATTAAAGTCATACGACTATTTACGTCGCCCATATGTTTAATATCTAAGAAATAACTGAATTTAGCTTTTTCATTTACATCCACGCGTCCATCCATACGACCTAATTCGATATCTGTAGCTACCAAAGGACGAATAAGGTCTTGAGGCTTATCATTGAAAGCTTTCAAAATAAGATCTGTGCGTGTTTGCTCAATTGATTGCGCTTGGGCAAGACTTCCGATGAAAAGTAAACTCATTAGTCCAAATTTCATATTATAATCCGCCTATGTATTTCACGGGTTTACCTGTTCGATCATCAAAGACTTCAATATTTTTAGATTTTAAATAAGTCATCATTTCTGCATCCGGCGGATTTCCTCTGAAATGAAGTGCCGCTACATCATTAATATTAACGTCACCATAAATTTGAACTTCCGTGTAGTAGTCTCCAAAACTCCAGTTAGAGTTGTTAAATTTAAGAGGTTCAAAAATGCCTGCTGGTTGAAACAACTTATTAGCTTTTATGCTATTGTATAAAAAAGGTGTCGCTAAACTACGGAAACTCCAAGGAATAAAACCATCGACTTTACTTGAAGCTCGGTAACGAATGCCAGGCGAAAGCGAATCTGTCGGCGTCCACGTCGCTCGCTTTTCAAGAACTGACTTCTTTATAATCCAAAGGTCACTTCCATACCCATCAGCCCATTTTCCATTTTGAATGTCAGCTATGTCACGACCTACAATAACTTCAGCATACTTTGGCATGAAGCGAACACTGTTTTTGACATATTCATTTTGATCCAGCAAGAGCAAATTCGACTCGGCTTGATTGCGACCATCTGGCGTCAACGCCCCTTTACTTGAACCAGTCACTCGTTGATTTTGAAATCCTGTTAACGGAATCCAAAAAC
>CAZXZW010000180.1:0-1929 GCA_964645745.1 uncultured Bdellovibrio sp.
ATATCATAAATACGGATCGAGCTGTTTTTCAATCCAGGATTAATGAAATCAAGGTAAACTGTGGCGTGGAATTTTCTGTATGTATTGACTTGTCCTGGTTGGTCTAAGCTCACAGATGAATTTTGTTCCAGTGTTACAACAACCGAAGGAACGGCTTTAAGCGTAAGAGTTTTTCCATTTTTTAAAGTGATCGTAACGTCTTCTGTATTTTCAGGAGCCGTTTTAGCTGAAATGTTACAAGTGTGAAGAAGTGGCTCGGCGATAGTTGATAAACAGTTTGATTGATTTAATTTAAAATCGATTTTAGTGACGAAAAGAGCAGGTGTGTTAGGAAGCATATCTTGTAACACTTCACTCAACATACGGAAGCCTCCTGCAGGAATAACACCAGTCATAGACCATTCTACATGGGGAATCGTGTTGGAGTTTTTAATCGTGAAAAGAGACTGGCCTGAAAAGCCGATGCCACCTTTACATTGAATATCGGCCATCGAAGTCAGGGGTAATAACAAAGCTAAAGTTAAAAAGATCTTTTTCATAGAACCTCCTCAGGTTTTTAAGTTGGGGTTAGAAATAGTGTAGATAACGACATAAGTAAAATACGGGTGAGGTTATATGTTGTATAGGTTTTGGCCTATGGACAGCCTTGGTAGGCTAAAAAGCCTACATTTCGGCGCTCTAATTCAATATATTGCGTTTAAATAATTGTACAGTTAACTTGACATTGTTATAAATGAGTGTAAAGTTAACTATACATATGAGCAACTTAACATTACAGCTTAAAATTAAATCCCGACTCAATCTCTATCGTTCAGATAAGGGATTAACCCAACAACAATTAGCCGATGAGATTGGTGTAACCCGCGCCACCATCATCGCCATAGAGAAAGAAAACTATAATCCATCGTTAGAGCTTTCCTTTCGATTAGCGCGTTTTTTTAAAACAGATATTCAATCATTATTTTATGTGGAGGAGCAAAAATGAAAAATTTTAATCAATTAACTGGGGCCTATTTAAAATGGATTTCGCCAGTAGCGATCATCGCCGCAGTACTTTCGATGATGGGGTATTCAGGAAATACAATTTGGTACGATCTTCTAGGTTGGGCGACCATCCTTTGGATTGCTGTTTTAATCTATACTGTTTTTGCAGTAGCTTTCAATCCGACACTCAGAGATTCGTTTGTGCGCAAGCTTTCAGGTATTAAAGAAAACGATGAACGCGAAACGCAGATCACAGGGCAAATCAGTAAGAAAACTTTTATTTTTATGATGGGAACGCTGACTTTATTATTATTCTTAAGTGTGGTGCGAATCGATATCTATAAAGGAGCTGAACCCTCTTTGAACGGAAAAAACGGAGCGATCAGTTTTGGAATGGGTCTGCGTTTTATTGAGTCTGCTCCTCAGGCGGAAGCTTCATCGACTGACGCAGGTCGAAACTACATTGTTAAGTACAGTGGTTTGCCTTTAACTTCGGATGGCACGTTAGTCATCGTGATGTTATTGCAATTAGGAGCCTTTTATTTTTTTTCAAGAAAAGAGAATCAAGCCGCTTAGGTCTATTTTTATTTAAAAATAGAATAGTTTGTTGTAAATAAATATTTTTTTAGCCTAAACTTAAATTAATTTCGCTATCAAGAAATTTTAATGAAGGATATTAGGCTTTATGAAATTAAAACTTTTAATTCAGCTCATGATTTTGCCCTGTGCACTGATCATGAGTTCTGTCTCTCACGCTCAAGCCAGGCTGGCGACTAAAACTTCAAGATCGTCATCATCATCGGCGAATTCCTATCATATCGGTTTAGGTTTGCTAAACCACAACGCAGGCAAAGTAGCCACGTCGGCGAACTCAGGTGATAAACCTTTCTTTGGACAGATTTATAATCAATTAGATTTTGCAGCCTATTTTCCTATTTCTAATGG
>CAZXZW010000181.1:0-1901 GCA_964645745.1 uncultured Bdellovibrio sp.
CCCACTCCGCCAAGTTTCTTTACCCTATATCCCGATTCACGAACTTATAAAAATACACATCTATGCTGCAAAAAAATCCGATTTAAAAGTTACAAAATCCTAATTGCACTCGTCGCTATTGAGCTCAACCAAAAGAAACCCCTCTAATACAAACGTGTACTGATTTGCTCCAGTATCTATTGTCATAGTTTTATAGCGTTCACCGACATTATCCCCAAAGTACACATTCGCTTCTCCGCTTGAGGCTGTTGTAGCTTCCCCTTTAACAGATTCCGAAACTTTCCATTTTACTTTTCTATTACCAAATGGCTTAGGCAAGAAACGGTCTTTATCGCACACTAATGTAAATTTAATTCTGTGATGATATTTATATGTATTGTGACCAATATGAAGCAAGGCATCTGGGTTCCCAACTGACCAGCCTGATACCTTCTGCGAAGTGACCAGATAAGACTCATATGAATTGTTTTTTAGTCTTTGAATATTTTCTGAGGCTTCAAAATCTTTTTGCTGACGACGTAGAAATTCTGCATTTTTAGGATACTTTTCAATTTGCTCTTCATAGAAAGATCTCGAGTTGTCATATTTCGGATTAACTACGCAACCCGAAATAACTAACAAAGCCCATAATATAATATTAAGTTTCTTACTCATCACCTTATCTACGCTTAATCACAAATCTCAGTAATTTCACTAAATAAAGAAATCCAAATAAAAATACGAGTTCACTCATCAAATTCAAGAACACCGTCATTGAAGAAGACTTCGGCGTATACCCTTTTGAATAAGCGATGGCGCTGCAGCCCTTAAAAAATCCGTTTAAGTCTTCCTTCGGATAAAGATATGCAACGCCATCAATGTCATCTTTTGCTAAAACTGTTTGTCGGCCTGAATTCGTTGAGTAGTACATCAAAGCTTCGGTATCAGCTGAATGACCTAAACCAATACAATGACCTATCTCATGCGTTAGAATGTTGTTTACCACATTTGGACTCATCGTTGAAATGTTGGCGGTCGCTCCCGCTTGGATATTTAAAACCATCAAGCAGCTTTTTATTTTGTTATCTGATCCTGGGTATTGGCCCGTGGCAAATCCTGGAATACGATTCGCATCTTCTCCTGAATTAGCTCCGAAATTTGAATCACAATAAATAATAGCATTTCCCGCTGGCGCATAAGATGTCGCAGAATTTCCAACGTAATCTGTGATGGCACCTGGCAACGTCGCTGATCCACCTTGCTGGATTTTTAACGCCGAGTTAGGAGCATCATTCCACGTACTAGCCGCTGTAGAGATCGCACTGATAACCCTTGCCATGTTGGCGTTACAACTTGGATCAATATCAAAAGTGATCGTTGAATTACTCCAACCATAGACCACAGTGCCGTCAGTATAGCGAATTAACGTAAAAGCGTTTGATTGAAGGGAAATAAATAAAATCAAAAAAGAGATTATGTTTTTCATTAGAAAACTCCCATCGAGAATGTCAGCATCGGATTTAAAGCTAATTTAGAACCTTCGAAAGCTTCGGTGATTAAAGTTGAGAAATTGATTTTATATTTTTGATACGTGTAACCAACCCCGATATCGTAATACATCTGAGAACTTGATGTTGTATCCGGTGGCGTTCCAAAAGTTGTAGTTCCGGCTCCGTTATTCAAATCAACCGTGCCGCCTTGTCCTTTAATGACGTAAGCTATGAAACCTAATCCGAAGTGATAATCAAAATTCGACGTAAACATCTTGTGAGCACGTACCCCGATTAAACTGATCGAAGATTTTTGTTCCCCTTCAGGGCTTTTCCTCCCGAAAAGAGAAAGATTAAAAGCTGGAGAAATGGACCAGCCATTAGAAATAGGAAAATAGGCTGCAAAATCTAATTGATTATAAATCTGTCCAA
>CAZXZW010000182.1:0-1783 GCA_964645745.1 uncultured Bdellovibrio sp.
CGCTTTCATGGTTTTCTGTGGAATGCCAAGAATCTCTACGCCGCCACCAATCGATAAAGATTTAACATGTGATAAGTTCGCTATTTTCATTCCTGAAAATGATTCAGGTTTTAACTACGAGCGCGCAGAGAAAATGTTAAAAGAATTAGGTGCAGTAGAAATCAAGAAAGTGATGGAATTTTAATATGAAGAATGTTTTGAAAAATTCAGCCTTTGTTTTGGTTTCAGTTTTATTCTTATCAGGTTGTCATATCGATAAATCAAAACCAAATTTTGATTTGATTCAAGATATGATGGAGTCACCAGCGATTAAGCCTCAAGAATACGATGCAACGTCACCGAATCATTCAGGTATGCGCGTTCCCCCAGAAGGAACTCAGCCTCAAGGGTTCGTTCCGTATAAATACGCGACAGATTTAGAAGGCGCAAAAGGAAATAAAAATCCTTTAGCTGGAAAATTTGACGAAGAGACTTTAAAAGTCGGCGTAAAATACTACACGATTCACTGTGCTGTTTGTCACGGAGCTAAAGGTGAAGGCGGCGAGAAAAACTCAATCGGTGAGAAAATGGCTTTAAAACCACCTGTTTTAATCAACGATAAAATCAAAGGTTGGACTGACGGTCAAATTTATCACGT
The DNA here is from genome assembly GCA_964645745.1 of uncultured Bdellovibrio sp. Taxonomy (GTDB): domain Bacteria; phylum Bdellovibrionota; class Bdellovibrionia; order Bdellovibrionales; family Bdellovibrionaceae; genus Pseudobdellovibrio. The sequence continues at coordinate 638 of CAZXZW010000182.1, forward strand.
GATCACAGTAGGACAAGGTATGATGGGACCGTATGCGCCTCATATTCCTGAGCAGTATCGCTGGCAAGTGGTTAACTACATCAGAACTTTGCAACAGTAAGCAAAGTTTTGAAGTGAACGTATAGATTATAAAAATTTATTAAAGGAAACGATAATGGGATCATCACATCATCATCAAGAATTAAAAATTTCGAAGTTTGAAGCACCTCAAGCTTTAAAAACAGCGGCTTACGTTGGTGTTTTTATTGGTTTGATCGGAATTATTTTTGGATTATTAAAAAATCCTGAAAGAATGTGGACTTCTTATTTAGTGTCATTCTTCTTCTTCGCATCGATCGCTTCATGCGCGATGTTCTTCTTAGCTGTAAGTTATGCGGCTAAAGCGGGTTGGCATACAGCTATTAAAAGATTAGCGGAAAGTTTTACAGCTTTCTATCCCTACATGATTGTAGCCAGCATCGTGTTGATGTTCGGTTTCGGATATTTGTACGCGTGGGATGATCCATCTCAAGCTCACCGTATGACGGGTGGTAAGGCTATTTACTTAAACCCTTGGTTTGTAACAGTTCGTATTCTCATGTACGGATTAGGAAGTTTAGCTTTCAAACATTTATTGATTGGAAACTCACTTAAGCAAGATCAAACAGGTGATGTTGAGTTAACGCACAAGAACACTAAGAATGCGATTGGTTTCATCGCTTTCTTTGCGATCTTCTTCACTTTATTCTCAATCGATTTATTAATGTCGTTATTACCAAGCTGGTATTCAACGATTTTTGGTATCTATGCATTCTCGGGTGGTCTACAAGCGACTTTCGCTTTATTAGCTATCGTGATCGTGTACTTCAAAAATTCTAAATTCGTAAGTGGTTACATTACAGTTGAGCACCAACATGATATTGGAAAATTCATGAAGGGTTTCACGATTTTCTGGGCCTACATTGCGTTCTCTCAATTCATGTTAATCTGGTACGCTAATATCCCAGAGGAAACTGAATTCTACTTAATGCGTTCACACAGTGGATGGTTAGCAGTCTCTTTAGGTTTATTAATCTTCAGATTCATCGTTCCGTTCTTGGCTTTATTGCCACGTGAAGCAAAAAGAAATGACGCTAACCTTGTAGCGGTTTCAGTTCTTGTATTAAT
>CAZXZW010000183.1:0-1773 GCA_964645745.1 uncultured Bdellovibrio sp.
TCGGACAAGAATTCTTAAAGGCTGTGAAAACACCAGGAATGAAAAAGACTAAGCCCACAAAAGTCGGAACAGAAACTACGCCCAATTCAGATCAAAATTAGCACTATTATTAACAGGTTACAGATTTAACTAAAACATTTTTGTTTGGTTTTTAGAAATTGCCCAAAGAGCCGTCGAGAGAATAACGATGGCTACTAAAAGACCGTTATGGGCCGGGAAAACCGGTCTCATCACATTTAATACGAAGAAAAATACACCCACGATACTGACAATTAAGGCCATATTACGGAACGAATATTCAAAGCCTAAGAATCTTTTCTTACCCACAGTCGTACGACTGAATTTGTCTTTTTCAGCGCTCATGTAGCTGTTGGCTACAGCTTCCAAACGAAGCTCAATTTGCTTTAAATACTTTTCCGTCAAATCATCCGAACCCATGATCTTTTGCAGATCCATGTACTTTTGAGCAGCAAAATTCAAAGCTGACATACCCTGAGCAAAATTAAGGAATTCTTGATGAGCCTGATCATTGGTTAAATCTGTCACCACTGTCGACCACATTTGGTTCAATTCAAACAAACGAGGGTTTTCTAATTTCACGATATCTTTGTAACGAGTTTCGATAACCCCACAACTTGGGCATTCATCGCTTTGCTTGCTCTTTAGAAAATTACATTTCGTGCAATTAACGAATTCATGTTGAGTTCTTTTGTAAGTTTGAAAAAGACCGCTTGCGGTTCTTTCGTTAGATAAATAAAAATCTTCAGAGCAATCTGTGCATTGAAATTCAGTGTTTTTTGAAGAATGATTTTCGACGACATCACCCTCTGTACAAAATAACTTTTGACAGCATGGACAGCGAAATAGAATTTCTGATGTTAATTCATTTATCATATGTTACCACTTATAGCATGACCAATATTTTACCCCATTTCAAGCGAAAATATCACTTTTTTTCATTATCTGTTTTGACCGGAATTTTCGTTGGAACTTCTTACATCCCCTTCCCAGCTTGGGCTTTATTGTTCTGCTACATCCCTCTATGGTTCGCTCTCGTCAGAGCGGAGAGCGAAAAGGCTACTCTGAAGACACAATTTGCGATGACTTGGGTCAGTCAATTCGTGTTTACACTGATCGGTTTTAACTGGATTTATTACACAGCTACCGAGTTCGGCCACCTGCCGCCGGCCCTGTCCGCCGCAGCTCTAGTACTCTTTGCAGCTCTCATGAATATCTATATTCCGGCGGCAACAACGCTGGCGACGTGGTTAAAAAGAAAATACCAACTCTCAACTACGCAACACGTTTTTCTCATCGCCTTATCGATTTCGCTGACAGAAAGAATTTGGCCTGGAATCTTCCAATGGAACTTAGGATACCCCCTCCTTTGGATGAAGTGGCCGATGTTCCAATGGGCTGACACAGTTGGATTCCTCGGATTGTCATCAATCATTCTTCTGATCCAAGCCACGCTTTTAGTGGCGATCCTTCATTACAAAACTAATAAGAAAATGTTCGGAAGCCTGGTGACCGGCATTTTCGTTTTACTGATCACTATGCATTTTACTGGTCTAGCTAAAGAAGCTACATGGTCTCAAACCGATCAAAGCGTTAGCTTCAGCATCACTCAAGGAAACATTGGAAACGAAGAAAAATTGATCTCAGAACTTGGACGAGGCTTCCAACCCGCCATCGTTGGAAAATACATTTCCCAAGCCAACGAATACTTCAATAAAAAAACTCACGACAATCCTCAATTCAAATCCGACATTA
>CAZXZW010000184.1:0-1765 GCA_964645745.1 uncultured Bdellovibrio sp.
TTTCTTTCATTATGAGTAAATATCAAAGTGTTCGTGGCACAAGGGATCTTTTGCCTGAATTAAAGAATAGATTCCGTCATATCGAAGATACTGCATTTAAATGTGCACAAAACTATGGTTTCAAAGAAATCGAAACACCGATTTTTGAATTCTCTGACGTTTTTCACAGATCTTTAGGTGAAACTTCAGACGCTGTTAGTAAAGAGACCTACACGTTCACAGATCGCGGTGGAGAAAGTATTACACTTCGCCCAGAGGGAACAGCCGGCGTCGTTCGTGCGTTCATCAGCGAAGGTTTGGCGCAGCATAATCCGAATAAATTATATTACTACGGTCCGATGTTTAGATACGAGCGTCCTCAAAAAGGACGTTACCGCCAATTTTATCAAGTGGGTGTAGAAGTCTTAGGAATGGAGAATCCTTTAACGGATGTGGAAGTTCTGGATCTTGCATATACGTTCTTGAAAAAAATTAATCTTCATAACCGTGCCGTGCTTGAGATCAACACTTTAGGTGATCAAGAATCCCGTGATAGTTATCGCCAAGCTTTGGTGGCTTACTTAACGCCGCTTAAAGATCAGTTATCAGAAGATTCGCAAAAACGTTTAGAGAAAAACCCAATGCGCATTTTGGATAGCAAAGATGAAGGCGATAAAAAGCTTGTGGCGAACGCGCCGAAAATGGCGGATCACTTAACGCCGACGGCAAAAAAATTCTTCGCTGACGTTACGGCGGGCTTAGATGCTTTAAAAATTCCTTATCAAGTAAACCCGAAACTTGTTCGTGGTCTTGATTACTACTGTCATACGGTCTTTGAATTCGTAACAACTGAACTAGGAGCACAAGGTGCTATTCTAGCTGGTGGTCGTTACGATGGATTATCGGAAACATTAGGTGGACCTAAAACTCCCGGAGTTGGGTGGGCGAGCGGTGTCGATCGTTTATCTGATTTAACGATTGTCGCCGAGACAGCGATTCCTCAAGCGGCAAAGCCGATTGCGATTATCGCATTAGGTGATGTGGCGATGATGAAAGCGATGCAGTTTGCATCGGGCTTACGTAATAAAAATAAGTCATGTGAAATCATCATGAATGGTAATTTCAAAAAGAAATTCGAAAAAGCCAATAAGATGGGTGTAGAAAAAGCCATCTTGATTTTCGAACAAGAAGACAAGTCGATGGAATTTAAGATCAAAGATTTTAAAACCGGAGAAGAAAAAGTAGTCTCTGAATCAGATATCATGGGGCTCTAAGATGAAAAAGTTTTTCCAATCTCAGTTGTACGCTAATTTTTGGAAATTCTCGATTCTGGCTCCGTTGATGGCAGGGTTGTTAACGGCTGTGTTGACAGCGTTATTTATTTTATTCGCTATTCCGCTTGATTCGAATATGGCTGATTTACCTTGGCTTGCGGGCACATTCGGTGGTGTAGCTACCTGTATGACCTTGATGCCTGCTTTACTGGGATTTTGGATTGTTTGGTTTATCGGTCGAAAAGAAATCGCCTCGTTTTCAACAGTCAGTATCATGACGGCGTTGATGTTAGGATTAATTGTTTTATTCGCTTTTTTAAATCCAACAAAGTTACCTTCAGACTCTAAAGGCTTGATGGTTTTGTTTGATGTCTCTTTGTTAGGTTCTGTGGTGATTTTCTATAAATTATCTAAGAAATATATCGAACCCGTTTTGTTCTAAATTGCAGATCGCAATAAAACGTTAAAATTAGGATTAGAATTGAAAAAACGAAGGGGTCTTCGCTTTTTTA
>CAZXZW010000185.1:0-1726 GCA_964645745.1 uncultured Bdellovibrio sp.
TGATAAGAGCGGTGCAATTTGTTTATCTAAGGGGTGATCTGCAGCCGGGCGTAAATCAGCCAGAAGTTCGCAAAGAGCATCTGAGATCATCATGGCTAATTTTATCACTTGAACCGTAACTAAGACTTTAACGATAATAAATAAGTACTTTTCAACTGAAGGCGCGAACTCAAAATTTTCGATAAAGATCGAAACGGGGATACAAGTGATGATCCAGGCAATAGCGCTTTCGAATTTCATGCGTGAGAAGTATTTCGTAAAAGTATTGATGTGACGAGCTTCTAAGCGCTCGTGCAATTTTTTACGAACAGCTTTGATCACCATATGAATGATAATTTTAAAAAGATAAAAAGCAAAAGGGCTGATAAGCAGCAAAACCCATTTCCAGTTATTTGATAATTGAATCAAATTGTTGTACTGCTCATAAGTTTCGGGAGAAAAGTATTTTAAAAAATTACTGAACATAAGAGCTCCTAAGATTTAAACGTAAATAGAACGATAGCGCCTAGAATGATACGGTAAACACCGAACCATTTGAATCCATAGTTTTTAACTATAGCTAAGAAAAAGCGAATAGCGAAAATAGCAAAGACAAACGAGAAAAAGGTTCCCACGGCAAGTTGGGCTAAGTGTTCAGTGTGGATGATGTCTCTGATTTTCCAAAGTTTGTAGAGAGTAGCCGCAGTTAAAGTCGGAACAGCTAAGAAGAATGAAAATTCAGCGGCATCTTTTTTACTTAATCCGACCATTTGACCACTAACGATGGTTGAGGCTGACCGAGAAACGCCAGGAATAAGAGCTAAACATTGAGAAAGGCCGATAATGAAAGAGTTTTTGTAAGTGACCGGTTCGTTGCTATCGCCCTTGCGAGAAAAGATCCAATCCGTGATGATCATAATGATTCCGCCGACGATCAGAGCCCAAGCGACAACAGCTGCACTCTCCATCATATCTGAAACTAATTTCTTAGCTAGAAATCCGATGACAGCTGCGGGTATAAATCCAATGAGTAGTTTTTTATAAAACTCCAGATTGAATTTAAATCTCTCTTTATAAATCACTAGTACGGCGGCAATAGCGCCGAATTGAATAATAACATCAAACGCTTTTGAAAACTCAGAAGATTCGAGTCCTAAGAAATGATTGGTTAAAATCAAGTGGCCGGTGGAAGAAACCGGTAAGAATTCAGTAAGGCCTTCGACGAATGACAAGATGAGAATATGAAAATATGACATACTGCTATGATGAAGAATAGACCCCCTATCTCACAACCCAAGTCTAAGCGCGTTAGCTTAAATTAAATCCTTCATCATTTGTAAATCGCCAAGATAGTATTTAGGCAAATGACACAACCAACTCCTAAGTCCCGAGCGCTCTCGTTATTATTTGGCGGTTTACTGCCTGTTATCCTCTTTACAGTTATCGAAGAGAAGTACGGAACCGTAGCAGGTTTGATCGCCGGTATGATCTTTGGATTTGGTGAGATCATCTTTGAACTTGTTAAGTATAAAAAGGTCAGCACGATTACTTGGATCGGTAATGGAATGCTTTTAGGCTTAGGAGCTGTTTCACTTTTCACGAACGAAGGTATTTGGTTTAAATTGCAGCCAGCCATTTTCGAGTTATTATTTTTTGGAATTTTATTTTTCAGTTGGGTGATGAAAAAACCTTTTTTAAAAGTGATGACGGAGAAGCAGAACCCAAATATGCCCGAACCGCTGAAAGA
>CAZXZW010000186.1:0-1719 GCA_964645745.1 uncultured Bdellovibrio sp.
AGATCGTTCAAAATCATTTTTAAAACGAGCCGGACCGATTATCTTTGTTTTGTCCATTGTAATTTGGTTTGCAACGAATTTCCCTCGTCATAATGTTGATGGGTCGGAAATCACGCAAGTGGCGGAACACAGTTATGCGGCTCAACTAGGGCGGGCGATTGAGCCGGTGTTTAAACCGATGGGGTTAGACTGGCGCGTAGGTTTCGGAATTATTTCTGCTTTCGCAGCTCGTGAAGTTTTTGTGTCATCGTTAGCCATTATTTTTAATGCTGAAGGTGAGGACGATGCCCAGGTGCATGGTCTTATTGAAAAAATGAGGGCTGCCACTTTTCCGGATGGAACGCCTGTGTTCACTTTAGGTTCAAGCCTGGGGTTAATTATTTTCTTTATGATTGCGATGCAGTGTTTGGCCACATTTGCTATCCTAAGAAAAGAGACCGGAAGTTTAGCCATTGCTTTAACTCAATTATCTGTAAGTAATATTGTAGCCTATGGGTTAGCTGTCGGAGTGAACTATTTGTTTCTTTTAAAGTAATAATAACGACGGTACCACTTACGTGTCTTTTTCCATAACGAAGAGAAAGACTCATCAGGGAAAATGTTTACACGAAAAATAGCGTAAGGATCTTCTTCTAAATGAAGTCCTCCTGTATCGGTATTTAAAGCGTATTCGTATCCGCAAGCTTCAGCTAGTTCAGCGCATTCTTTATTTGTATCACCATAGGTGTAGGCGTATGTGATCACAGATTGTTTAAATTCAGCTTCTAATTTTTGTTTAGAAGTGGACAACTCAAGAATCTTTTTATCGCGTGACATTTCAGGCAAACGTTCATGTTTCAAACCATGAGATCCAATATGAAACTGGCTGTTCTTCCAAAGTTTGCGATCTTCGCCAGAGATAATTTTATGTTTTTCTGTTTGATCGGTTTGATGATCCCATTGATTGCTAGCTACGTTGGTGTCAGCTAATAAGTAAATATGAGCCTGCATATTTTGTTTTTTTAATTCGACATCAGCATTTTGAAGATTGTCTTCGTAGCCATCGTCAAAAGTCAGAATGAGAGGGTTTTTTGGGAATAATGAAAACGATTTTAAACCTTTACGGTAAAGGGCTAGCTCTTCAAAAGTCAAAGTTGTCATATTTAATTTTTTAAATGTTTGAAGGTGCTTCGCAAAGTTATTTTTATTCACGTAAATCTTGTGCTGAGATTGTAAATCCTGATCCGGGATTTTATGGTACATAAGAATTGGAATCCATTTACTATAATTACGTGTGAAGTAGGCGGATTCGTAAACTCGCATGACTTTTTTGGCGATCGATTCTAAAGAGAAAAGGCGTGAAGTTATATCGGCTAAATGTTGATAATCAACCGTATTTGCAAAAAGTAATTCAATATCTTTTTGAGCCTGATAAGAATTGAATGTCGGTAAATTAAAATGATTTGAAATATCTCCGAAATTAGAAGCGCAAGCTGTCTCGAAATTCTTTTCAGTGACTAAACCAATGTATTCCGTTTCGCCAAAAGCAATGCACGGAACGCCTGAAAGTAAAGCTTCCATAGCGACACGACCAGATCCGCAGATCAGATCGTATTTTTGTAAAACATCCGAATTGATCTCAGAGAAAGAAACATTTTCTACGGGAATCGATGTTTTAATCTCGCCACCGATAACGGTAAATTGATAGGCAATGCCCTTAAGATCTAAAATCTGAGCTAG
>CAZXZW010000187.1:0-1673 GCA_964645745.1 uncultured Bdellovibrio sp.
TCCAATTAGCAAACTTCGGTCAGCCAATTATTAAAATTGAAGATGCAAATTTCGAAAATCGTGGAGAGCTTTTACTCGTTCATACGCATGAAGGTTTAGATTTGCAACCGAACTACATGGATCAGTCGATGAGAAACTTATTCAATATCTGGAAACGTCCCATTAACTTAGTGACGGTGATGGAAAATGAAGGAGCGATGTTCCGCTTTGACGGGAAGAATTATACAAAACACAATCTGGCAGGAGCGACCGACCCAGAAATGAAAGATTAGTTCATTATGGATAGACCTCTGTGGGTGGATCTGGTAGTTAATTAAATATGTCTTCAAAAAATAAAAAATCGAATTCAAATAATAATGGCCCTGATCGCGTCTTAGTTTATTCCGATGATCCTAAAGATAAGGGAATCATCGATGGATCATTCGCTAAGGCTTTACAGCAGCAACAACAAACACAATTAGTTGATAGCAACCAGTTCACAGCGGTTTTTAGAATCGAAAAGAACGGACGCGGCGGGAAAATCGTAACGGTTTTAGATAAGCTTCCAAAACATGAAACGTTTTTAAAAGAATTAACCAAAGAATTTAAAATCAAATGCGGAGTCGGTGGAACCTACGAGATGACACCGGATGGTGGATTTATCGAAGTTCAGGGCGACAAGCGTGATCAAATGAAGAAAATCTTAGACGCCAAGAAAATCAAATACAAAGGTGTTTAACGATTTATTTTTTTCGGTACTTTGTTTAGCGAATCAAAAACTTGATCTGTCACTTCAACTGAAAAGTAATTTCCTTTTCTAAAATCAAATTTCTTAGGAAACGCACTACGAGGTAAAATTAGTTTTTGACCGTTGTTGTCAGTGACCTTCACGTTCACTTTATCTTCTGAACTTTCAATGTGTCCTTGGACCAAAATCAGTTCGTCTAAAGCGGCGTGAGCGATGTTTAAAGAGAAAATAACAAGAACGATGCTAAGTAAGTGCTTCATAAAATTCCTTTAAATTAATTCTGTGGGATTTGTGATCCGAAACCAAGCTCTGCTGAACATTCGCTTGGTGTTTCGTCAGTGCAATATTTTTCTGAGCAAGTCGCCAGACGTCTTTTTTGCTGACCGTTGCGTTTACAAATGACATGACCGCGACATAAACAACTTCCGTCGGCATTACAGCCCGGGCCATAAACGACCGAGCGAGGATTAGCATTGTCCCAAACACAACTAGCAAAAGAAGGAGATGGCTCGTCTGGAATAATTTTACCTTTAGATAAGGGTCCAACAGTAATCACAGCTTTCTTTTTTTGAGCTACTGTTTTTTTATCTGTATTATCTGCGCTTGAGTTTTTCGCAGTTTTCTTTTCAGGAGGTGTGACTACGGGATCTTTTACAGCAGCGCGATCATTAATATCGTAAGTTACACCATCAAGAATGTAGGTTTTTCCTTTAACATCAATTTTAGCAAACTGATCTTTAATGGGCATCGGTTTGTAATCCAGTTTGTAGGATTTTTTGATTGTTTGAAGTTGTTTGTCGAGCTGCTCTTTATCTTCTTGAGACTTACTTTGGCGGTAAGATTCGTTGAGGTAATCGGCGTACAACTTATCATCAATCTGGGCGTAAGCTAGTTGTTCTGTAGCTTTGATCCAATGTTGACGAGAAGCTAATTTGTACTGTTCATA
>CAZXZW010000188.1:0-1646 GCA_964645745.1 uncultured Bdellovibrio sp.
TCGACGATACGATCAAAGTATCCAGTCACCTTTTTCACATTTTCCAATGAGGAAATTTCGAACTTAATTTGCCCCTGACATGAACTTAAATACAAGCTATAGGCATCAACCGCATTGTCGATAAAATTTTGAAAATCTTGATTCGTTTTAAGTTCCTGATTACCAATCAACAGCTGACGTGTTTTATCGATAGTCTCAATGACTTTTTGATCATTCTCACCAACAAGTTTCAAGCCAAACATCAGCTCTTTAGCATCATTATAACCATAACCCGAACGTTCAAAATTAGTTTTCGAAGCTAAGAACTTTAAGCTTTTTCTCAACTGTTCGATCGCTGCCGTAACTGGTTTGTCCAGATAAACTACGTTAGAATCTGCATTCATACGCAAAACTTTAATGTGCGGTGATAAGGCGATCACTTCGGGCTGCAAATATTTCTTAAAATATTCACGAATTTCAGTCACTTCTTGACGAGTTACAGACTCAGACTCTCCACCAACCAAAGCTTTTTTAAAGTTTGTAATTTTCTTAATAACATCTTTTGATAGCTCTAAATCTTTAAAGAAACGATTTGTAATATACAATAAATCTTGAGCGCTGTAGACATCGGCCTGAGCTTCACCTTCAACCTTACTTTGGAACTGACTCATGTACTTATCAACACATTCGAATACCGCATTAATTTCGCCCTCAGAGGCTTCTGAATCGACAATTTTATTTAATTGCTGCTTAAAATCTTTAGAGCACGAACTATCAACTAATTCGATCTTCAAATTTTCAGTTTTATCTTTTTTACCATGCATGAAGTCGGTACAACCCGTAAAGGTTGTCGCCATCGCGACAATGTAAGTTATGGGTGCCAACGTCCTAAAATTCATAACTAGCTCCTAGTAAAACCTGATCTAAGTTTTGCAAATGGGTCACATTCGTCGTCTCAGTTGATGCAGCCGAATCTTCTGTTTCAACTAATAAAACGTCGACATAAAGACCGAACGAACGGTAAAAATTCAGTTTATTTTTAATCTTTAAAATTTTAATGGCACTTTTAGTCCCTTCAGTCCAATTCACTTCCGATTGAACAGTGGTATGACGACTGAGACGTCCTTTATATAAAGCCCCTAATTGATAAGCTGTTTTATACATGAACTTCGTGGTTAAGGACTTCGTCACCTGTCCGGCATCTGGGCCTCGATCGACGACTTCTCCACCACTCACCATGAGACCAGCTCCGAATAATCTGAACTGACCTAAATTTAATTTTACTTGCGGACCTAGGCTTACTGACGATTTGATTTCAGGGTAATTATAATTCGCATCGGGAATAACTTGATCTGGATTATTCGATAAGAACATCACACCCAAACTACCCCAATCTTGTCGATATCCCATGTCGAAGGCGATATTTTGCTCGCGGTACATTTTAGGAATGATATCAGCTTTCACACGGTCAGCAACTAGCACCGCTTTATAAGTTAAAGCAATTTGATGTGACGGTTTTGAAATAAATGATGTTTGCACATAAGCTCCAGAATCAAACTGGTAAACGATTTGCGCGCCGTAAATAGATTGGAAAAGTACTTCGTTGGTTTGGGGAATATGAACGCTGTAATCAATCGGCACGATCTGTCCGTTGAACTCTACATTTT
>CAZXZW010000189.1:0-1636 GCA_964645745.1 uncultured Bdellovibrio sp.
CGACGTTGAGATAATTTGGAAAGGCGCAAACTTTTGGTAAATCATTTTGAACTGAGCTTCGTGACGAATGATCGGAGTACCTTTAAGGCGTTTAAGAATGCCGACTTGAATTTCATCCGGACCCATTTCAGCCAGGCGATCAAAGCCTGCTCCAAAGCTTTCTAAAGTTTCTCCAGGTAGACCCACGATGAGATCGGCATGGGTGTGGATTTTTGTATGTTCTAAGATGAATTTGAAATTATCACGGACTTTGACTAAATCATTCTTACGGGAAACATTAACAGCCACTTCAGGATTTAAAGTTTGAATACCCACTTCGAACTGAAGGCTGCCTTCGGGGAATTGAACGATCAAATCTTTAATTTCTTGAGGAAGACGATCAGGAACCATTTCGAAATGTAAAAATAATCCCAAATGAATCTTAGTTAAGAAGTATTTAAGAATCGCCGTTGAGGTCGTTGGGCTTAAGTTGAAAGTTCGATCTACAAATTTAAACGTACGCGCACCACGATCCATAAGAACATCGATTGATTTAAGGAAGTGTTCCGTATCAAAGTTGCGAACTGATTTATCGAGTGACGAAAGGCAGTATTCACATTTGTAAGGACAACCGCGAGAAGCCTCGACGTAAATCACGCGATTCTTGATATCGTCATCGGTATACAGATGGTAGGGGGTCAAAACCGATTTGATTTCTGGCAAAAGGCTTCGAATAATTTTAGTTTCAGGCTTCTGACCAGCTAAAATTGCCTGACAGAACTCACGGAATGAATGATCTGCTTCGCCCGTGATCACGTAATCACAAAGTGGAAACAAGCGTTGAGATTCAGTCTCAAAGGAAATTTCCGGTCCGCCAAGAACGACGACGATTTCAGGAGCCACCATTTTTAACATCGAAAGAACTTCGAACATCTCTTCGGTATTCCAAATGTAAACGCTGAAGCCCATAATTTTAGGACGGTAAGTTAAGATTTGCTCGACAATGTTTCTTGAATTTTCTTTGATGGTCCATTCAATGATCTGTGTGTGTGGCTGTAATTCCTGCATGTTGGCATAAAGGTAGCGCAATCCAAACGAACTGTGCTGGTACGTGGAATTCAATGTACCTAAAAGAATGTCTTTTTGTTGAATGGGTGCTGCCATGGCCGCAACACTAATGGGTTTTATGTCTATAATAAACAAAAAAAGCGCCCGCGCGTCAGTCTTATGTCGCTTTTACATGGCTATTTACGTGTTGATAAAAAAAGTGACAACACTTTGAAGTGAGCGATCAGTTCTCGAAACGACTCAGGGCTTCCACCCATATCAGGGTGAGAGGTCTTCGCTAAGCGACGGAAGACCGTCTTGAGCTGTTGGGCTGTGAACTGTCCCTTCAGTCGTTGTGTCGGGCTTAGGCGTTCATTTAAGTAGTCTAAAGAAGTCTTTTGATGACTCTCTAATATATAGTCGATCGGTGTTTCGAATGGTTGCTCTCGAGGAGTAACGCGGACTTGAGAGCTGTATTTGCTGCGAGAATTTGCAGGCGGGGGCGGAGTGAACACCTGTGCGCGCGCGAATTTGATTTCTGAAAAGTAGGCGTAATCCACATGCGAAGAGTAAAGAGAATCAAGTGTTTCTCCACTGTTTTCAGAGGGAT
>CAZXZW010000190.1:0-1554 GCA_964645745.1 uncultured Bdellovibrio sp.
CATTTTTAAATGTGAAAAGCCCTTTGCTCGCGCAAAGAACATAGTTCATGTTAGCCATCTTAGGCATCGTGCCTTTATTAAGAACCATGAAAATAAATGATTCACGGATCAGATCATCTTTCGTATAGTAACTACGACAGATATTCAACAAAGATTCATCCCACTCCTTCAACGAATCTGCCGCATTTTTCTGACTGTAGTCCGTCGCAAAGGCCTTAAATCTTGGATAAGCCGTGCGAATTTCCTGTGCTGACAATGTCCCGTTGGCATTCGCATCATACTTCACAAACATCGCCTCAATATAGCTGGTTAAAACCACAAAAGTTTGGATATCTACCGTTTCAACCTTAACATTTTTATTCTTCATATCGAAGCGCGAGAAATCCATTAACAACGTATAGTATTCCAAGAACTCTTTGTCTGATAACTTAGACAAGTAATGCACCAGAGCCGGCTTCCCCACAAAATACTTAGAAAGATTATGTTTCAAATGCTGAATAAAGCACGACTCTGGATTCCAATGATTTCCAAAGACATCTAACTGCGGAAGCTCACATTGAGCAGCCGCTAAGCCTGTTTGAATTTGCGTGGTTGTTCCCGACCCTTCTGGTACCAAGTAATGAAGATACTCAAAGGTCTCAGACATCGACATAACGGTGTTTCCGTCTGAAGTAAATCCGAACAAATTGGCTTCCAAGAAAGCTTTCGATCCATCGCTTTTCGAACGAGGATCATTTAACTTAAGCTCAATCCCGAATTGCTTAAATTCACGAGTGAAAGTCATCATTTGCTCTTTAGTGATGGTAGCTTTTTTAAACTCAGTGGCCGTTTTACCGTCGCCCCACCCCATCAATAACTGACGAGCTAGCATCTTAATGTAAAGACCACGAGCTAAATCCAGTGACGTGAAGTTTTCATTCGCGAGATTTTTAGAAAGGATGTACTTGTTATTCTTAACCATAGCCGGATGTGCCTGGTAAAGATCATCATAGATAGCAATAAAATCTGTGGCGATCTTATAGCGCTCATTGTTATTAAACTGCGTCGACACCTGATGATAAGATGATTTTTCAGCAAATAGCTTATGAGATTTCTGAATATCAGCCAGTTTATATGTTTTACTCATATCTAGCGTTTCTAAATATTTAATTCCCAGCTTGAATAATTCCGACTCTTTGTAATACGAATCTAGCTGCTGTCCTGTAATATAATCTGAAGTCTCCTGCGCAAATACACGCTTCAAAGCAACTTTATAAAATTCTTGGAAAGTTTTAAACTGAACATCAAAAGGAAATATTTTCTTTTCCATTAAAACTTGAAGAAGCTCATCTAGATCATGAGTGCTAATCTTCCCCGTCTTTTTATACTGATAAGAAGTACTTAGAACATCGACGATACGATCAAAATATCGAGTTACTTTTTTAACATTATCCAATGAGGAAATTTCGAACTTAATTTGTCCCTGGCATGAACTTAAATACAAGCTATAGGCATCAACCGCATTGTCGATAAAAATTTGAAAATCTTGATTCGTTTTAAGTTCCTGATTACCAA
>CAZXZW010000191.1:0-1532 GCA_964645745.1 uncultured Bdellovibrio sp.
TTTCTCAAGGTAATTTAACGTATGGCGCAGGGGTCGATTTATGGCTCTTTAATTTTGAAGCAGCGGCTTATTCTGATGAATTAGGCAGCTCGATTGGTCAGGCGCGAAATGAACGCTACCAAGCTAGCGTCAGTATTACTTTAGACTTCGATCAGGCCTTTAAATTAAGAAATCAAATGGGTAAAAAAAGAAGACTTCTGCAGAGAAGATAGTTAGTATGATGGGATGTTGAGTTTTGTAAACATCTCAGATGCCAATGAAATAAAAAGCTATGTTGATCAGTTTAATTCTCAGAACTCAACATGGATCGTATCTGATTTAAAATCTAAGCTCGATATTCAAAATAAATGTTTAAATAAAGATGGCTACTTCTTAGATGATTCGATTTTACGGATCAGTGATTTCTGGCGCCTTTGGTTGCGTCGTTTAAGCCCTGATTTATCGGTCGTCAGCTCAGACTTCATCAAGATCTTAGTTCAAAACTTTATTCACTCAGAGCAATTTAAGGATCTTGAATTAGAGCCTCATCAGCATTCCACGGTTTATCGTTACTTAAATGAATTAGCTCCAGTTATTTTGAGTCCTCAGTCCGATGAGATTATCCAAGATTGGATGAAGACTAAAAATAAAACTTGGTACAAATGGTATTTGATTTCTCGTTTATGTTTAAACTACTTAGTTAAAGAAAAAAAAGTAATCGACGGTCAGTGGATTCCTAGTTTTATTCAAAATGTTGATATGAATCTTCTCAGCTGGGAAAAACATATCTATTTAGATCTGGGATCAGAAATGACTTCAGTCGAAATGGGAATTTTTCAATCACTCTCTAAAAAGAACGATGTAACGGTCTTTGTTCCAAATCCAGAATGGAAAGATAAGTATAGATATTTATTAAATACCTATACTACGCACAGCGGATACTCCGCCAAGCCTGCGGCGAAGGCCACGGCCTCTGAAGTGAAAGACGAAGTTTTAAATCTAAGTGTCTATAAACGTTTCTCTACCGAAGCCTTAGAGATTAAATACATCGTTAGCCAAGTTCGTGAATGGATCGATGCGGGAGTTAAACCGGCTCACATTGGATTAATGTCTCCACGGGTCGAAGAGTACTGGCCAGTATTGAAAATCCATTTAGATAGCGAAGGCATTCCCTATAATAAAAAGAATGTCGCTTCGATGTTAAGCTTGGGTTGTTTTCAGTTACTCATTTCAAAAATCAAAAGTTTATCGACGGATGTAACTTGGGAATCTTTGGAACAATCCTATTACGGAGAAACTGAAGAAACCAATCATCTAGAGTACGAAAAATTTAAGGCTCAGTTCCTAGAGTTAACTGATGCCGACGATTTGTTACGTAATGAAGATATTAAAAAAATATTTTACAATAAAATGAATTTGAAAGACCGTATGAAACGATTACCTTTCTTGGCGGTGGTTTTCAAAACGTGGTCCGATTTAAATTTAGCTGAGAATAACGAAGTGATCGGCTATTTAGAAACAGCTTTCAAAGACTTTTTCTCTCGTACAACAGA
>CAZXZW010000192.1:0-1519 GCA_964645745.1 uncultured Bdellovibrio sp.
CTGCTGCGCAGTAAATGATGTTCACATGCTCAGGAGTATGCTTTTGAGTGAAGTGTAATCCACCTACACCAAACTCAGCTTTACCGGATTTCAATGTAGCCGTATCGAAATTTTTACGATCACTTTCAAAACTAGCCACAACGTCTTTGCTCTCAACGCTTCCCATGAACATAGGAATAACCTCTGTTCCACCCGCTGAATCTAACATAAAACTCATTCTGACTTCGATTTGATTTTCAGTTCCTTTATTATGAACTAAAGATATTGAAGCCATCGGCACTTCGCCTGGAGCTCCTACTTGAATATTGACTGATTTAGTTGTTGCAACAACCCAACCTTTTTTAGTGTATTCAGAAACTGAACATTTACCTGTATAAGTCACATCACTAGCCGGCTTACGCTGAGACTTAAATGCTTCTGTAAAACTTGGAATTTTAGAACTAGGTTCCGCTGCCATTACTGTTGATCCAATCACAAGACCAGCTAAAACAATCGATAACTTTTTCATACGTCTCCTTCAGACTTTAATTAAGTACAATTTGTTCTTATATGATAACAAATTGAATGAACAAATCCAGATTTAGCGTGTCTTTAATATTAAAAGCCATTGGCAAAAAGCGATAGTCCAGGAAACTAGAGCAGCTCTTTCAGCTGAATAGCCTGAGAAGCGTAGCAAGTGATCTGATCAATAAAATCCACCGTCTCATCGGATTTATAGACTAGCCCCTGCGTAATTGGATTATAAAAATATTCTGGCTTACTTATATAATCGGAATCCGATTTGAGATTAATTCCATTGAACAAGTCCGAAGACTCTTTACAGAAAGACATATAATCATAATTTTCAATATTCAAAATTCGCGCTTGGTTCTTATATTTAAAAAGGCTCTCTTGATACGTCATTAAAATAAATGAGCTTGAATCCAAAGAAATGAAATCCGTCGAAAACTCTTTATTTTCCCACATAAATTTAAAGGGCTCAGATAAGTGTCCTTGCACAAGTTCACCATCCGCATTCAAAAGAACACTTGCCCCACCTAAGACCTGCACGCTTTTAGTCGTTTTCATAATATGAAGTGTTTGATCAAAACTTAAAGTCGTTTTTAAATTCTGTTTTTCATCTCTATCTACGCGATTACTTAAATGCAGGTCATATCCAGGAAATTGAGCTGATTGCGGCATGATATCACAGCCTTTAACCAGTCGTTTCGCCAAATTATAAGTGACATCTGCTTGGCATCGTAAATTCGAAGAAACTCCGACTTGAATTTTAAATAATCCTAAATCGGTATTGGATGAAGAGTTGACGTTCAGCATATCACCATTCATTTTCACAAAGGCTCGAACGCCTCCACTTGATGCCCTATTCAGAGTCACGTCTGAAAAAGTATAATATGGCGTCTCCCCCAGTAAAGAATATCGATTTATCGCACCATCGTCATAATCAACTTTAATTTCTGAGTTTAACTGCACTTGGCCGTTAAAGCAATTTACATTGGGCGGAAACTCACGAGCACTG
>CAZXZW010000193.1:0-1518 GCA_964645745.1 uncultured Bdellovibrio sp.
AAAGTTTTCCGATCAGAGGTGGCATCAACCTCGAGCAAGATCCGCCTACAAGATAGATAAAGAGGAGTTGATTTTCACTGACTCCGGCATTGGCTACCAAAGTAGGGGAGATAAACGGAATAATTGAAAAGTGTCCCAACATCAAAATGAACATGAAGAATAAAGAAAACAATTGAGTGCGGCTTTGTAAAATATTTGTAAACGGATTACTGATAACCGTTTTCACACTGTCGACGTGATCGAGGTGACTTCGTACAGAGGGAATATGTTTAACCGCTACAAATAAAACGATCAATGATGAAAGGGCCAAGAACATAAACGGTGCGTGCCAGTCAAAATGATCAGATAAGTAAAGGCTGAAGGGAACTCCGAGAATTGAAGCTAATGAGAAAGCTGAAGTGATTGTTCCCATGGCTGTAGCCCGACGCTCGTAACTGATCAGATCGCTGACAATCGAAAGGATCAGCGAGTTCATAATTCCACCAAAGAAGCCGGCAAAGGCTCGCGCCGCTAGTAACCAACCAAAGCTTGGAGCCGCCGCACAAAGAGCGGTTGATATGATGAAGCCGATGAACATAAAAACTAAGTTGTTTTTGCGAGCGAATTTATCGACATAGTAAGAAGCCAAGAATCCCGAAAGTTCGGCCATTAAAGTGTACATTGAAACCAGTAGGCTGAATTGTTCCGGTGAAATTTCAAACACACGCATAAGCTTCGGGCCCAATGGCATCACGATCATGAAATCCACGATGTGATTAAATTGGATAGCGGCTAAGCTGAAGAGGACGATTTTTTCGTTACGCGTGAACATCGTTTTAGTGTAGTCTAAAAGAGGACTTAACGAGTAGAAACATTTCATAGATGTTGCGCGTTATGCGTACGGTAAAGCGGGCTTAAAATCAGCTCAATGGTTGTGTCTTTTTAAGGAATAAGTCATAGTCATTTTTATGAAATTTTTAAATACAATGTTAAAGTCAATTTTAGGTGCTGCTGTTTTAGGTTTATTAATCTGGATCTTTATTTTCAACTGGTCTTTTGTTTTTAAAAAACGCATCGTAGGCGAAGTCGCTACGGTGGAAAAAATCAATGCCGGATTGATCGTGACAACGACAACGGATAATTCGATTCCTAAACAAGCTTTCTCATTCTCGGTGGCGATTAAAGATTTGCAAACGGGTGAAATTCACATGGCTTCCAGTGAAGATCGTAAATGGGGAGCTGTTGAAAAAGGAAACTGCGTGATCGCGGCCTTTTTCCCTTACGCTCCGTGGAATTTAGCTAAAGGAACGACAGATTATAATGCTCGTCTAGTTCAGAATTTCCAAACGTGTGAATCAGTAGATAAAGACCCAGGTTTCTGGGGCATGTTAAAATTCTTCTTCTTGTGGGTGTAATTAAGATCTAAAAATTAGCGAAATAACGAAAAGGAAGCAGCAGACGATAAGTTAATGCGGCTTCCACGTTGTTGATACGCGTTCATCTTTTGATGGACCATGTAAGTCATCGTCAAAATCATCA